>NZ_CP032229.1:4528116-4829990 GCF_004328625.1 Streptomyces seoulensis
GCAGAGCTCCGCCGCCGCCTCGCTGCCGTACGCGCCGGGCGCCGGAGCGGTCGCGCTCGTGGTGCCGGTCGCGGTGTGGCGTCGCCGCAGGGCGGCTCGTCCCGCCGCCGCGGAGGCCGCGCGCGAGGCGTGAGCCACGCTGAGGTGTGAGTCGCGCTTTCACGCGCGAGGTACGGATGCCGCCGAGGGCGGTGTTTCCCGAAGACCCGGTGAAGAACCGGTCACCGGGGGACACCGCCCTCGCGGCTTTCCGGCCCGGTGTGCTACCAAAGGCGGATCGTGGCAGGCCGGGTGATCCCGGCGGAGGGGACCGGGAGACGACATGGCAAGTGCCCACGGCGTGGAGTCCGCGGGGTCCAGGGGTGGCCTCGGCGGGAAACTGTCCGGCGTGGCGGTGGCCCTGGGCCTGCTGCTCTTCCTGGCCGGCTTCGGCTGGGCCGCGGTGACCTACCGGCCCTACACGGTGCCGACCAGCTCGATGACCCCGACCATCGACGCCGGGGACCGGGTGCTGGCCCAGCGGGTCGACGGCGCGGACGTGCGCCGGGGTGACGTGGTGGTGTTCAGCGACAAGACCTGGGTGACCGGTGCCGACGTGGTCAAGCGGGTGGTCGCGGTCGGTGGGGACACCGTCGCCTGCTGCACCGACGGCAAGCTGAGCGTCAACGGCAAGCCGGTCGACGAGCCCTATCTGCCCAAGGGCACCCCGGCCGAGGTCAAGGGCTTCCCGACGGTGACCGTGCCCAAGGGCCGCCTCTTCCTGCTCGGCGACGAACGCCAGGGCTCGCTGGACTCCACCGCCCACCTCACCGACGCCGCCGAGGGCACGGTGAGCAGCGGTGCGGTGCACGCCCGCGTGGACTCCGTGGTCTGGCCGATGCGGGGCATGCTGGCCCGGCCGGCCGGGTTCGAGGCGCTGGGCACGCTGTCGGAGCCGGGTCCGCTGCCGCTGATCGAGGTGATGATCGTCGCCGGCGCGGTGCTGGTCCTGGGAGGTGCCGCCTACGGTCCGATCGCGGCGCGCGTGGGCCGTTCCCGCGCCCGGGGCAGCGCGGAGCCCGTCCATGCGGGATGAGGACACCTACACGGGCGGGCTGCGGAAGGTCGCCCGTGTGGTGCTGCTCGACCCCGCCGACCGCGTCCTGCTGCTGCACGGGCACGAGCCGGACAACCCGGCCGACGACTGGTGGTTCACCCCCGGCGGCGGGCTGGAGGGCGCCGAGACCCGTGAGGAGGCCGCGCTCCGCGAACTGGCCGAGGAGACCGGCATCACCGAGGTCGACCTGGGCCCGGTGCTGTGGCGCCGCCGGTGCTCCTTCCCGTTCGCCGGGCGCCGCTGGGACCAGGACGAGTGGTACTACCTGGCCCGTACGAGCCAGACGGCGACGGCCGCTCTGGGGCTGACCGAGCTGGAGCGGCGCAGCGTGTCCGGAGCGCGCTGGTGGACGTGCCGGGAACTAGAGCGGGCGCATGAGACGGTGTATCCGACCAGGCTCGCCGGGCTGCTGCGCACGCTGCTCGACGAGGGTCCCCCGGCCACACCCGTGACCCTCGACACGGAAATCGTCTGAGGGTTCGCCGGACTGGCGCACAATGGGGGGATCGCACGGCTGAAGGGGAAGCTGCCATGAGCGCCGAGGACCTCGAGAAGTACGAGACCGAGATGGAGCTGAAGCTCTACCGGGAGTACCGAGACGTCGTCGGTCTGTTCAAATACGTGATCGAGACGGAACGGCGCTTCTACCTCACCAACGACTACGAGATGCAGGTGCACTCGGTCCAGGGTGAGGTGTTCTTCGAGGTGTCGATGGCCGACGCCTGGGTGTGGGACATGTACCGCCCGGCACGGTTCGTCAAGCAGGTTCGGGTGTTGACGTTCAAGGACGTGAACATCGAGGAGCTGAACAAGAGCGATCTGGAGTTGCCGAGCGGGTGATTCCCGCTGGTGGCGGCTGGTCCCGGCTGGTGAGCGGGGGGTAGGTCACTCACACGGGTGGCGGAGATATCCACAAACCCGTCTCCGTCCACCAAGATCCACTTCTTCCTGCGCGCCCCGTCACCGTGGGTGCCGGAGGTGGTGCCGACATGGACAAGGCACGCAGTGGACTGGGCAGGTACGGCGAGGATCTGGCCGCGCGGCGGCTGACCGAGGCCGGGATGAGCATCCTGGAGCGCAACTGGCGCTGCGGACGCTCGGGAGAGATCGACATCGTGGCGTGGGACGGCGGCACGCTGGTCGTCTGCGAGGTGAAGACCCGGCGGGGCGGGGAGTTCCAGCACCCGATGGCCGCCGTCACGCCCGAGAAGGCCCGGCGGCTGCTGGACCTGGCCGAGCGATGGGCGCATACGCACGGCGGAGCGCCGCCGGACGGGGTCCGGGTCGATCTGGTCGGGGTGCTGCTGCCCCGGCGCGGGGCGCCCACCGTGGAGCATGCGCGGGGGGTGGCCTAGATGGGATTCGCCCGTACCTGCTCGGTGGCCCTGGTCGGAGTCGAGGGTGTCCTCGTCGAGGTCCAGGCCGACCTGGAGCCCGGAGTGGCCGCCTTCACCCTGGTGGGGCTGCCGGACAAGAGCCTGACGGAGAGCCGGGACCGGGTCCGGGCCGCCGTGGTGAACTCCGGCGGCGAGTGGCCGCAGAAGAAGCTCACCGTGGGACTGAGCCCCGCCTCGGTACCCAAGGCCGGCTCTGGATTTGATCTCGCGGTAGCGAGCGCCGTCCTCGGCGCGGCCGAACGCATCGACCCCCGGGTGCTCGCCGACATCGTCATGATCGGCGAACTCGGCCTCGACGGCCGGGTCCGCCCGGTCCGGGGCATCCTGCCCGCCGTGCTGGCCGCCGCCGACGCCGGGTACACCCAGGTCGTCGTCCCGGAGTGCGCCGCGGCCGAGGCCGCGCTGGTGCCCGGGGTGTCCGTACTGGGCGTACGCAGCCTGCGCCAGCTCATCGCCGTCCTCGCGGACGAGCCGGTGCCCGAGGAGGAGCCGGACGCGCCGGGGCGCCCCGATCCGCTCCTCGCCGGGCTCCGGATGCCCGGCACCGGCTCGGCCACCGGCATGCACAGCGCCGGGGCAGCCCAGCACGACCAGGGCCACGACCTGGCCGACGTGGTGGGCCAGACCTCGGCCCGCACCGCCGTGGAGGTGGCCGCGGCCGGCGGCCACCATCTCTTCCTGGAAGGCCCACCGGGCGCCGGCAAGACGATGCTCGCCGAACGGCTCCCCGCCGTACTGCCCCGGCTGACCCGGCAGGACTCCCTGGAGGTCACCGCCGTGCACTCGGTGGCCGGGCTGCTCCCACCGGGCAAGCCGCTCATCGACGTGGCGCCCTACTGCGCCCCGCACCACTCGGCCACCATGCAGTCCCTGGTCGGCGGCGGCCCCGGCATCGCCCGGCCCGGCGCCGTCTCCCTGGCCCACCGGGGCGTCCTCTTCCTGGACGAGGCGCCCGAGTTCCACAGCCAGACACTGGACGCGCTGCGCCAGCCGCTGGAGTCCGGGCACGTGGTGATCGCGCGCAGTGCTGGCGTGGTGCGGTTCCCGGCGCGGTTCCTGATGGTGCTCGCGGCCAACCCCTGCCCGTGCGGGCGTTTCTCCCAGCGCGACTCCCTGTGCGACTGCCCGCCCTCGGCGATCCGGCGCTACCAGTCCCGGCTCTCCGGCCCGCTGCTGGACCGGGTGGACCTGCGGGTCGAGGTCGATCCGGTGACCCGGGCCCAGCTGACCGACCCCGGTGCGCGCGGCGAGTCCACCGCGACCGTGGCCGACCGGGTGCGCGAGGCGCGGCAGCGGGCGGCGGCCCGGCTGGCCGGGACCCCGTGGGGCACCAACAGCGAGGTGTCAGGACGGGAGCTGCGCAGCCGCTTCCACGCCGTCACGGGGGCGATGGACGAGGCCGAGCGCAATCTGGAGCGGGGCGTGCTCACCGCGCGCGGTATCGACCGGGTGCTGCGGGTCGCGTGGACCGTCGCCGACCTCGTCGGACACGACCGCCCGGACGCCGGGGACGTGGCCCTCGCCCTGCAACTGCGCACCGGCGTCCCACGGGGCGTCCCCATGGCCATCGGAGCCCTGGCATGACGGGGGAGCGCCCGGAGGGGGAGCGGACCGGGCGGGTGTTCCTCACCCGGGTCATCGAGCCCGGGGACGACGTCGGCGGACGGTGGCTGCGGCTGTTCGGGGTGCCGGAGGTGGTGCGGCGGCTGAGGGAGGGCGGCGATCCCCTGCCGGGGGTGAGCGGCACCCGCTGGCGCGGACTGCTGGCACGGGCGGCGCGTGCCGATCCGGCGGCGGACCTGGCGGCCGCGCGGGAGACCGGGGCGCGGTTCGTGTGCCCGGGGGACGCGGAGTGGCCCGCCCAGCTCGACGACCTGGGCGACGGACGCCCGGTGGGCCTCTGGGTGCGCGGCCGGCCGGGGCTGCGGATGTGGGCGCTGCGGTCCGTGGCCGTCGTGGGCGCCCGCGCCTGCACCGAGTACGGCTCCCATGTGGCCGCCACTCTCGCCGCCGGGCTGGCCGAACAAGGGTGGGTGGTCGTCTCCGGCGGGGCCTACGGGGTCGACGGCGCCGCGCACCGGGGTGCCCTCGCGGCCGACGGGGCGACCGTCGCCGTGCTGGCCTCGGGGGTGGATCAGGCGTATCCGCGCGGACACGCCGCGCTGATCGACCGGATCGCCCAACAGGGTCTGGTGATCGGGGAGTTGCCGCCGGGAGATCATCCGACGTCCAGCCGCTTCATCGTCCGTAACCGGGTGATCGCGGCGCTCACCCGGGGCACGGTCGTGGTGGAGGCCGCCTGCCGCAGCGGCTCGCTGGTCACGGCCCGCGCCGCCCAGCGGCTCGGCAGGTTCACCATGGGTGTGCCCGGTCCGGTGACCAGCGGGCGCTCCGCCGGGGTGCACGAGCTGCTGCGCGGGGAGGCGGTGCTCGTCACCGACGCGGCGGACGTGATCGAACTCGTCGGAGGCATCGGTGAACTGGCCCCGCCCCGCCGCGGCCCGGTGCTCCCGCGCGACCTGCTCGACCCGGACGCGGCCACCGTCCTCGCCGCCCTGCCCGCCGCCCGCCCGGCCGGGCCCGAGGAGATCGCCCGTGAGGCCCGCACCACCCGCGAGGAGGCGGTCGCCCGGCTGTACGAGCTTCGAGCGCTTGGCTATGTCGAACGACACGACGACGGCTGGAAGTTGACACGCCAGGCGATGCTGCCGGTCGGGAAAGACCCGCAGCCGCCCTGACCGAGGGTGTTCGGCCGTCCGGGGGAATCCTCTACGCCCTTGGGATTTACCGGAGTTGACGCCCGTAACCGGTCACGCTGAGCGAACCGGGTGACGCGGGGGAGCGGGGTCGCACAGGGGTGCGCGCACGGGTGGCGCCCCACTGTTCGCACACCGCGACTCCTCAGTCACGCTACGCTCACGAAAGTTCGGGCGCGGACGGGCCGGCCCGCACCCTCTCGCGCGGCCCGCGCCCACCGACGACCCGGTATCCAGCACCTACCCCGCATCCCCCACCCACGGCACGGCAGTTCACGGCACTTCACGGCAGAACGGCACTAGGCGACGAATGCCCCAGCACACCTCCGGCTCCGACCGGGCGGCGGCCCCCCCAGCCGCCCGCGACGGCGGCAGCGTGCGGCCGCCCGCTCCCTCGACGCTCGACGAGCTGTGGCGGTCGTACAAGGCGACGGGGGACGAGCGCCTCCGGGAGCAGCTCATCCTGCATTACTCGCCGCTCGTGAAGTACGTGGCCGGCCGGGTGAGCGTCGGGCTGCCGCCCAACGTGGAGCAGGCCGACTTCGTCTCCTCCGGGGTGTTCGGGCTGATCGACGCGATCGAGAAGTTCGACATCGAGCGCGAGATCAAGTTCGAGACGTACGCGATCACCCGGATTCGCGGCGCCATGATCGACGAACTGCGGGCGCTGGACTGGATTCCCCGTTCGGTCCGGCAGAAGGCGCGCAACTACGAGCGGGCCTACGCGGCGCTGGAGGCCAAGCTGCGGCGGACCCCGAGCGAGCAGGAGGTCGCCACCGAGTTGGGCGTCGAGGTCGAGGAGCTGCACGCGGTCTTCAGCCAGTTGTCCCTGGCCAACGTGGTCGCGCTGGAGGAGCTGCTGCACGTCGGCGGTGAGGGCGGCGACCGGCTCAGCCTCATGGACACCCTGGAGGACACCGCCGCCGACAACCCCGTGGAGGTGGCCGAGGACCGGGAGCTGCGCCGCTTCCTGGCCCGGGCCATCAACACCCTGCCCGACCGTGAGAAGACCGTGGTCACGCTCTACTACTACGAGGGGCTGACCCTCGCCGAGATCGGCAACGTCCTCGGGGTCACCGAGAGCCGGGTCAGCCAGATCCACACCAAGTCGGTGCTCCAGCTCCGGGCCAAGCTGGCGAGCTTCGGACGCTGACTCCTGCCGTGTTCTCCGGCCGGTCCGTAAAGTGGGGGGCGTGCCAAGGATTCGAGCGGCCTCCGTGGCCGAGCACCGGTCGATGCAGCGAGCCGCCCTGCTGGACGCGGCCCGTTCCCTGCTGTCCGAGGGCGGGACGGACGCGCTGACCTTCCCCGCGCTCGCGGAGCGCACCGGTCTTGCCAGGTCGTCGGTGTACGAGTACTTCCGCTCGCGCGCCGCCGTGGTCGAGGAGCTGTGCGAGGTCGACTTCCCCGTCTGGGCGGCGGAGGTCGAGGCCGCGATGGCGGACGCGCCCACCGCCGAGGGCAAGGTCGAGGCGTATGTGCGCCGCCAGCTCGCCCTGGTCGGCGACCGACGCCACCGGGCCGTCGTGGCGATCTCCGCGAGCGAACTCGACGCGGGCGCGCGGGAGAAGATCCGCGCCGCGCACGGCGGGCTCGTGGCGATGATCGTCGAGGCGCTGGCCGGCCTCGGGCACGAGGAGCCCCGGCTCGCCGCGATGCTGCTCCAGGGCGTCGTCGACGCGGCCGTGCGCCGTATCGAACTCGGGGCGGCCGAACACCCCGACGCGATCACCGAGGCGGCGGTCGCCATGGCCCTGCGGGGCGTCCGGGGCTAGGCCGTGTCCGGAAAGTGGCGCCTGGCTCGCGGCGCCTGGCACGCTCCCCCAAGCTCTGCGAGCAGGGGGGACCCCCAGCGGCGTTGTCGGGATCGTCCTCGTACGCCCAGTACGAGGGCGACCCTCCGCCTTGCGAGCGCACGCACCAGACGCCGCGAGCCCTGCCCTCCGGGCAGACGGCGCCACTTTCCGGACACGACCTAGCCCGGCGGCACCGGGACCCCCAGTACCGGAAGCAGCCGGGACGGCCCCCTCTGCAGCAGCCACGGTGGCAGCAGGTCCAGCGGGTTCAGATAGGTCTCCCCGTCCAGCAGTCCCCAGTGCACACAAGCCTCGGGGCAGTGCGACCCGGTGCCCTCCACCGTCCCCACCACCTCCCCGGCCCGGACCTCCGCGCCCTGTTTCACCTCGGCCCGCACCGGCTCGTACGTCGTCCGCAGCGACGTGCCCGCCAGGGCCACCGCGACCACGCCCCGGCCCGCGACCCGTCCCGCGTACGACACCCGGCCCGCCGCCACCGCCCGCACCGGGGCGCCCGGCGCCGCCGCCAGGTCCACGCCCCGGTGCCCGGCGGCGTACACGGTGGCGGGCGGCTCCCAGCCCCGCAGCACCGCCGGACGCGTCCCCACCGGCCAGGTCCGGGGCGGCGCGGGCACCCGCTCACCAGGAGGCTTCTCCGGTGGTGGCGGCTCCGCCCACGCCAGGGGCGTGAGCACGGCGAAGGTCAACAGCATGGGCGGGACGGCCCAGTTGAGCAGGTGTCGCACCAGTGATCGCATGCGAGAACCCTGCCGTCCGCCGGCCGATCCTGGCGGGATCTGTGGACAACCTGCCGGTTGTGGACAGCGGCGTCACCCGGTGCCCTGGCCGTCACGTACACTTCTTCTGGCGATCCGGGTCACCGGGTCGACTTCGCACGCCCCGGTACGAAGCCCGTCACAGGGTTCGTACAAGCGCCCCTCGGTCCTTCGCGGCACGGCGCACCGCGGGCGTCAGGCGCGACCGCCGTCCGGCGGACGCGGCACAACCGAGAATCTCAAGGAGATGGCCATGGCCGTCGTCACGATGCGGGAGCTGCTGGAGAGCGGCGTCCACTTCGGTCACCAGACCCGTCGCTGGAACCCGAAGATGAAGCGCTTCATCTTCACCGAGCGCAACGGCATCTACATCATCGACCTGCTCCAGTCGCTGTCGTACATCGACCGCGCCTACGAGTTCGTCAAGGAGACCGTCGCCCACGGCGGCACGGTCATGTTCGTCGGCACGAAGAAGCAGGCGCAGGAGGCCATCGCCGAGCAGGCCACCCGCGTCGGCATGCCCTACGTCAACCAGCGCTGGCTGGGCGGCATGCTCACCAACTTCTCGACCGTCTACAAGCGTCTGCAGCGCCTCAAGGAGCTCGAGCAGATCGACTTCGACGACGTCGCCGCCTCCGGTCTGACCAAGAAGGAGCTGCTGGTCCTCTCCCGCGAGAAGGCCAAGCTCGAGAAGACCCTCGGTGGTATCCGCGAGATGTCCAAGGTGCCCAGCGCCGTCTGGATCGTGGACACCAAGAAGGAGCACATCGCGGTCGGCGAGGCCCGGAAGCTCAACATCCCGGTCGTCGCCATCCTCGACACCAACTGCGACCCCGACGAGGTCGACTACAAGATCCCGGGCAACGACGACGCGATCCGCTCCGTCACCCTGCTCACCCGCGTGATCGCCGACGCCGTCGCCGAGGGCCTCATCTCCCGCTCGCGCGTCGCCACCGGTGACAAGGGCGAGAAGGCCGCGGCCGAGCCGCTGGCCGAGTGGGAGCGCGACCTGCTCGAGGGTGAGAAGAAGGCCGACGAGGCCGCCGAGGCCGTCGAGATCGCCGCCGAGGCCCCCGCGCCCGACGCCCCGGTCTCCGAGGCCGTCGAAGAGGCTGCCGCCGAGGTCGAGGCCGAGGCCCCCAAGGCCGAGCAGGCCTGACACCGGCGCTGACGGCGGGGGCGGTATGAACCCCGGTCCCGCCTGTCATCCGTAGCCCGACACGAAGCCCGCGACCCGGCCACCCGCCGGTCGCGGGCCCGTGCGGATCTCCGATCTCCCAAGACTTCCAGAAAGACTCACTGACTCATGGCGAACTACACCGCCGCCGACGTCAAGAAGCTCCGTGAGCTCACCGGCGCCGGCATGATGGACTGCAAGAAGGCGCTGGACGAGGCCGAGGGCAACGTCGAGAAGGCCGTCGAGGCGCTGCGCATCAAGGGCCAGAAGGGCGTCGCCAAGCGCGAGGGCCGCTCCGCCGAGAACGGCGCCGTGGTCTCCATCATCGCCGACGACAACTCCGAGGGTGTCCTCGTCGAGCTGAAGTGCGAGACGGACTTCGTCGCCAAGGGTGACAAGTTCCAGGCCGTGGCCCACGCCATCGCCGAGCACGTCGCCAAGACCTCCCCGGCCGACATCGAGGCGCTCCTCGCCTCCGAGATCGAGCCCGGCAAGACCGTCCAGGCGTTCGTGGACGAGGCCAACGCCAACCTCGGCGAGAAGATCGTCCTGGACCGCTTCGCGCAGTTCACGGACGGCTACGTCACCGCGTACATGCACCGCACGATGCCCGACCTGCCCCCGCAGATCGGTGTCCTCGTCGAGCTGGACAAGCCCAACGCCGAGGTCGCCAAGGGCATCGCCCAGCACATCGCCGCGTTCGCGCCGAAGTACCTCTCCAAGGAGGACGTGCCGGCCGACGTCGTCGAGTCCGAGCGTCGCATCGCCGAGGAGACCACCCGCGCCGAGGGCAAGCCCGAGGCCGCGATCGCCAAGATCGTCGAGGGTCGCCTCAACGGCTTCTTCAAGGACGCCACGGTGCTCGGCCAGCCGTACGCCCTGGACAACAAGAAGTCCGTCCAGAAGGTGCTGGACGAGGCCGGTGTCACCCTGAAGCGCTTCTCGCGCATCAAGGTCGGCATCTGAGTCCGTACCGCGATCGACGCGCGACCCCGATAGGGTCGACAGCAGTCGTCCGCGCAGACCGCCGCCCGAGGCTGTGCGGCGGACGGCAGCAGATCTGACGAGGAGGCCATTGCCGCGCAAGGGAGCGAGAAGCGACCCACCGGCAATGGCCTTCTTCGTATGTGCAACACGTGAAAGAGGCGGGATCTCCATGACCACCAAGGCCCAGAAGAGCGACGACGGCAAAGTAAGCGGCCGGTTTCTGCTGAAGCTGTCCGGAGAGGCCTTCTCCGGCGGCGGTGGCCTCGGCGTCGACCCGGACGTGGTGCACAAGATCGCCCGTGAGATCGCCGCCGTCGTGCGTGACGGCGCCGAGATCGCGGTCGTGATCGGCGGCGGCAACTTCTTCCGCGGCGCGGAGCTGCAGCAGCGCGGCATGGACCGGGCCCGCTCCGACTACATGGGCATGCTCGGCACCGTGATGAACTGCCTCGCCCTCCAGGACTTCCTGGAGAAGGAGGGCATCGACAGCCGCGTGCAGACCGCCATCACCATGGGCCAGGTCGCCGAGCCGTACATCCCGCTGCGCGCCGTGCGCCACCTGGAGAAGG
This sequence comes from Streptomyces seoulensis, assembly GCF_004328625.1. Taxonomy (NCBI): domain Bacteria; kingdom Bacillati; phylum Actinomycetota; class Actinomycetes; order Kitasatosporales; family Streptomycetaceae; genus Streptomyces; species Streptomyces seoulensis. The sequence continues at coordinate 4,538,671 of NZ_CP032229.1, forward strand.
GCCGCGTGGTCATCTTCGGTGCCGGGATGGGCATGCCGTACTTCTCCACCGACACCACCGCCGCCCAGCGCGCCCTGGAGATCGACGCCGAGGCGCTGCTCATGGGCAAGAACGGGGTGGACGGGGTCTACGACGCCGACCCCAAGACCAACCCCGACGCCGTCAAGTTCGACGCGCTCGGCTACGGCGAGGTCATCACCCGCGACCTCAAGGTCGCCGACGCCACCGCCGTCACCCTGTGCCGGGACAACAGCCTGCCGATCCTCGTGTTCGAGCTGCTGGCCGAGGGCAATATCGCGCGGGCCGTCAAGGGTGAGAAGATCGGCACGCTCGTGGGTGACGAGGGCAGCCGGGACTGACCGGTGACCCCGCGCCACCGGCGCGACCCGTCCGGGGCAAGGACGGGACGCGCCCCGGCCGGGGGATGGACAATGTCCTGCCGGTCGGGAACCGTGCAGGAAGCAGACGCGACGCAGCCGGCCCGCCGCCCGAACGGGCATCGCGGCCGGGCCTTACTCAAGACACGCAGGAGCAAGTGGTGATCGAAGAGACCCTCCTCGAAGCCGAGGAGAAGATGGAGAAGGCCGTCGTGGTCGCCAAGGAGGACTTCGCCGCGATCCGCACCGGCCGTGCGCACCCCGCGATGTTCAACAAGATCGTGGCGGACTACTACGGTGCCCCGACGCCGATCAACCAGCTCGCCTCGTTCTCCGTGCCGGAGCCGCGCATGGCCGTGGTGACCCCGTTCGACAAGAGCGCGCTGCGCAACATCGAGCAGGCGATCCGGGACTCCGACCTGGGCGTCAACCCCAGCAACGACGGCAACATCATCCGTGTGGTGTTCCCCGAGCTGACCGAGGAGCGCCGCCGCGACTACATCAAGGTCGCCAAGCACAAGGCCGAGGACGCCAAGGTCTCGATCCGCTCCGTGCGCCGCAAGGCCAAGGACGCCATCGACAAGCTGATCAAGGACGGCGAGGTCGGCGAGGACGAGGGCCGCCGCGCCGAGAAGGAGCTCGACGACCTGACCGCCAAGTACGTGGCGCAGGTGGACGAGCTGCTCAAGCACAAGGAAGCGGAGCTGCTCGAAGTCTGATGAGCGACTCTTCCTGGGGGGCGCCGCCGCAGGCGGGGCAGGCCGGGTACTGGGGGCCCACCGCGGGTGGGCCACTCCAGGGGGCTGTCACGGCGGGTCCCGCATACGATGCGCCCGAGGCGCAGCAGACTCGCCCCATGCCCAGCGTGCCCGACGTACCCGCGTATGGCGGAGACCAGGACGACGACCCCATGCCCGACGCCCCTCAGCCGGTGCCCGTGCCGAAGAAGACCGCGGGCCGTGACCTGAGCGCGGCCATAGGCGTCGGCGTGGGGCTCGGCGTGGTCATCATCGCCTCGCTCTTCGTCGTCAAGGCCGTGTTCGTCGGTGTGGTCGCCGTCGCGGTGGTCGTCGGTCTGTGGGAGCTGACCAGCAGGCTCCAGGAGCGCAAGGGGATCAGGGCACCCCTGGTGCCGCTCGCGGTGGGCGGTGCGGCCATGGTGGTCGCCGGGTACGCGCGCGGTGCCGAGGGTGCCTGGGTCGCCATGGCGCTGACCGCGCTGGCGGTGCTGGTCTGGCGGATGACGCAGCCGCCGGAGGGCTACCTCAAGGACGTCACGGCCGGCGTCTTCGCCGCGTTCTACGTGCCGTTCCTGGCGACCTTCGTGGCGATGATGCTCACCGCCGACGACGGTGCCTGGCGGGTGCTGACGTTCCTGGTCCTCACCGTGGTCAGCGACACCGGCGCGTACGCGGTCGGCTGGCGCTTCGGCAAGAACAAGCTCGCTCCGCGCATCAGCCCCGGCAAGACGCGCGAGGGCCTGATGGGCGCGGTCGCCTTCGCCATGGTCGCGGGCGCGCTGTGCATGCAGTTCCTCATCGAGGACGGCGTCTGGTGGCAGGGCCTGATCCTCGGCCTCGCGGTCGCGGGCAGCGCCACGCTGGGCGACCTCGGCGAGTCCATGATCAAGCGCGACCTCGGCATCAAGGACATGGGCACCCTCCTCCCCGGCCACGGAGGAATCATGGACCGCCTGGACTCCTTGCTCCCGACGGCCCCTGTGGTCTGGCTGCTACTGGTGGCCTTCGTGGGCTCCTAGCCCGTATACGGCCCCGGGCCCCGCTCTCCCTCCGAGAGCGGGGCCCGCTGCGTCGTCCGGCCGGCGTCGGCGCGGCCGCCCGCGACCCCGACCCCCACGGCCCAGGCGACCCAGATCCGGCCGGACACCAGAAGGGGCGATCTCTGGTCCGTCGACGTGTGGTGACCACCCCCACCCCGCTCCGGCCAAGGCACCCCATGTCGATCTGAGACACTGGTACCACCATGCCCAAGCCCGGAGAACTTACTTTCGTTGCCCCCCGCGGAGCCAAGAAGCCGCCGCGGCATCTCGCTGATCTTTCGCCCGCTGAGCGGAAGGACGCTGTCGCGGAGGCGGGGGAGAAGCCGTTTCGTGCCAAGCAGCTGTCGCAGCACTACTTCGCGCGGTTCGCGCACGACCCGGAGGAGTGGACCGACATCCCCGCCGGTTCGCGCGCCAAGCTCCAGGAGGCGCTGTTCCCGGAGCTGATGTCGGTGGTCCGGCATCTGGCCACGGACCAGGGCACCACCCGTAAGACGCTGTGGAAGCTGTTCGACGGCACGCTCGTGGAGTCGGTGCTGATGCGGTACCCGGACCGGGTCACCATGTGCATCAGCAGCCAGGCCGGGTGCGGGATGAACTGCCCGTTCTGCGCGACCGGGCAGGCCGGGCTCGACCGGAACCTGTCCACCGCCGAGATCGTGCACCAGATCGTGGACGGTATGCGCGCGCTGAGGGACGGCGAGGTCCCCGGCGGGCCCGCGCGGCTCTCCAACATCGTCTTCATGGGCATGGGCGAGCCGCTCGCCAACTACAAGCGCGTGGTCGGCGCCATCCGGGCCCTCACCGACCCCGCCCCCGACGGCCTCGGGCTGTCCCAGCGCGGCATCACCGTGTCGACGGTCGGCCTCGTCCCCGCCATCCACCGCTTCGCCGACGAGGGCTTCAAGTGCCGGCTGGCGATCTCCCTGCACGCCCCCGACGACGAGCTGCGCGACACCCTCGTCCCCGTGAACACGCGGTGGAAGGTGCGCGAGGTGCTGGACGCCGGGTTCGAGTACGCGGAGAAGTCCGGCCGCCGGCTGTCCATCGAGTACGCGCTCATCCGGGACATCAACGACCAGGCGTGGCGCGGCGACCGGCTCGGCCGGATGCTCAAGGGCAGGCCCGTGCACGTCAACCTGATCCCGCTCAACCCCACCCCCGGCTCCAAGTGGACCGCCTCCCGGCCCGAGGACGAGAAGGCGTTCGTGGAGGCCATCGCCGCGCACGGCGTGCCGGTGACCGTCCGGGACACCCGCGGTCAGGAGATCGACGGGGCGTGTGGCCAGCTCGCGGCCACCGAGCGGTAACCTGGGCCGGTCAGTACAACGTCATACCAGTCATACATCTGCATATTCCGACAGGGGAGCGCCACAGCGCTGAGAGTGCGGCAACCAGGCCGCAGACCCTCTGAACCTCGCCCAGGTCATTCTGGGTAGGAAGTTCGGTCATCACTCAAGCTGTTGCGCCCTGCCCGGCCTCCCGCGCGGAGTCCGGGCAGGGCCGCGTCTCTTCCTGGCCCACCCAGGAGGACCACCAGTGCACACCAAGACCTTCGTGGCCGCGTCGGTCGGCCTCGGCCTGCTCACGCTCTCCGCGTGCGGGTCCACCGACACCAAGGGGAGCGCGGACACCAGGACCGTGACCCTCGTCAGCCACGACTCGTGGGCCGCGTCCAAGAACGTGATCGCGGACTTCGAGAAGCAGTCCGGCTACAAGGTGCGCGTCCTCAAGGACGGCGACGCCGGGCAGGCCGTCAACAAGGCGGTCCTCACCAAGGACAACCCCCAGGGCGACGTCTTCTTCGGCGTCGACAACACCCTGCTCTCCCGCGCCCTCGACAACGGCCTCTTCCAGCCGTACGCCGCCAAGGGCCTCGGCCAGGTCGACCCCGCCTTCCAGCTGGACGCGGACAAGCACCGCGTCACCCCGGTCGACCACGGCGACATCTGCGTCAACTACGACAAGGCGTACTTCACCGAGCACAAGCTGAAGCCGCCGCGCACCTTCGCCGACCTCGCGGACCCGAAGTACAAGAACCTCCTGGTCACCGAGAACGCCGCCACCTCCTCACCCGGCCTCGGCTTCCTGCTGGGCAGCGCCGCGCAATACGGCGACAAGGGCTGGGAGGGGTACTGGAAGAAGCTGAAGGCCAACGGCGTCAAGGTCGTCGACGGCTGGGAGCAGGCGTACTACCAGGAGTTCTCCGGCTCCTCCGAGGGCAGGAAGGCGGGCGGTGACCGGCCGCTCGTCGTGTCGTACGCCTCCTCGCCGCCCGCCGAGGTGATCTACGCCAAGAAGAAGCCGAAGACCGCCCCGACCGGCGTCTCGGACGGCACCTGCTTCCGGCAGGTCGAGTTCGCCGGCCTGCTGAACCACGCGAAGAACCCCAAGGGCGGCAAGGCGTTCCTCGACTTCCTGCTGTCGAAGCAGTTCCAGCAGGACATGCCGCTGAACATGTTCGTGTACCCGGTGATCAAGGACGCGAAGGTCCCCGCCGAGTTCACCGAGTACGGGCCCGCCGTGAAGGACCCGCAGACCATGGCGCCCGAGAAGATCGCCGCCAACCGCGACCAGTGGGTCAGCTCGTGGACGTCGCTCGTACTGAAGTGACGGAAGCAGCCGCAGCCGGCCGGCGCGGCCGCGGGAGCGTGGCGCGGCTCGGGCTCATGGCCCTGCCCGTCGCGTTCTTCGCGCTGTTCTTCGCGTGGCCCGTCGCCGCGATCACGGCGCGCGGGCTCAAGGCCGACGGCACCTGGCACCTCGGCCGGTTCGCCGAGGTGCTGGGCCGCTCCGACATCCGGCACGTGCTGTGGTTCACCACCTGGCAGGCGCTCGCCTCCACCGCGCTCACGCTGGTGATCGCGCTGCCGGCCGCCTGGGTCTTCGCCCGGCTGGAGTTCCCCGGCAAACAGGTGCTGCGGGCCGTGGTCACCGTGCCGTTCGTGCTGCCCACGGTGGTCGTCGGCACCGCGTTCCTCGCCCTGGTCGGCCACGGCGGACTGCTGGACGAGCTGTGGGGCGTCCGGCTGGACACCACGGTGTGGGCGATCCTGATCGCGCACGTCTTCTTCAACTACGCCGTCGTCGTCCGCACCGTCGGCGGGCTCTGGGGGCAGCTCGACCCCCGCCAGGAGGAGGCCGCCCGGATGCTCGGCGCCTCCCCGCTGCGCGCCTGGCGCCAGGTGACCCTGCCCGCGCTGGCGCCCGCCGTGGCCGCCGCCGCGCTGATGGTCTTCCTGTTCACCTTCACCTCCTTCGGCGTGGTCCAGATCCTCGGCGGGCCCACCTTCTCCACCCTGGAGGTGGAGATCTACCGCCAGACCTCCGAGGTCTTCGACCTCACCACGGCCGCCGTCCTCACCCTGGTCCAGTTCGCCGCGGTCGGCGCGATCCTCGCCGTGCACGCCTGGACCGTACGGCGGCGGGAGACCGCGCTGCGCCTGGTCGACGCCTCCGTCACCGCCCGCCGGCCGCGCGGCGCCGGCCAGTGGGCGGTGCTCGGCGGGGTGCTCGCCACCATCGCCGTCCTCCTGGTGCTGCCGCTCGGCGTGCTGGTCCGCCGCTCGCTGGACGCCCCCGGCCTCGGCTACTACCGGGCACTGACGGACGCCGACGGCGGTACGTTCCTGGTGGCGCCGCTCAACGCGGTGTGGACCTCGCTGGAGTACGCGGTCGCCGCCACCGGTATCGCCCTGGTGGTCGGCGCCCTGGCCGCCGCCGCGCTGGCCCGCCGGGACGCGGGCCGGCTGATGCGCGGGTTCGACGCGCTGCTGATGCTGCCGCTCGGTGTCTCCGCCGTGACGGTCGGCTTCGGCTTCCTGATCGCGCTGGACGAGCCCCCGCTGGACCTGCGCCAGTCCTGGTTCCTGGTCCCGCTCGCCCAGGCGCTGGTCGGCGCGCCCTTCGTCGTACGGACCATGCTGCCGGTGCTGCGGGCGGTGGACGGACGGCTCAGGGAGGCGGCGGCCGTGCTCGGGGCGTCGCCCTGGCGGGTGTGGCGGGAGGTCGATCTCCCGCTGGTGCGACGGGCGTTGCTGATCGCGGCCGGGTTCGCGTTCGCGGTGTCGCTCGGTGAGTTCGGGGCGACCGTGTTCATCGCCCGGCCCGACAACCCCACGCTGCCGGTCGCGGTGGCCCGGCTGCTGAGCCGGCCCGGAGAGCTGAACTACGGCCAGGCGATGGCCCTTTCGACGATTCTCATGGTGGTCTGCGCGGCCGCGCTGCTCGTGCTGGAGCGGCTGCGCACCGACCGGACGGGGGAGTTCTGATGCTGCTGAGCCTTGAGGAGGCGACCGTCCGTCTCGGCGGGCGGCCGGTGCTGGACACGGTGGACCTCGGGGTCGCCGAGCACGAGGTGGTGTGCGTGCTCGGGCCCAGCGGAAGCGGCAAGTCGACCCTGCTGCGCAGCGTGGCGGGACTCCAACCCCTGGACGGGGGGCGGGTGTTGCTTGACGGCCGCGACCAGGCGGGCGTGCCCGCGCACCGGCGCGGGGTCGGGCTGATGTTCCAGGACCATCAGCTCTTCCCGCAGCGGGACGTGGGCGGCAACGTCGCCTTCGGACTCCGCATGCACGGCATGCCGAAGGGTGAACGGGAGCTCCAGGTAAGGGAGTTGCTGGAGCTGGTCGGGCTGCCCGGGGCGGCCCGGCGGGCGGTGGCCGGACTTTCCGGCGGGGAGCAGCAGCGGGTGGCCCTCGCGCGGGCGCTCGCGCCCCGGCCGAGGCTGCTGATGCTGGACGAGCCGCTCGGACAGCTGGACCGCTCGCTGCGGGAGCGGCTGGTGGTCGAACTCCGCGAACTCTTCAGCCGGTTGGGCACCACCGTGCTGGCCGTCACCCACGACCAGGGCGAGGCGTTCGCGCTGGCCGACCGGGTGGTGGTGATGCGGGACGGGCGGATCGCGCAGTCCGGGACCCCGCTGGAGGTGTGGCGCAGGCCGGCCGACGCCTTCGTGGCCCGGTTCCTCGGCTTCGAGAACGTGGTCCCGGCGAGCGTGACCGGGGTGGCCGCCGACACCCCGTGGGGCAAGCTGCCCGTGCCCGAGGGGTCGCCGCAGGGTGCCGTGGAGCTGCTGGTGCGGCCCGCCGGGGTCCGGCTCGTGGCCGCCGGGGAGGGCCTCGCCTGCAGGGTGACCGCCCGCACCTTCAAGGGCACCCATGTGGCGCTCCGGCTCCAGCCTCGCGACGGCGGCCCGCATCTGGAGGCCGCCTGCCCGCTGCGCGAGGCACCGGAGACCGGCGACGCGACCGGCGTGGAGTTCGACGCGGCGGAGACCGTAGTGCTCGGCTGACCTGCGAAAAGACAGCGGCCCGCCCCCGTGCGAAACGGGGACGGGCCGCTGTCGGGGACGAATCCGAAGAGCGTCAGCTGCCGCTCTTCGCGCCACGACGGCGCATGCCGAAGTACACCGCGCCACCGCCGACCACGACGAGCGCACCGGCGACACCGGCGATCAGGCCGGTGTTGGAGTTCGCACCGGTCTCGGCGAGGTTGGAGTCACCGATCGCCGCGGAGGGGGCGTTGCTCGGCGCCTCGGAGACCGGGGCGGCCGCGCTGCTGCTCTCGCTCGCGGACGGGGTGGCGCTGTCCTCGGCGGGCGTCGACGCGGAGGCGGACGGCGCCGGGGACTCGGAGGCGGGCGGCGTGGGGGAGGGGGACTCCTCCTTCTTGCACGCCGTGGCCGGGGCGATCACGTTGGGCGTGATGCTCTTGTTGTCGATGAAGCGGGGCACGTTGACGTTGACGCGGTAGACCGCGCCGGGCGCCCAGTCCTCGTCGAAGACGATCGTGGCGCCTTCCTTGGTGCCGGTCACCACCTGCTCGCCGATCTTCTTCTCGTCGGCGCCGTTGTTCTCCAGGAACACCGAGACGGTGGCCTTCTGGCCGGAGAAGTCGCGGTCGGTGACGGTGATCTGGCCCTTCTCACCCTTGCACGTGGCCTCGGCCTTGAACTCGCTGATGTTGCACGCGAGCGCCTGGCCGGAGACACCGAGGACCAGGGCGGCCGACGCGGAGGCCAGGCCCAGGATGCGCACGGAGCGGCGCGCGTTACGGCGGGATATGGACAAGTCATGTCCTTTGCTGAGTGCAGAACTGCGGGGGGCAGGCGGGGAGTTGGAGCGGCGGACGGAGCGGAGCCCCAGCATCCCCACAAGACACACAGGTTTATAAGCGCGTCATAAACATGTCAATGCGTAGGCGGTCAACGGGCGTTGACTTTACCTTCTTATTGCTCAGCGAGACGTTTCAACGCGTCGGAAGCCAGCTCGATCCGGCCAACCAGGGCGATACGGGACTCCATCGGCCGTTCCCGTGCCAACGCGCGCAGCAGGGGCCAGGTGGGGAGCTTCTCGGTCCAGTGCTCCTCGTCCACCAGCACCATGGGCGTCGGATTGCCGCGCGAGCCGTAGTAGTTGGGCGTGGCGTTGTCGAAGATCTCCTGTACGGTCCCGGCCGCGCCCGGCAGGAACACCACCCCGGCGTTGGAGCGGGCCAGCAGGCCGTCCTCGCGCGTGGCGTTGGCGAAGTACTTGCCGAGGTGGGAGGCGAACGCGTTGGGCGGCTCGTGCCCGTAGAACCAGGTCGGGATGCCCACCGACTCGCCCCCGTCCGGCCAGCGTTCGCGGACCTCGAAGGCGGCATGTGCCCAGTCCGTCACGGACGGGGTGAACGAGGACGCCTTGGCCAGAATCCGCAGCGCCTCGGTCAGCATGCCGTCCTCGAACGGCGCCGCGTACGCGCCGAGGTTGGCCGCCTCCATCGCGCCCGGACCACCGCCCGTCGCCACCGTGAAGCCGGCGCGGGCCAGTTCGCGGCCGAGCCGGGCCGCGCCCGCGTACTCCTCGGTGCCACGGGCCATCGCGTGGCCGCCCATGACGCCCACCACCCTTGCGCCGATGAGGAGTTCGTCCAGCGCGTCGGAGACGGAGTCGTCGTGGATGGCCCGCAGCATCGAGGCGAGGATGTCGCCGTCGGACTTGGTCCGCTGGAACCACGCGTACGCCAGCGCGTCCGGCGTCGCCTCGTACCCGTCGGCCAGCGAGGCGAACAACTCCTCGGGTGTGTACGTGAATCCGCGGTACGGGTCGAAGGGCAGGCCCGGTACCGGCGGGAACACCAGGGCACCACGGGCGGCGACCTCGGCGGCCGCCTCGGCGTCCATCGGGCAGCCGAGGAAGACGGCGCCCTCGGTGTCCAGCCGCAGCAGGCCTTCCGTACGGCCGGTCAGGTCGACTGCCTGTACGCGGAACCGGGCGAGTGTCCCGTGCGCGGCGACGACGGCGTCGAACTCCGCCAGCGACTCGATCTCATGGTCCGGGGCGACCTCTTCGGGCCGGGCGGGTATCGGAGGCATCCGCACATGCTAGTGCCGGGCCCCTTCACCCCTCGATGGAGTACCGGGCCCGCAGCCGGCTGAAGGCGGTCGGGGTGGGCCGGTGCGGGAGGAAGTCCCGGATGCGCTCGGCGCAGGCGCGCGGGGAGGCGGTGCTCGTGTCGCACTCCAGGTCGTAGTCGCCGTGGGCGTGCACGAGGTCGTACTGCAGGGAGGCGAGGCCGGCCTCCCGGTCACCGCGCGCCCGCTCGCGCCGCTCCAGCTCGTCCAGCGGGCAGCGGACGCCGACGAAGAGGACGTCCTCGGGGCGCAGCACGGCCAGGCAGTCGGCCGGCCGCCACGGCTCGCTGAGCGCATATGGTCCACCACGAGATCGTTGCCCACCTCGGTCAAGAGGTGGGCGCACACACCGTCCAGTAGGCCGGGCAACTCCGGCCCGGTGTCATGCCGGCATGTTCACCCCTGGACGGCGGCCGGGTCCATCCACATGATCTCCCAGGTGTGGCCGTCGAGGTCGTCGAAGGCGCGGCCGTACATGAAGCCGTGGTCCTGGGTCTGGCCGTGCGAGGTGCCGCCCGCCGCGATGGCCTTCTCCACCAGCTCGTCGACCTTCTCCCGGCTCTCGGCGCTCAGGCAGAGCAGGGTCTCGCTGGAGGTGCGGGAGTCCACGATCGTCTTCTGGGTGAACTGGGAGTAGTGCGAGGGCGCCAGGAACATCGCCACGATGGTGTCGCTGATCATCACGCTGACCACTTCGTCCGTGCTGAACTGCTCGTTGATGCCGTATCCCAGGTCGCTGTAGAACTTCCGGGTGGCGGGCACGTCGGCGGTGGCCAGGTTCACGAAGATCATCTGCTGGTACATGTTCTGTCCCCTGCGATAGGTGTGCGACAAGCGTTCGCCGGTATAGACGACGGGCCGCCGGAAAACTCATCGGCGGCCCGTGAACTCGTCCCCGTCACTTCGTCGGCGGCAGCGCCGACAGGTAGGCGATCAGCAGGGTGAGCGGTACGAACAGGGCGATCAGCGCGGCGGCCCGCAGTGCGGCCGAGCCCCGCAGCATGGTGGCCGGGGCGCCGAGCCGGAGCAGTGCGGCCGTGGTGCCGGCGCGGGACTGGCGGGTCTCGATGGCCGACGTCAGCAGGGTGGCCAGGGCGCAGCCGCCCACCACCAGGGTGGCCACGGTGGACAGCGGACCGAACGCGGCGGCCGGCTGGTCGTACATCGCGGTCGTGGCGAGCGCCGCCGACGTCACCGCGCAGACCACCCCCAGCGGGCGCCCGATCCGCGTCGCCTCCGACATCAGCACCCGCCCCGCCAGCAGCCGCAGCGCGCCGGGCTGCGCCGACTGGAGCACCTTGCCGCACAGGTAGGTGAGGCCCGGCGCGGCCAGTACCAGCCCGAGGGCGGTGAGCAGCCAGCCGCCCAGCACCGCCGAGCCCTCCACGGGCAGCGCCAGCACGGACGCCGGGGCGGCCCGGTTCGCGTACGCCTGCACGGCGAGGCCCGCCGCCAGCGCGGCGACACCCCAGGGGAAGCCCGCCGGGGCCTCGCGGGGCGCCGGCGCGACGGTCAGCACGTCCGACCAGCCCTCGGCCTCGGTGTCCACCGGGGCTTCCGCGGAGGCGGGCGCCTCCGCCTTGTGCAGGATGGCGTGCCACCGGGCGCCGAAGGACGCCGTGCCCTTCACGGCCGGCCGGCGCGGGTCCCGGGGGCGCAGGCTGAGCGCCACCGCGCCCGACGCCGCCAGCGGCAGCACCGCCAGCAGGGTCAGCGTGGCCGGTACCGGGAGCGGCCGGTCGGCCGCGAGGAACTGGGCGCCCTTGCCGTCCAGTGGCAGCCCCGACAGGTCGCCGCGCAGATGCAGGAAGAACAGCAGGGCGACCGCGGAGCCCAGCGTGCAGGCGAGCAGCGTGGTCAGCGCGGAGACCACCATCAGCCGGCCCGGCCCGAGCCCCACCGCCGACAGCCCCGGCCGGGGCCGGGTGCCCGGGTCGGTACGGGCCACCGCGAGCGCCAGGTAGACCGTCGCGGCGAGCGGCACCACGCACCAGGCCAGGCGCAGCGCGGCCGCGCCCGGGGTCTGGGGGTGACCCATCGCGTAGCCGAGGGAGCCGAGCAGCAGGAAGCCGGTGCCCGCCGAGGCGGCCGCCACGAGCAGGCGGCGCAGCTGGACGGCGGGTCTGGCCGCGCGGGTCAGACGGAGAGCGAGCACGCCGCCCGGCCTTCCGTGTCCGGGGCGTCCGGGAGGTGCACGGTCTTCACCCGGCGCCCGTCCAGCAGCGAGACCGAGCGGTCGGCGAGGGCCGCCGTCTCCTGGTCGTGGGTGGCGAGGACCACCGTGATGCCGTGCGAGCGGGCCGCCGTGGTGAGGGTGCGCAGCACGTGCCCCCGGTCGGCGCGGTGCAGCGGCGCGGTCGGCTCGTCGGCGAACAGCACCGTCGGCCCGGGGGCCAGCGCGCGGGCGATGGCGACGCGCTGCCGCTCCGCCTGGAGCAGTTCGTGCGGGCGCTTCTTGGACTTGTCGCCCACGTCCAGCCGCTCCAGCCACTCCATCGCGGCCACCTTCGCCCGGCGGCGGCTGGTCCCGCGCAGCATCAGCGGCAGCGCCGCGTTCTCCCAGACGTTCAGCTCCGGCACCAGCGCCGGGGCCGGGTCGATCCAGCCGAACCGGTCGCGGCGCAGCTTCTCGCGTGCCAGCGGGCCCAGGGTGTGCACGGGGGAGCTGTTGAACCACACCTCGCCCCCGTCCACCCGGACCTGCCCGGACAGACAGCGCAGCAGGGTCGTTTTGCCACTGCCGCGCGGGCCGCCGACCGCGAGGATCTCGCTCTCCCGGACGCCCAGCGAGATGCCGGCGATGCCGGGGGAGCCGTCGGGATGCTTGAAGTGCAGGGAGCGTGCCCACAGCACGTCGTTGTCCGGCGGAGCCTCCATGGCGTACACCTCGGTTCTGATCCGTTTTCCCGTGTCCCTGTGCCCTGTTCGGGGGAACGAAGACCGGGCCGATCGGTCACTGGGCACGCTAGGCAGCACCGGGGAGGAGGCGGCACAGCACACGGCCCCGGGCCCCCGTTCTCACTCGAACGGGGGCCCGGGGCCGGGCAGCGGAGGGAGCGGAGCGGTCAGAGCTTCGCCCATGCCTCCGTCAGGGTCGCGCGCAGGATCTGCTCGATCTCGTCGAACGTCTCCTGGTTGGCGATCAGCGGCGGGGCCAGCTGGATCACCGGGTCACCGCGGTCGTCGGCGCGGCAGTACAGGCCGTTCTCGAACAGGGCCTTGGACAGGAAGCCGTAGAGGACGCGCTCGATCTCGTCGGCGTCGAAGGACTCCTTGGTGTTCTTGTCCTTCACCAGCTCGATGCCGTAGAAGAAGCCGTTGCCCCGGACGTCGCCGACGATGGGCAGGTCGTGCAGCTTCTGGAGGGTGCGCAGGAAGCCGCCCTCGTTGTCCAGCACGTGCTGGTTGAGGCCCTCGCGCTCGAACAGGTCGAGGTTGGCGAGGCCGACCGCGGCGGAGACCGGGTGGCCGCCGAAGGTGTAGCCGTGCAGGAAGACGTTGTCGCCCCGGTAGAAGGGCTCGGCGATGCGGTCGGAGACGATCGTCGCGCCGATCGGGGAGTAGCCCGAGGTCATGCCCTTGGCGCAGGTGATGATGTCAGGGACGTAGCCGAACTTGTCGCAGGCGAACATCGTGCCCAGCCGGCCGAAGGCGCAGATGACCTCGTCCGAGACGAGCAGTACGTCGTACTGGTCGCAGATCTCGCGCACCCGCTGGAAGTAGCCGGGCGGCGGCGGGAAGCAGCCGCCGGCGTTCTGCACCGGCTCCACGAAGACCGCGGCGACCGTGTCCGGGCCCTCGAAGAGGATCTGCTGCTCGATCTGGTCGGCGGCCCAGCGGCCGAACGCCTCCGGGTCCTCACCGTGGATCGGGGCGCGGTAGATGTTGGTGTTCGCCACCTTGTGCGCGCCCGGCACCAGCGGCTCGAACGGCGCCTTCAGCGCGGGCAGGCCGGTGATGGAAAGGGCGCCCTGCGGGGTGCCGTGGTAGGCCAGCGAGCGGGATATCACCTTGTGCTTGGCGGGCTTGCCGACCAGCTTGAAGTACTGCTTGGCCAGCTTCCACGCGGTCTCCACGGCCTCGCCGCCACCGGTGGTGAAGAAGACCTTGTTCAGGTCGCCGGGGGCGTACCCGGCCAGCCGCTCGGCCAGCTCGATCGCCTTCGGGTGGGCGTAGGACCACACCGGGAAGAAGGCCAGCTCCTGCGCCTGCTTCAGCGCGGTCTCGGCCAGTTCCACCCGGCCGTGCCCGGCCTGGACCACGAACAGGCCCGCCAGGCCGTCGAGGTACCGCTTGCCCTTGTCGTCGAAGACATGGGTGCCCTCGCCCCGCACGATGGTGGGGACGGGCGAGTTCTCGTACGACGACATGCGGGTGAAGTGCATCCACAGGTGGTCGTAGGCGGTGCGGCTGAGGTCCTTCTGGGTCATCGCGTTCCCCACATGTAGGTCTGCTTCTTGAGCTTGAGATAGACGAAGCTCTCGGTGGAGCGGACGCCGGGCAGGGCCCGGATACGCCGGTTGATCACGTCCAGCAGGTGATCGTCGTCCTCGCAGACGATCTCGGCGAGAACGTCGAAGGAGCCCGCGGTCATCACCACGTACTCGACCTCCGACATGGCGCTCAGCGCGTCCGCGACGCTCTCCACGTCGCCCTCCACGTGCACCCCGACCATCGCCTGGCGGCGGAAGCCCACGGTGAGCGGGTCGGTGACCGCCACGATCTGCATCACGCCCTGGTCGAGCAGCTTCTGCACCCGCTGGCGCACGGCCGCCTCGGAGAGGCCGACCGCCTTGCCGATCGCGGCGTAGGGCCTGCGGCCGTCCTCCTGGAGCTGCTCGATGATGGCGAGGGAGACGGCGTCCAACTGCGGGGTGCCGCTCCTGGACTCGCGGGCGGAGTCCCTGTGTTCTGTGCTTCGACTGGCCACGCCCTCACTGTGCACGACACCTCGACAGTTTCGCAAGGTTCGATCGATGAAATTCGTTGTTTACGAGCGCGCAGTGTGCGGATTTCGCAGGACGGGTGGCGGTGGGGGTGTTGAAAACGTGGGTGTCCCGACTAGGGTTGGGTTGTCTCAGCCACCGGACAGCCGTGCGGCACCTCCGGGGCGGGACAGCTCGAACCCTCGAACCAGATCAGGAGGCCGGCAGTGAGCACCGAGCCGCGTGGGCTGCGCAAACTCCGGAACTATGTCGCCGGTGAGTTCCGGGACGCCGCCGACGGACGGACCACCGAGGTGGTCAACCCCGCCACCGGTGAGGTGTACGCGACCGCGCCGCTGTCCGGGCAGGCGGACGTGGACGCCGCCATGGACGCGGCCGCCAAGGCGTTCCCGGCCTGGCGCGACAGCACCCCCGCCGAGCGGCAGAAGGCCCTGCTGAAGATCGCCGACGCGTTCGAGGAGCGGGCCGAGGAACTCATCGCGGCCGAGGTGGAGAACACGGGCAAGCCCGTCGGGCTCACCCGCTCCGAGGAGATCCCGCCGATGGTCGACCAGATCCGCTTCTTCGCGGGCGCGGCCCGGATGCTGGAGGGGCGCTCGGCCGGCGAGTACATGGACGGCCTGACCTCCATCATCCGCCGCGAGCCGATCGGTGTCTGCGCGCAGGTCGCGCCGTGGAACTACCCGATGATGATGGCCGTGTGGAAGTTCGCCCCGGCGCTCGCCGCGGGCAACACGGTCGTCCTCAAGCCCTCGGACACCACCCCCGCCTCCACCGTCCTCATCGCCGAGATCATCGGCTCGGTCCTCCCGGCCGGCGTCTTCAACGTCATCTGCGGCGACCGTGACACCGGCCGCATGATGGTCGAGCACCCCACCCCGGCCATGGCCTCCATCACCGGCTCGGTGCGCGCGGGCATGTCGGTCGCCGAGTCGGCCTCCAAGGATCTCAAGCGGGTCCACCTGGAACTGGGCGGCAAGGCGCCGGTCGTCGTCTTCGAGGACACCGACATCCCCAAGGCCGTCGAGGACATCTCGGTCGCGGGCTTCTTCAACGCCGGCCAGGACTGCACGGCCGCGACCCGCGTCCTCGTCCAGGAGTCCATCCACGACGAGTTCGTGGCCGCCCTCGCCAAGGCCGCGTCCGAGACGAAGACCGGGCAGCCGGACGACGAGGACGTGCTCTACGGCCCGCTGAACAACCCCAGCCAGCTCAAGCAGGTGGCCGGCTTCATCGAGCGGCTGCCCGCGCACGCCAAGGTCGAGTCCGGCGGCCACCAGGTCGGCGACAAGGGGTACTTCTACGCCCCGACCGTGGTCTCCGGCCTGAAGCAGGACGACGAGATCATCCAGAACGAGGTGTTCGGGCCGGTCATCACCGTCCAGTCCTTCACCGACGAGGACCAGGCCGTCGAGTGGGCCAACGGCGTCGACTACGCGCTGGCCTCCTCGGTGTGGACCAAGGACCACGGCCGCGCCATGCGCATGTCCAAGAAGCTGGACTTCGGCTGCGTGTGGATCAACACCCACATCCCGCTGGTCGCGGAGATGCCGCACGGCGGCTTCAAGAAGTCCGGCTACGGCAAGGACCTGTCGGCGTACGGCTTCGACGACTACACGCGGATCAAGCACGTCATGACGTCCCTGGAGTCCTGACCAGGTCCGATTGTCCGTGCGGGGTACGGGGCGGCACACTTTCGGGGTGCTTCACACCTCTGTTCGTGGTTCCGCCCCCTCCCGCCGGTCCGTGCTGCGGGCCCTCGGGGGCACCGCCGCGCTCGGCGCGCTCGCCGGGTGCGGGGTGCCCTCGGCTTACGTCCGTCCCGGCGACCGCTCCGCCCCCGACCGTTCCGCCGCCGACCACCGGCTGACCTGGTCGAACTGGCCGCTGTACATCGACACCGATGACGACGACCCGAACCGGCGGCCCACGCTGGACGCCTTCGAGAAGCGCACCGGGATCTCCGTCGACTACGTCGAGGAGATCAACGACAACGACGAGTTCTTCGGCAAGATCAGCCCCGCCCTGATGAACCACCGGCCCACCGGCCGGGACCTGATCGTCATCAGCGACTGGATGTGCGCGCGGTACGTCCGCCTCGGCTGGGTCCAGCGGATGGACCGCGCCGAGCAGCCGAACGTCGAGAAGTACCTGGACCCGCTGCTGCGCCGGCCCGCCTTCGACCCGGGCCGCATGTTCACCGTCCCCTGGCAGTCCGGCATCACCGGCATCGCGTACGACCGCCGCCGGCTCGGCCGCGAGATCCGGCACGTGAAGGACCTCTGGGCGAGCGACCTCAAGGGCCGGGTGACGCTGCTGTCCGGGCTTGACGAGGCGTTCGCGCTGCTGATGCAGGGCAACGGCGCGGACATCACCCGCTGGACGGCCGCCGACTTCCACACCATGTGCGACGAGGTGGAACGCGAGGTCCGCCGGGGCCAGATCCGCCGCTTCACCGGCAACGACTACACCAAGGACCTGATCAGCGGCGACGTCCTCGCCTGCCAGGCGTACTCCGGCGACGTCATCCAGCTCCAGGCCGACAACCCGCACATCCGCTTCGTCGTCCCCGAAGAGGGCGCCGAGCTGTGGTCGGACTCCCTGATGATCCCCGACCGGGCGGCCCACAAGGCCAACGCCGAGCGCCTGGTCGACTACTACTACACCCCGTCGGTGGCGGCCGAGCTGGCCACCTGGGTCAACTACGTCTGCCCGGTCCCCGCCGCCCGGCACATCCTGGCCGACAGCTCCGACAAGGACACCGCCGCCCTCGCCGCGAACCCCCTGATCTTCCCCGACGGCCCCGTGCGCGACCGCCTCGCCGTCGCCCGCGACATCAAGCCGGCGGAACGGCCGGAGTTCGCGCGGCGCTGGAACGCGATCGTGGGGTTGTAAGGGGGTCGCGCGGCGGCACCGGGGTCTGCTTCTCCGAGCCGGGCCGAATTCCGCCGAAAGCCGCCGTGACCGGGCGGCAGGGGTCTAGCGTGTCCTCCCTGCGATCAAGGGGGGGCATATGCGGACGACGTCGTTGCGCAAGGGGGAGAACGCGCCACTGCTGCCGGCGCCGGTACTGCTGTCGGTCGCGGTGCAGGGGCCCGCGACCGACGTCTCGGCGCTGCTGCTGGGGGCGGGGGGCAAGGTGCGGGGCGACCAGGACCTCGTCTTCTACAACCATCCGGCCCAGGACGGCGTATCGGTCGCGGGCTCCCTGGTGACGGCGGATCTCGGCCGCGTGCCCGCCGGCGTGGACCGGGTGGCCGTCGTCGTCAGCGTCGACCCGGGGCAGCCGGGCGGGGTCTTCACCCGCGCCCCCGTACTCACCGTCACCCAGCCGGGTTCCACCGAACTCACCTACACCGCACCGGACTTCAGCTCGGGGGAGACGGTCGTCGTCCTCGCCGAGCTGTACCGGCGCGACGGCGGCTGGAAGGTACGTGCCGTGGGCCAGGGGTACGCCTCCGGGCTTGCCGGTCTCGCCGCCGACTACGGCGTCGACGTGGAGCCGCCCGCGCCCGACCCCGTCCCGGCCCAGCGGACACGGGCACCCGGCGCCGTGGTCGACCTGGCGAAGGTCGAGCGGGTGGCGCCGGCCCTGGCCGCCCCGGCCCGCCAGGCGTCCCGCGCGCTGGCCGAGCGGGGCGTCGGGCAGCGCCGGGCGGCGGTGTACCTGCTGCTGGACCACGACTGGCACATGGAGGAGCTGTACGAGTCGTTCGCCGTACAGGCCTTCGCGGAACGGGTGCTGGCCCTCTCGGCCAACCTGGACGACGACGGCACCGTCCCCGTCCTCTTCTCCAGCGGGGACCAGCCGTTCCTGGAGGACATCCGGCTCGACAACTACCGTGGCCGCATCGACCAGTTGCACACCCAGGTCGACTGGGGATGGGGCAATGTCGCGGCGGCGATGCGGCACGCGGTCGGCCACTACCGGGAGTCCGGCGCGCGGGACCCGGCGTTCATGGTGACCCAGGTCGGCGACGAGCCCTGGGACAAGGCCGAGGTGCGGTCCCTCCTCCGGAACACCGCCTCCCTCGGCGTCTTCTGGCTCTTCGTCGGCTTCGGCCGCGGCAAGCTCGCCTTCTACAAGAACCTCAACGCCGCGACGGGGGCCCAGTTCCCCAACGTCGCGTTCTACGACGCCAGCAGGAATCCCGGGGCGGTACCGGACGAGCGGTTCTATGCGGGGCTGGTGGAGGGGTTCGCGACATGGATGCGGGGTTGAGGGACATCGTGCGGAGCCATGTGGGCTCCGAGGACGCTGTGGGTCATTTGCGGGAGTACTTCGGGCTGGACGGTGGCCGGCCTTACACGGGGGCGCGGTTCGAGGGTCTGGGGGGAGGGGGTGATCGGGTCGGGGTCGCGGATGTGGTGACGGCTGAGGATCTGGTGGCGGTGCAGATGTTGTCGGTGCGGGTGCCCGAGCGGGTCTCGCTCGACCTGCTCGAAGGCGACCTCGGTCAGCAGATGTCGAAGCTGTTGCGCGAGATACCGTGCGAGCTCGACATGGTGGACGCAGAAACCGGAGAACTGGAGAGCGGGTCCGCCGCCGAGTGGGCTTGGGATCTTCTCGATGCTCAGTACGGCGTCGGCTGGGTCATGGCCGGCAAACTGCTGGCCCGTAAGCGCCCCCGGCTGCTCCCCGTCTACGACAGGGTCGTGCGGTGTGTGCTCGGCACTCCGTCCTCCTTCTGGCTCGGTCTTCACCATGCGCTCCGAGTCGATGACCACGCCCTCCACCACGAGCTGCTCGACCTTCGGAAACGGGCGGGCATTCCCGAGACGGTCAGCGCCCTGCGCGTCTGCGACATCGTCCTCTGGATGGCCCACCACGAAGGTCATCGACCTCTGCGCTGCCCCGGCCATGGCACGCTTTCCCCATGACCACCTCCCCTGGAGACCCCCGCCGCCTGCGCGAGCTGGTGCTCCTGCGGCGGGTGCGGGACCGGATCGACCGGGAGTACGCGCGCCCGCTGGACGTGGAGGCGCTGGCCCGCGGGGTGAACATGTCGGCGGGGCATCTGAGCCGGCAGTTCCGGGCCGCGTACGGGGAGTCGCCGTACAGCTATCTCATGACCCGGCGGATCGAGCGGGCGATGGCACTGCTGCGGCGCGGGGACCTCAGCGTGACCGAGGTGTGCTTCGAGGTGGGGTGCTCGTCGCTGGGGACGTTCAGCACCCGGTTCAGCGAGCTGGTCGGGATGCCGCCGAGCGTGTACCGGATCGAGGCCGCGCGGGCGACGGAAGGGCTGCCGACCTGCGTGGTCAAGGTGGTCACCAGACCGGTCAGGAATCGAGAAGCGCGGTTTCCGGGCCACGGCTAGCGTGACGGCCATGGACATCAGCATTCACGCCAGCTTCCTCCCGCAGGACGACCCCGAGGCCGCCCTCGCCTTCTACCGCGACACCCTCGGCTTCGAGCTGCGCAACGACGTGGGCCACGACAAGATGCGCTGGCTCACCGTCGGCCCCAAGGGCCAGCCGGACACGAACATCGTGCTGAGCCCGCCCGCCATGGACCCCGGCATCACCGACGACGAGCGGCGCGTCATCACCGAGATGATGGCCAAGGGCACGTACGCGAGCCTGGTGCTGGCCACCCCTGACCTGGACGGTACCTTCGACCGGCTGGTGGCCGCCGGTGCCGACATCGTCCAGGAGCCCGCCGACCAGCCGTACGGCATCCGCGACTGCGCGGTGCGGGACCCCGCGGGCAACATGCTCCGCATCCAGGAACACCGCTGAGCGGTACGACGAGGGGCGGGCCGGTACGTGAAGAGGGAGACAGCATGAGCACGGGCACGGACGCGCACGCCGCCGACAGCCACGAGATGATCCGGGTGCACGGCGCGCGGGTGAACAACCTCAAGGACGTCAGCGTCGAGATCCCCAAGCGCCGGCTGACGGTGTTCACCGGTGTCTCCGGCTCCGGCAAGAGCTCGCTGGTGTTCGGCACGATCGCCGCCGAGTCGCAGCGGCTGATCAACGAGACGTACAGCGCGTTCGTCCAGGGCTTCATGCCGACGCTCGCCCGCCCCGAGGTCGACGTGCTCGACGGGCTGACCACCGCGATCATCGTGGACCAGCAGCGCCTGGGCGCCGACCCCCGATCCACCGTCGGCACGGCCACCGACGCCAACGCCATGCTGCGCATCCTGTTCAGCCGGCTCGCCGTGCCGCACATCGGCCCGCCCGGCGCGTACGCCTTCAACGTCGCGTCGGTGCAGGCCAGCGGGGCGATCAAGGTGGAGAAGGGGGCGCGCCGGGCGGAGAAGGTGACCTTCAGCCGTACCGGCGGGATGTGCCCGCGCTGCGAGGGCCGGGGCGCGGTCACCGACATCGACTTCACCCGGCTCTACGACGACTCCAAGTCGCTGCGCGAGGGCGCGCTCACCATCCCCGGGTACAGCGTGGACGGCTGGTACGGCCGTATCTACACCGGCTGCGGCTTCTTCGACCCGGACAAGCCGATCGCCAGGTTCACCAAGCGGGAGCTGCACGACCTGCTCCACAGGGAGCCCACCAAGATCAAGGTGGAGGGCGTCAACCTCACGTACGAGGGTCTGATCCCGAAGATCCAGAAGTCGTTCCTCGCCAAGGACGTCGACACGCTCCAGCCGCACGTGCGCGCCTTCGTGGAGCGGGCCGTCACCTTCACCGTCTGCCCCGAATGCGAGGGCACCCGGCTGAACGAGGGCGCCCGAACGTCGAAGATCGACGGCGTGAGCATCGCGGACGCCTGCGCGATGCAGATCACCGACCTGGCCGAGTGGGTACGCGGCCTGGACGACCCCTCGGTCGCCCCCCTGCTCACCGCGCTGGGCCACAGCCTCGACTCGTTCGTGGAGATCGGCCTCGGCTACCTCTCCCTGGACCGCCCCTCGGGCACGCTGTCCGGCGGTGAGGCGCAGCGGGTGAAGATGATCCGCCACCTCGGCTCCTCGCTCACCGACGTGACGTACGTCTTCGACGAGCCCACCACCGGACTGCACCCGCACGACATCCAGCGGATGAACGGCCTGCTGCTGCGGCTGCGCGACAAGGGCAACACCGTGCTGGTCGTGGAGCACAAGCCGGAGACGATCGCCATCGCCGACCATGTGGTGGACCTCGGTCCGGGCGCCGGTACGGGGGGCGGTGCCGTCTGCTTCGAGGGCACGGTCGAGGGGCTGCGGGCCTCGGACACCGTCACCGGGCGCCATCTGGACGACCGGGCCGCGCTGAAGAAGACCGTCCGCAAGGCCACCGGCGCGCTGGAGATCCGGGGCGCGGACGCCAACAACCTGCGCGGGGTCGACGTCGACATCCCGCTCGGGGTGCTGGTCGCGGTGACCGGGGTCGCCGGGTCCGGCAAGAGTTCGCTGGTGCACGGGTCGGTGCCCGAGGGGGAGGGGGTCGTCTCCGTCGACCAGGGGGCGATCAAGGGGTCCCGGCGGAGCAACCCGGCCACCTACACAGGGCTGTTGGACCCGATCCGCAAGGCGTTCGCCAAGGCCAACGGGGTCAAGCCCGCGCTGTTCAGCGCCAACTCCGAGGGTGCGTGCCCGACTTGCAACGGCGTCGGGGTCGTCTACACCGACCTCGCCATGATGGCGGGCGTCGCCACGACCTGCGAGGAGTGCGAGGGGCGGCGCTTCCAGGCCGCGGTGCTGGAGTACCGGCTCGGGGGCCGCGACATCAGCGAGGTGCTGGCGATGCCGGTCAGCGAGGCGGAGGCGTTCTTCGCGGAGGGCGAGGCTCGCATCCCGGCCGCGCACCGCATCCTGACCCGCCTCTCCGACGTGGGCCTCGGCTACCTTACCCTCGGCCAGCCGCTGACCACCCTCTCCGGCGGCGAACGCCAACGCCTCAAGCTGGCCACGCACATGGGGGACAAGGGCGGCATCTACGTCCTCGACGAGCCGACCGCCGGACTGCACCTCGCCGATGTCGCGCAACTCCTTGGTCTGCTCGACCGGTTGGTCGACTCCGGCAAGTCCGTCATCGTGGTGGAGCACCACCAGGCGGTGATGGCCCACGCGGACTGGATCATCGACCTGGGCCCCGGCGCGGGCCACGACGGCGGCCAGGTCGTCTTCGAGGGGACGCCGGCCGAGCTGGTGGCGGACCGGTCGACGCTCACCGGGCAGCACCTGGCGGAGTACGTGGGGGAGTGAGGCGTCACCGACCGGGGCGACAGGACCGTCGCCCCGGTCGGAGCAGGTCGCGCATCCGGACGATGACGTCGTCCACGTCTCCTCCGACCCGTGTCCGGCAGCGCCGGTGACTCATAGGGTCACCACGATCCAGACACTCAGAAGCAGCCCTCCGAGGGCGATGGCCGCGTGGAGCACCACCCAGAGCATCCAGATCTTGAGCTTGAGCACCTGAGGGAACTTCGCTCTGTGCACCGCCTGGTTGCCGGCGATGAGGTCGGGCAGCCCAAGTCCCGGGTGACGGACCCCGAGCTCGTGGCGCAGCCTGCCCGCAAGGCCGGAGTGGACGGCCCACCGCTCTCCGTACTTCGCGCTCGCCAACGCGCCGAACGTCCCCAACGCGCACAGGGGCACGGTCACGCCCAGCGAAGAGGCCCTGAGGCCGCCCTGCTGGGTGAGGAAGCCGAAAGCGGCGGCCGCCACGATGATCACGATGTTGGTGAGCGCTGCCCGCTGGTTCTCCATCTGCCGGGCTTCCTCGCGCTGTCCCTTCCACAGTTCGAGCAGGACGTCGGACTCGTTGGCCATACGCCATCCCTCCCCTGAGGACAGCAAACCTCGGCGGGGGCCTTCAGCCAAGGGGGCCTCTCGACGGGCGCTCACTGCTTGGACGTTCTGCCGGCCTGTGTCTACCCCGCCTGCTTTCGCAGCGCGGTCAGCGTGTCGATCCGGTTCGTCGTGATCGAGTCCGCGCCCAGGGACAGCAGCTTGCGCATCGAGCGGCCCGTGTCCGGGGTCCATACCGAGAGAAGGTAGCCCTCCTTGTGGACCCGGTGGGCCAGGTCGCGGTCGACGAGGGAGAAGCGGTAGTTGAGGTAGCGGGGGCGCAGGGCCGTGAGGACGGCCGGGCGGGGGCGGGCCGTGCTGGTCCAGGTGAGGGCCAGTTCGGCGGAGGGGGCCGCGGCGCGGAGGGTCAGGAGGGACTCGGCGCCTGCGGAGTAGTAGACCCGGTCCTCCGCGTCGGCCTCGCGGACCACGTCCAGGACGCGGTCCGCCGTGCGGGGGGTCACGCCGCCACACAGGTCCGCCATCACGCGGGTGCCCTCCGTGGCGGACAGGGCTTCCGCCAGGGTGGGGACGCCGCCCGCCGTCAGTTCCGTCACCTGGGCCGCCGTGAGGGATGACAGCGGGCGGTCGATCTCCCAGAGGCGCTTCAGCGAGGCGTCGTGCAGCAGGACGGGTACACCGTCGCGCGTCAGGCGTACGTCGATCTCGACCGCGTCCGCACCCCGATCGAGCGCGGAGCGCAGCGAGGCGAGGGTGTTCTCGCGGAAGCGGTAGGGGTCGCCCCGGTGTGCGACGGCGGTCCAGGTCTGCATGGGCGTCATTCTGGCAGCCGACGGTGCCTCAGCGGGCGAACCGGCCTGGTGGGCTGCGCCGCCAGGGCGCCGGGGTTGGTGCGAGGCCGCCCCGGCGCTGAAGCGGCGTCAGCCCGCCAGCCAGGATTCCGTGTACGCGTCGATCTCCGCCGCGATCCGCTCCTTGCCCGCCGCGTCCAGGAAGGACGCCTCGACCGCGTTCTTCGCCAGATCCGCGATGCCGCGCTCGTCCAGGTCGAGCAGGCGGGCCGCGATCGCGTACTCCTTGTTCAGGTCGGTACCGAACATCGGCGGGTCGTCGGAGTTGATCGTGACCAGGACGTCCGCGTCCACGAACTGCCTCAGCGGGTGCTCGTCCAGCGTCCGTACCGCGCGGGTGGCGATGTTCGAGGTCGGGCAGACCTCCAGGGCGATGCGGTGCTCGGCCAGGTGGGCGAGCAGCTTCGGGTCCTGGGCCGAGCTGGTGCCGTGGCCGATGCGTTCCGCGCCCAGCGCGGTCAGGGCGTCCCAGACCGTCTGCGGGCCCGTGGTCTCGCCCGCGTGCGGGACCGAGCGGAGGCCGGCGGCCCGCGCGCGGTCGAAGTACGGCTTGAACTGCGGGCGGGGGACGCCGATCTCCGGGCCGCCGAGGCCGAAGGAGATCAGGCCCTCGGGGCGGACGCGGTCGTCCGTCGCCAGCCGTGCCGTCTCCTCCGCCGCCTCCAGTCCGGCCTCGCCGGGGATGTCGAAGCACCAGCGCAGCACGGTCCCGAAGTCGGCCTCGGCGGACTTGCGGGCGTCCTCGATCGCGTCCATGAACGCCCGGTCCTCTATGCCGCGCCGCACCGAGGAGAACGGGGTGAGGGTCAGCTCGGCGTACCGCACCTGCTGCCGGGCCATGTCCCGCGCGATCTCGTACGTCAGCAGCCGGACGTCCTCCGGGGTGCGGATCAGGTCCACGACCGACAGGTACACCTGGATGAAGTGCGCGAAGTCGGTGAAGGAGAAGTACTCCGCCAGCGCCTCGGGGTCGGTGGGGACCTTGGAGTCGGCGTGCCGGGCGGCCAGTTCCGAGACGATGCGGGGGGAGGCGGAGCCCACGTGGTGCACGTGCAGTTCGGCCTTGGGCAGGCCGGCGATGAAGTCGTGCGGATCGCGGGCGGCGCTGCGCTCGGTCAAGGGAGCCTCCCCAGGCTGGTCGGACGGTGCGCAGACATCCTAGGACGGGAGTACGGGCGTACCGGTCGGACAGGGGCAGCTCCTTACGGCCCGTACGGCGCCTCTAACATGGGCTGACAAGCTACGTGGGGGGATGAGGACGTGACGGAGCAGAGGCAGCCCGACGGCGGACGAGGGGCGAGCGGTCAGGACCCGTGGGCACCGCCCCAGGGTCCCTCCCTCGACAAGAAGGACCGGACCCCGCCCTCGGTGCACGACCAGGCGACCATGGCCGCGATGCCCTCCGTCGGCTCCGGCCCCCAGCCAGGCCCCACCGTGCCCCCGCAGCACACCGGCCCCACCGTCCCGCCCCCGCCGATCGGCCCCAACGGCCCCGGCGTCCCGCCCTACACCCCGGCGCCCCCGGCCGGCTACGGCTACCCGACCCACCCCGGCCCCCAGGGCTACCCGGGCCCGCAGAGCTACCCCGGCTACCCCCAGCCCCCGGCCTACGGCTGGGGCGCCCCCATGGGACCGGTCCCGCAGAACAACGCCGGTACCGCCGCCCTGGTGCTCGGCATCCTCTCGATCGTCCTGTTCTGCCTCTACGGAGTCGCCTCGCTGATCCTCGGTGTCATCGCCGTGATCCTCGGTGTCCAGGGCCGCAGGCGTGCCGACCGGGGTGAGGCGACCAACCGGGGGCAGGCCCAGGCGGGCTTCGTGCTCGGCATCATCGGCATCATCGTGGGCGTGGTCACGCTGGCCCTCTTCATCGGCATCCTGGTGTTCGCCGCGCACAAGGAGGACAGCCGTCAGGACGACGAGCCCTTCGGCTCCTCCTACAACTCCGCGCCGCGACTCCCCGGCTCACCCGGCATCGGGACGCGACCGCTCCCCGCCTCACCCCGCATCTGACCGCAGCCGCTCCCGGGCCTCCATCAGCGCGAAGCCCAGCAGATTCGGCCCCCTCCACCGGGCCGGGTCCCAGGCGGCCTCGTCCCGGGCGCTGAGCCCGATCCCCCACATGCGGTCCACCGGGCTCGCCTCCACCAGCACCCGCTCACCCGTGCCCAGCAGGTACTCCCGCAGGCCGGGGTCGGCGGCGAACTTGTGCACGCTGCCCTCGACGACGATCCGGAACCGCTCCCGGCCCCATATCTTCTCGTCGAACCCCCGGACCAGCCGCCCCGCCTTCTTCGCCCCGGCCGGATGCCCCGCGGCCAGCACCAGCCGCTCGGCGTCCGGGTCGGCGAACAGGCGCGCCTTGGCGGCCATCATCCAGTGCTCGGCCGTCGCGTACCCGACCCCGTCCACCGTGAACGGCGCCGGCCACCACTGGCTCAGGCACCCCGCGCCCACGCTCCCGTCCCGCTGCGGGCGGTGCCCCCAGAAGTGCAGGTACTCCACGGGCTCCCCGGCCCGGACCGCGCCGATCAGCGCTTCCACCCCGTCGATCTTCCCCATGCATCGAAGTGTGGCAGCCGCCACTGACATTCCGTCCTGACCTAAATGCCCTGAGTAGACAGCTCGCCGACAGATTCCGTCGCGTAACCAAAAGGCAACAACGGAATCCCTTGTTGCGCTCCCACTCCTCTGTCAGGATCGGCACTCAAATCGAGCTGGAGCCACGCCACCCGGCCCCCCAAGGGGTGTCCGGCGGAGGAGAGCGACATGCACAAGCCGGGCACCGACACCCCGGAACGATTTCCCGCCCGCGACCGCTTCGCCGAGGGCGCGCAGTTCGTCGCGGGCCGCCCCGCGCCGGGCACCTCGGGCCGTACGCAGGCGGTGACCGACCCCGCGACCGGCGAGGAGGCGTACCGCTACGAACTCGCCGGGGAGAGCGACGTGGACGCGGCCGTGGCCGCCGCCCGCGCCGCCTTCCCCGGCTGGGCCGGGGCCACGCCGGGCGAGCGCTCCGACGCGCTGAACCGTTTCGCCTCCGTGCTCGCGGACCGCGCCGAGGACTTCGCCCGCGCCGAGTCGCTCCAGTGCGGCAAGCCGCTGAAGCTGACCCGCGAGTTCGACGTCCCCGGCACCATCGACAACACCGCCTTCTTCGCGGGCGCCGCCCGGCAGCTCCAGGGGCAGTCGGCGGGGGAGTACTCCGGGGACCACACCTCGTACGTCCGGCGCGAGCCCATCGGGGTGGTCGGGTCGATCGCGCCCTGGAACTACCCGCTCCAGATGGCCGCGTGGAAGGTGCTCCCGGCCGTCGCGGCGGGCAACACCATCGTGCTGAAGCCCGCCGAGCTGACCCCGCTCACCTCACTGCTGTTCGCACGGGCGGCCGTCGACGCGGGCATCCCGGACGGTGTGATCAACATCGTCAGCGGGACCGGGCCCGGCGCGGGGGAGCGGCTGGTCGGACACGGGGACGTGGCGATGACCTCGTTCACCGGGTCCACCGCCGTCGGCCGCAGGGTCGCGGAGATCGCCACGGCCACGGTCAAGCGGCTCCACCTGGAGCTGGGCGGCAAGGCGCCCTTCGTGGTGTTCGACGACGCCGACCTGGAGGCCGCCGCCAACGGCGCGGTCGCGGGCGCCCTGATCAACACCGGCCAGGACTGCACGGCCGCGACCCGCGCCTATGTGCAGCGCCCGCTGTACGAGGCGTTCGTGGAGCGGACCGCCGCGCTGATGGAGACCGTGCGGCTCGGCGACCCCTTCGCGCCCGGCACCGACCTCGGCCCGCTGGTCTCGCACGCCCACCGCGACCGCGTCGCCGGCTTCGTGGACCGGGCCCGCGCCTACGCGACCGTGGTCACCGGCGGCGAGGCCCCCGGCGGCGACCTCAAGAGGGGCGCCTACTACCGGCCGACCCTGGTCACCGGCGCCGCCCAGGACAGCGAGATCGTCCAGGCGGAGATCTTCGGTCCCGTCCTCGTCGTGCTCCCCTTCGACACCGACGACGAGGGCCTGCGGCTGGCCAACGACACCCCGTACGGGCTCGCCGCCTCCGCGTGGACCGGCAATGTCTACCGCGCCCAGCGGGCCACCCGCGAGCTGCGCGCCGGGTGCGTGTGGATCAACGACCACATCCCGATCATCAGCGAGATGCCGCACGGCGGATACAAGGCGTCCGGGTTCGGCAAGGACATGTCGGCGTACTCCTTCGAGGAGTACACGCAGGTCAAGCACGTCATGTTCGACAACACGGCAGCCGTCCGCAAGGACTGGCACCGCACGGTCTTCGGGGACCGCCCCTAGGGGGTGTCTTGTCGATCACGCCGGGCTCGCGACGCCTGGCACCGCACCTCGCCGCGTTGTCGTCGGTCCCCGATGCTCCGCATCGACTCCCTCCTCCGCCTTGCGATGCACGGCACCAGACGCCGCTCCCTCATCCGGCCTGACCGACAAGACACCCCCTAAGCGTCCCGTTCTCCGAAAGGGCACCACGCGTATGGATCAGTACGAGCCCGACCGCCTCACCCCGCCCCAGCTGGCCGCCGTGCGGCGCAGTCTGCGGAGCGGGCGGGCGGCCCTGACCCGCCGGTCGCTGCTGCGGGCGTCGGCCGGAGGCGTGCTCACGGCCGGCGCCCTGGGCGCGCTGAGCGCCTGCGGCATCCCGGCGGCCGGACGGACCCCGGGCGGCACCTCGGCGGACGACCGCTCGGCCCGGGAGAAGACGGTGAACTTCTCCAACTGGACCGAGTACATCGACGTGGACGACAGCGGCAAGCACCACCCCACGCTGGAGGCGTTCCGGAAGAAGACCGGGATCTCGGTCCGGTACACCGAGGACATCAACGACAACAACGAGTTCTTCGGCAAGATCAAGCCGCAGCTCGCCGCGGGCCAGGAGACCGGCCGCGACCTGATCGTCCTCACCGACTGGCTGGCCGCCCGGCTGATCCGGCTCGGCTGGGTGCAGAAGCTGGACCCGGCGAACCTCCCGCACGCCTTCGCCAATCTCTCGACCCAGTTCCGCACCCCCGACTGGGACCCCGGCCGCGCCTACTCCTACCCCTGGCAGGGCATCTCCACGGTCATCGCCTACAACAAGAAGGCGCTGGACGGCATCGAGGTGAGATCCGTCTCCGACCTGCTCGACAACCCCAAGCTGAAGGGCCGGGTCGGCTTCCTCTCCGAGATGCGGGACAGCGTCGGGATGACCCTGCTCGACATGGGCAAGGACCCGGCGGACTTCACCGACGACGACTACGACGCGGCGATCGCCCGTCTCCAGAAAGGCGTCGACAAGGGCCAGATACGCCGCTTCACCGGCAACGACTACACGTCCGACCTCGCCAAGGGCGACTTCGCGGCCTGTGTCGCGTGGGCCGGTGACGTGGTCCAGCTCAAGGCGGACAGCCCCGATGTGGACTTCGTCATTCCGGACAGCGGTTATGTGACGTCGACGGACAATATGCTGATCCCCAACAAGGCACGTCACAAGACGAACGCCGAGCGGCTGATCGACTTCTTCTACGAACCCGAGCAGGCCGCCGCGCTCGCCGCCTACATCAACTACGTCACTCCGGTCGAGAACGTGAAGCCCTGGCTTGCGAAGATCGACCGGGACGCGGCGGACAATCCGCTGATCGTCCCCGACAAGGCCATGCAGGCGAAGTCCCACGCCTTCCGCTCCCTGAGCCAGAAGGAAGAGACGGCCTACGAAGAGAAGTTCGCGAAGCTCACAGGGGCGTGACGAGGATGAAGACGACGACAGACGGCAGCGGCGACGTCCGCCTCTCCGGCATCGGCAAGACGTACGGCTCCTTCACCGCCGTGCACCCGCTGGACCTCACCGTGCCCCAGGGCTCCTTCTTCGCGCTGCTCGGCGCCTCCGGCTGCGGCAAGACCACCACCCTGCGCATGATCGCCGGGCTGGAGGAGCCGACCTGCGGGACCGTGCACCTCGGTGATCTCGACGTCACCGGGCTGCCCCCGTACAAGCGGCCGGTCAACACGGTGTTCCAGTCCTACGCGCTCTTCCCGCACCTCGACATCTTCGAGAACGTCGCCTTCGGTCTGCGCCGGCGCGGCATCAAGAGCGTGAAGAAGCAGGTGGAGGAGATGCTGGAGCTGGTCCAGCTCGGGGAGCAGGCGCGCAAGAAGCCGCACCAGCTCTCCGGCGGCCAGCAGCAGCGCGTCGCGGTCGCCCGCGCCCTGATCAACCACCCCAAGGTGCTGCTGCTGGACGAGCCCCTCGGCGCCCTCGACCTCAAGCTGCGCCGCCAGATGCAGCTGGAGCTCAAGCGCATCCAGACCGAGGTCGGCATCACCTTCGTCCATGTCACGCACGACCAGGAGGAGGCCATGACCATGGCCGACACGGTCGCCGTGATGAACGCGGGCCGCGTCGAGCAGCTCGGCTCGCCCGCCGAGCTGTACGAGAACCCGGGCACCACCTTCGTCGCCAACTTCCTCGGCACCTCCAACCTGATCGAGGCGGAGGTCGACTCCCGCGGCGGCGGTGACCTCGTGCTGCGTGCCGGGGACGGCAAGCTGCTGCTGCCCGAGGCGCGCTGTTCGGCGCCCGCCCCGGCCGGCGGCAAGCTGCTGGTCGGCATCCGCCCCGAGAAGATCGCGCTCACCCACGCCGACGACGCGGGCTCGGTCCCCGAGGGCCGCAACCGCCTCACCGGCACGGTCGCCGACGCCAGCTTCATCGGCGTCTCCACCCAGTACGTGATCGACAGCCCGGTGGCGGGCGCGCTCGCGGTGTACGCGCAGAACGTCGAGCGGGACACCCGGCTCGTGCCCGGCGCCGAGGTCGTCCTGCACTGGAACCCGGCGCACACGTTCGCGCTGGACGCGGCACAGGACATCGACGCCGGCACCGAGGAAGAGGCGGCCGTCTGATGCCGACCCTCGCCGAGGCGCCCCCGCCGCTCGCCCCGCCCGAGCCCGCGAAGCCGCCCCGCAAGCGCGGCCGCTTCACCCCGTACTGGCTGCTGCTGCCCGGCATCCTGTGGCTGGTCGTGTTCTTCGCGCTGCCGCTGGTCTACCAGGCGTCGACCTCGGTGCAGACCGGGTCGCTGGAACAGGGCTACAAGGTCACCTGGCACTTCGCCACCTACTGGCACGCGCTCGCCGAGTACTGGCCGCAGTTCGTCCGCTCGGTGCTCTACGCGGCCGCCGCGACCGTGCTCTGCCTGCTGCTGGGCTACCCGCTGGCGTATCTGATCGCGTTCCGCGCCGGGCGCTGGCGGAACCTGATCATGATCCTGGTGATCGCGCCGTTCTTCACCAGCTTCCTGATCCGCACCCTCGCCTGGAAGACGATCCTCGCGGACAACGGGCCCGTGGTGCACGCGCTGAACACCCTGCACGTGCTGGACGTGACCGGCTGGCTCGGCTGGACGGCCGGGGACCGGGTGCTGGCCACCCCGCTGGCGGTGGTGTGCGGGCTGACGTACAACTTCCTCCCCTTCATGATCCTGCCGCTGTACAGCTCGCTGGAGCGGATCGACGGGCGGCTGCACGAGGCGGCCGGGGACCTGTACGCCCGGCCCTGGACCACCTTCCGCAAGGTGACCTTCCCGCTGTCGATGCCCGGCGTGGTCTCCGGCACCCTGCTCACCTTCATCCCGGCGGCCGGCGACTACGTCAACGCCGAGCTGCTCGGCTCCACCGACACCCGCATGATCGGCAACGTCATCCAGACCCAGTTCCTGCGGGTGCTGGACTATCCGACGGCCGCCGCGCTCTCCTTCATCCTCATGGCCGCGATCCTGGCCATGGTCACGCTCTACATCCGCCGGGCCGGGACGGAGGACCTCGTCTGACATGGCCGTCTTCACCTGGCTCAAGCGCCGTCTCGTCGTCGTCGCGGGACTGCTGACGCTCGCCTACCTGCTGCTGCCGAACATCGTCGTGACGGTGTTCTCCTTCAACAAGCCCAAGGGCCGCTTCAACTACGAGTGGCAGCACTTCTCCACCGACGCCTGGCAGGACCCGTGCGGGGTCGCCGACATGTGCGGCTCGCTCGGGCTCAGCCTCCAGATCGCCCTGTGGGCCACCATCGGCGCCACCGCGCTCGGCACGATGATCGCGTTCGCCCTGGTCCGGTACCGGTTCCGGGCGCGCGGAGCGGTCAACTCGCTGATCTTCCTGCCGATGGCGATGCCCGAGGTCGTCATGGCCGCCTCGCTGCTCACCCTGTTCCTCAACATGGGCGCCCAGCTCGGCTTCTGGACGATCCTGATCGCCCACATCATGTTCTGTCTGAGCTTCGTCGTCACCGCGGTCAAGGCGCGCGTGATGTCGATGGACCCGCGCCTGGAGGAGGCCGCCCGCGATCTCTACGCGGGACCGGTGCAGACCTTCTGGCGGGTCACCCTGCCCATCGCGGCACCCGGGATCGCCGCGGGCGCGCTGCTGTCCTTCGCGCTCTCCTTCGACGATTTCATCATCACCAATTTCAACGCGGGCTCGACCGTCACCTTCCCCATGTTCGTCTGGGGCTCGGCACAGCGCGGAACGCCCGTTCAGATCAATGTCATCGGGACGGCCATGTTCCTCATCGCCGTACTGTTCGTGCTGGTCTCGATGCTCGTCACCCGTAGACGCGGTCACCAGAAGGCATAAAGCCCCGTAGGGAGTTGAAATCATGGCCCCTAGCGCCATGAGCCGTGGAAAAGACAACTGGGTCGCTTCCCTCTCCGAAGCCCAGCCGGTCCCCTACTGGCTGGAGGACCCCGGCAAGCCCCAGCCCGAGCCCGCCCTCACCGGCACCGAGACCTGCGACCTGCTCGTGGTCGGCGGCGGCTACAGCGGACTGTGGACCGCGCTCAACGCCAAGGAGCGCGACCCGGGCCGGGACGTGGTGCTGCTGGAGGGCCGCGAGGTGGGCTGGGCCGCCTCGGGCCGCAACGGCGGGTTCTGCGCCGCCTCCCTCACCCACGGCCTGGCCAACGGACTGGCCCGCTGGCCGGACGAGGTCGGCACGCTGCACGAACTCGGCGCCCGCAACCTGGACGGCATCGAGGACGCGCTCGCCCGGTACGGCATCGACTGCGACTTCGAGCGCACCGGCGAGATCGACGTGGCCACCGAGACCTACCAGGCGTGGGAACTGCGCGACTGGCACCGGGAACTCGAGGACAAGGGCCTCGCGGACGGCATGGAGTTCCTCGACCGGGACGCTCTGCGCGCCGAGGTCGGCTCGCCCACCTTCGAGGCCGGACTGTGGGACCGCAGAGGCGTGGCCCTGCTGCACCCCGCCAAGCTGGCCTGGGGCCTGAAGCGGGCCTGCCTCGCCCTGGGGGTCCGGGTGTACGAGCACACCCCGGCCCTGACCCTGAAGCAGTACGGCGCCGGGATGGAGGCCGGCACCCCGTACGGCACGGTCCGGGCCCGCAAGGTCGCGCTCGGCACCAACATCTTCCCCAGCCTCCTGCGCCGGGTCCGCTCCTACACGGTGCCGGTCTACGACTACGCGCTGACCACCGAGCCGCTCAGCGCCGGGCAGCTCGACTCGCTCGGCTGGAAGAACCGCCAGGGCCTCGGGGACGCGGCCAACCAGTTCCACTACTTCCGGCTGACCCCGGACAACCGGGTGCTGTGGGGCGGCTACGACGCGATCTACCCCTACGGCGGCCGGGTGCGCGCGGAGTACGACGACCGGCCGGAGACGTACGCCAAGCTGGCCGGGCACTTCTTCACCTGCTTCCCGCAGCTGGAGGGCGTCCGCTTCACCCACGCCTGGGGCGGCGCGATCGACACCTGCTCCCGCTTCTCGGCGTTCTTCGGCACCGGACATCAGGGCCGGGTCGCCTACGCGGCGGGCTACACGGGCCTCGGTGTGGGGGCCACCCGTTTCGGCGCCGACGTGATGCTGGATCTGCTGGACGGCGCGGACACCGAGCGCACCCGGCTGGAGATGGTCCGCAAGAAGCCGCTGCCGTTCCCGCCCGAGCCGTTCGCCTGGACCGGGATCGCGCTGACCCGCTGGTCGCTGGCGCGGGCCGACGCGCAGGGCGGCCGGCGGAACCTGTGGCTGCGGGCCATGGACCGGCTGGGACTCGGCTTCGACAGCTAGCCGCCCGGCCCGTGTGACCCAGGTCACTCGAAAGATCCCGGTGAACCCGCGTAATGCGGACCGCCCCACCTCCCTCTCCCTCGCAGACGCGCGTGTCCGCGAAGGAGAGGGAGGTCTTTTCATGACAGGGGCGAAGACTGCGGTGGAGTGGCTGGCGTCCGTGGCGCCGGACCCGGAAGCCTGCCGTTGGGAGTGGGAGCGCAGCCCGCTGGGGGTCGCGCTGCTGCCGGCCGGGAAAGCCTGGGACGTGCTCGTCCTGCCGGGGGAGCTGGGGTATCCGACGCTGGACGTGCTCACCCGGGTGCTCGATCAACTGGGCCCGGTGCTGGTCGACTTCGGGGACAACCGGGTGGGCTTCTTCGTGCCGCCGGGCACCGCCGCCCGCTGGCTGGGCACCGGCATCCGCACGGCCGGGTCCGGCACCTGGATCGTCGTACCGCACCCCGGTCGGGCCACCCAGGGGGTGCGCTGGCTGGTGCCGCCGGACGGGTCGGGCACGCTCACCGACCCGGCGCTGCTGGAGCTGGCGATGCACGAGGCGGCGGCCGCGCTGGCGAGCGAGGAGGACCGGCGCCGCTCGTGAGTGCTTGACAACTGAATTGGTCTGGACCAAGTTGGGTGCACCCTCGACCTCCAACTCCCCCATGCCTGGAGGCATTTGTGGACCGTTCCCGACCCCTGGTCGCATTCCTCACGGTCATGGCTCTCGCCGTGCCCGGCAGTGCCGCGCTCTCGTCGGCCGCCCGTGCGGCCGACGCGGACGCCGCGGTCAACGGCGGTTTCGAATCCGGGCTCTCCCCCTGGACCTGCACCGCCGGCACCACCGTCACCTCCCCGGTGCACAGCGGCTCCTCGGCGCTGCAAGCCACCCCGCAGGGCAGCGACAACGCCCAGTGCGCCCAGACGGTGTCCGTCAGACCCAACTCCCAGTACACGCTGGCCGGCTGGGTACGCGGCTCCTACGTCTACCTCGGCGCGAGCGGCACCGGCACCACCGACGTCTCCACCTGGACCCAGTCAGCGCCCGACTGGCAGAAGCTCGCCACCACCTTCACCACCGGCGCCAACACCACCAAGGTCACCCTCTACACCCACGGCTGGTACGGCACCGGCGCCTACTACGCCGACGACGTCTCCCTCGTGGGCCCCGGCGGCGGCACCACCACCCAGCCGCCCACCGTGCCGACCGGCCTGAAGACCGGCACCGTCACCGCCACCTCCGTCGGGCTGTCCTGGACCCCGGTCACGGGCGCGACCGGTTACGCGGTCTACCGGGACGGCGTCAAGGTCGCTTCGCCGACCGGCACTTCGGCCACCGTGAGCGGCCTGAACCCCTCGACCGCGTACTCCTTCCAGGTCACCGCCACCAACGACGCGGGGGAGTCCGCCCGCTCCGCCACGGTGACCGCGACCACCCCGGCCCGCAGCGACGGCGGGGGCTCCACGCAGCTGCCCGCGCACGCCCTGGTCGGCTATCTGCACGCCAGCTTCGCCAACGGCTCCGGGTACACGCGGATGGCCGACGTGCCCGACAGCTGGGACGTCATCGACCTGGCCTTCGGCGAGCCGACCGCGGTCACCTCGGGGGACATCCGGTTCAACCGCTGTCCCGTCTCGGAGTGCCCGAACGTGGAGAGCGACGCCGACTTCCAGGCGGCCATCAAGGCCAAGCAGGCCGCCGGCAAGAAGGTGCTGATCTCCATCGGCGGCCAGAACGGCCAGGTCCAGCTCACCACCACGGCCGCCCGTGACGCCTTCGTCTCCTCGGTCTCGAAGATCATCGACCAGTACGGTCTGGACGGCCTCGACATCGACTTCGAGGGCCACTCGCTCTCGCTGAACACCGGAGACACCGACTTCAAGAACCCGACCACCCCGGTGATCGTCAACCTGATCTCCGCGCTGAAGACCCTCAAGGCCAAGTACGGAACCAAGTTCGTGCTCACCATGGCCCCGGAGACGTTCTTCGTGCAGAACGGCTACCAGTTCTACGGCAGCGGCAAGTGGGGCGGGCAGGACCCGCGCTGCGGCGCCTACCTCCCGGTCATCCACGCCCTGCGCGACGACCTCACCCTGCTGCACGTCCAGGACTACAACTCGGGCCCGATCATGGGGCTGGACAACCAGTACCACTCCATGGGCGGCGCCGACTTCCACATCGCCATGACCGACATGCTGCTCACCGGCTTCCCGGTCGCCGGTGACGCGGGCAACGTCTTCCCGCCGCTGCGCCCCGACCAGGTCGCCATCGGCATGCCCGCCTCGGTCAACGCGGGCAACGGCTACGTCGCCCCGGCCGAGGTCACCAAGACCCTGGACTGCCTCACGAAGAAGACGAACTGCGGCTCGTACGCGACCCACGGAACGTGGCCCGCGCTACGGGGTCTGATGACCTGGTCGGTGAACTGGGACCGGTTCGCGGGCTGGGAGTTCCAGCGGACCTTCGACTCCTACTTCGGCTGAGCACCAGACCCAGGCAGGTCAGCAGCACCGCGCCCAGGCACCAGGACGCGAGCACGTCCAGGGGCCAGTGGAAGCCCCGCCGCACCAGCCCGTACGACACCGCGAGCACCAGCGCGGCCGGGACACCGGTCGCCGCCAGGCGTGCGGCGCGGGTGCGGCACCAGGGCAGCAGGAGCAGCGCCGAGGCGCCGTACGCCACGGCTGCCGTCGCGGTGTGGCCGGAGGGGAAGTAGCCGGTGGCCGGGGGCACCACGGGGGTCCCCGGCCGCGCGGTCCACAGCTTCAGCGGGACGACGATCGCCGGGAGCACCGCCATCAGGAGGGCGGCCGCGGCCGGCGGCAGCCACCAGTGGGGCGTCCCGGCGCTCCGGCCCCGCCAGGCCGCGTAGACGAGGGCGAGCACCAGCAGCGGGACGGCCACCGTGATGTTGCCGAGGTCGGAGAGGAGTTCGGAGAAACGGTCCGGGTGGACCAGGTCCCGGCTCAGCCGGGCGTCCAGCGCGAGCAGCGGGCCGTGTGCCAGCACCTGCCAGGTGAGCAGCGCGAACATCAGCGCCGGGAGGCACAGCAGGAGGACGGCCGGGGCGAGGCGGCGGGCGGGAGTGGACACCGGGCCAGCTTCGCATGCGCGCGTGCGGCGGGAAGCGAGTGGCGAGAAGGAGGTCGGCCGCCCCGGAACAGGGGGGGTGGTTCCGGGGCGGCCGACCGGACCGGGATGTCGCGCGCCCCGGGGGGTTTGGGGCGGCGACCGTCCGATCGGTGTGGAGATCCCGGAGCCCTCAGGCCCCGGTTGTGTGCGCGAGGGCACGACCAGGTCGAAGCTGGGGAGGCCCCGGCCTGAACTCGCCCGCAGTCCCCTGCGAGCGGGGTGTATCTCTCATCGGGACCGAACTTACGGCAGGCGGCGGCGGTCGGACAGACGCAATCGCGTCCTGTCATCCACCTCGCACACGTTCTTCACACGGCCTGCCGCAGTCGTCCGCTCAGATACGGGAGAAAGCCTGCTCGATGATGTCCAGGCCCTCGTTCAGCAGGTCCTCGCCGATGACCAGCGGCGGCAGGAAGCGCAGCACGTTGCCGTAGGTGCCACAGGTCAGGACCAGCAGGCCCTCCTGGTGGCACGCCTTGGCCAGCGCGGCGGCGGCCTCGGCGTTCGGCTCCTTGGTGTCGCGGTCCTTGACCAGCTCGATCGCGATCATCGCGCCGCGGCCCCGGATGTCACCGATGATGTCGAACTTCTCGGCCATGGTGGCCAGGCGGCCCTTCATGACCTGCTCGATGTGCTTGGCCTTGCCGTTGAGGTCCTGCTCCTTCATCGTCTCGATCGCGCCGAGCGCGGCGGCGCAGGCCACCGGGTTGCCGCCGTAGGTGCCGCCGAGGCCACCCGCGTGCGCGGCGTCCATGATCTCGGCGCGGCCCGTCACGGCGGCGAGCGGCAGACCGCCCGCGATGCCCTTGGCGGTGGTGATCAGGTCCGGGACGATGCCCTCGTCCTCGCACGCGAACCACTGGCCGGTGCGGCAGAAGCCGGACTGGATCTCGTCCGCGACGAAGACGATGCCGTTCTCGTTGGCGAACTTCACGATCTCCGGCAGGAAGCCCTTGGCCGGCTCGATGAAGCCGCCCTCGCCGAGCACCGGCTCGATGATGATCGCGGCCACGTTGTCCGCGCCGACCTGCTTGGTGATCTGGTCGATCGCCTGCTTGGCGGCCTCCGGACCCGCGTTCTCCGGGCCGGTGGGCCAGCGGTAGCCGTAGGCCACCGGCACCCGGTAGACCTCGGGCGCGAACGGGCCGAAGCCGTTCTTGTACGGCATGTTCTTCGCCGTCAGCGCCATCGTGAGGTTGGTGCGGCCGTGGTAGCCGTGGTCGAACACCACGACGGCCTGGCGCTTGGTGTGGGCGCGGGCGATCTTCACCGCGTTCTCGACCGCCTCGGCGCCCGAGTTGAACAGCGCCGACTTCTTCGCGTGGTCACCCGGGGTCAGCTCGGCGAGGGCCTCGGCGACCTCCACGTAGCCCTCGTAGGGGGTGACCATGAAACAGGTGTGGGTGAAGTCGGCGAGCTGGGCGCTCGCGCGGCGCACCACGGCCTCGGCGGAGGCGCCCACCGAGGTCACGGCGATGCCGGAGCCGAAGTCGATCAGGCTGTTGCCGTCGACGTCCTCGATCACGCCACCGCCCGCGCGCGTGACGAACACCGGCAGCGTGGACCCCACGCCCTGGGCGACGACCGCGGTGCGGCGGGCCTGAAGCTCCTGCGACTTCGGGCCGGGAATGGCGGTGACGACGCGGCGCTCCTGCGGAAGTGCGGTCATGCGGGGCTCCTGGGGGTGATTACGGACGCTTGTCTTCTTTTCTCGCAGGTTAGGACCGTTGCCGGGAGCCGGTCATGCTCCATGTGGGCGTTGTCCGGCATGGCGCTTGTCCGCCGTGGACATAGCAGTGGGTGACGGCCCCGGCCGACCGGTGCCGGACACCGGCCGCGTAACCGGTGAACTCCCCTTTCCAGGGCGTTAGATTGACTCGCTGACGGTGGACGGAGCGGCTGCTCAGGGGGCAACGGCGATGGAGAGCGACGGCATGCGGGACACACGCGGCACGGGGACCGGCCCGGTCCCACGCCCGGCAGTACCGCCCCAGGGGCCTGCCGTGCCGCCGCGTCCGCCCCGGGCGCCGGACGCCACCCCCGTGGGGGCGTCTCCCGGGTACCCACCGCAGTCCGGTCAGCCCGGTCAATCCGGTTCGCCGGTGGCCGACTGGCTGGACGACCCGCGCCCGGCCGCCGAGCCCGGCATCTGGCGCCACCGTTACCGGCTGCCCAAGGCCGCGCGCCAGGAACAGCGCCTCGCCCCCGTCACCGTCGTCGGCTTCCTCGTCCCGCTCGTGGCCGGACTGCTGCTCTGGTCGCTCTGGAAGCACGGCAGCATCCCCTACCAGTGGGCTGTTCTGCGGCTGCTCACCCCGAGCGACTGGTGGTGGGGCGGCACCACCAGCCCCAAGGGCTATCAGGGCGCCGAGGCCATCACGGTCGCGGGCGGGGTGTTCTTCGCGATCCTCGTCTACGCCATGGCCCGCCTCGGCAGCTGGGCCGACATCATCCGGCATCTCGTCACCGGCCGCCCTCAGCCCGGCCGGGCCCTGATCGCCGCCCTCGGCGCGCTCGCCACCCTCGTCCTCGTCTTTCCCAGCTCCTTCGGTCTCGGCTGGGACGCGCTGCCGGTGCAGGACCCTCTGTTCTCCCTCATCGTCCTGATCACCGGCGACTACACGGTCTTCGCCTCCCCGACGCTCACGTACGGTCTCTGCGTCCTCATCACCCTGCTGGTGCTGTGGCCGTTCGCGAGGGTCGGCGGCTGGTGGACCCTCGTGAAGGACGCGGTCGCCGCGCGGGAGCGGGCGAAGAGCGCGGACGACACCACGCGGCCGGTCACGGACCGCAAGCCCTCGCAGTGGCCCGACCTCCGCGAGGCCGGCCAGCACCAGGCCGCCGACGTGCTCACCGCCGCACTGCGCGCCGGGCAGATGAACGACGTGGACTGCGCCCGGATCGACGGCATGTGGACCGTGTCCCGCGCCGAGGCGCGCATCCCGTCGTTCACGGCCACCGTCCTGCGCGACGGCGCCGCCGCCTGGACCCACCCCTCGGGCCAGCGCGACCTGCCCGGCCGCGAGGGCCGGCACGACCTGCCGGCCGGACAGGTACGGATCGGCCGCTGGGCGCAGGGGGAACGCACTCCGCTCGCCTACGGCGGGGCGGGAGCCGCTCTCGGACCGGAGACCCTCGCCACCTCGCTGCTCGCCGTCGGGCCCTCGGGATCCGGCAAGACACGCCACCTCGTCCGGCCCGTCGTGGAGTCGCTGGGACTGCACGCCCTCGCGGGGCGCTGTGCGGTCGTGGTGGTCTGCGCGGCCGGGACGCAGCTCGGGCCCGACTCCGCCTACGACGTCGTCGTACGGCTCGGTGACCCGGCCTCCGTGTACGACCTCGACCCGTACGCGGAAACACAGGACCCGGACGAGGCGGCCACGCTGCTCGCGGAGGCCCTGGCCGGTGACCTAGGGACGCGGGGCGGGTCGCGTGCGGTCACGGCGCTCTCCCAGTTGCTCGGCCCGTACCGGGCCGCCTACGGCCGCTTCCCGACGCTGCCGGTGCTGCGGGAACTCCTGGAGGGTGAGCCCGCGGCCCTGAACGCGCTGCGCGCCGCCCTGGACTCGGAGGAGCACTCCGCGATGCGGCGCGAACTGGACGCGCGGGCCCGGCATGCGGGCGGTCGGGACGACCCGGGAACCCTGCTGGCGGACCGGCTTGCCGCGCTTGACCGCCCGGCGTTCGCGGGTTTCTTCGGCGCGGACGAGCGGCACGCCCGGCCCTTCTCGCTGCGGGCAGTCGTCAGCCACCCGGTGCGGGTACGCGTCGACCTTCCCGAGCGGGGTTATGAGGAGGCGGCGCGGATCGTCACGCGTCTGGTGCTCGCCCAGTTCGACGCCGTGGCGTCGGCAGGTGGCCGCTCACACTTCGCCTGCCTCGTCCTCGATGACGCGGCGGGCGCCGTGACGAGCGAGTCCGTCCGGCGCGTCCAGCGGCTTCGGTCCCGCAACGCGGGTGTGGTGCTCGCTCTGCGTACGGTGGGCGAGGTTCCTGAGGCGCTGCACGGCCCGCTGTACGCGGCAGTGGGCTGCCGCATGGCCTTCTCCGGAGTCACCACGTGGGACGGCGGCCGCTTCGCGGAGGCGTGGGGAACCCAGTGGGTGGAGACCAAGGACGTCGCGCAGCACACCGTGTTCGCCGACCAGCCGATGACGCGCCTGATCCACAGTCTGCGCAAGCTGGTGACCGGAAAGGCTGTGACGACGGAGGCGGTCACCGTCCGCCAGGTGGAACGTGAGCGCTGGTCCGCCTCCGAGCTCGCTCATGCCGTTCCGCCGGGTCACGCGGTCCTCTCGCTCACGACGGTACGCGGGGAGCACGCGCCGCCCCTGCTGGTGGACCTGCGGGGGTGAACGGAGGCCCGGCATCGTACGGTGAGGCAGAATCGGGGTGGGTCGTTCATACGTGGCGGCCAAGAGATGACTGCTCCCGGCCGGCGCGACGGCGCGCCGGCCGTCCCGACCTGAAGGTCCCATGCCGCCCACGCTCGCCTCGCTCGTCCACCACTCCGCGCTGAAGCTGACGGTCCGCGCGGGGGAGGACAAGCTCGACGTACCCGTGCGCTGGGCGCATGTCAGCGAGCTGGCCGACCCCGTGCCGTACATGGAGGGCGGGGAGCTGCTGCTGATCACCGCGCTCAAGCTCGACGCGGAGGACCCCGAGGCGATGCGGCGGTACGTGAAGCGGCTGGCCGGCGCGGGCGTCGTCGGCCTGGGCTTCGCGGTCGGCGTCAACTACGACGCGATCCCCGACGCGCTGGTGCAGGCCGCCCGGCAGGAGGGGCTGCCGCTGCTGGAGGTGCCCCGGCGCACCCCGTTCCTCGCCATCAGCAAGGCCGTCTCCGCCGCCATCGCCGCCGACCAGTACCGCGCCGTCACCGCCGGTTTCGCCGCGCAGCGCGAGCTGACCCGGCAGGCGCTCACCACCGGCCCGGAGGGCCTGCTCGCCGCGCTCGCCGTCCAGGTCGACGGCTGGGCCGCGCTGTACGACGCGTCCGGCGCGGTCGTCGCCGCCGCGCCCGAGTGGGCGGGCCGCCGGGCCGCCCGGCTCACCGCCGACGTCGAGCGGCTGCGGGAACGCCCCGCCCCCGCCTCCTCCGTGGTCGCCGCTCCGGACACCGAGGACCGGATCGAGCTGCACTCGCTCGGCACCGGCCGCCGCCCCCGCGCCGCGCTCGCCGTCGGCACCGCCGCCGCCCCCGGCACCGCCGAGCGCTACGCCGTGCACTCCGCGATCGCGCTGCTCACCCTCACCACCGAGCGCTCCCGCTCCCTGCACGCCGCCGAACAGCGGGTCGGCGCGGCGGTGCTGCGGATGCTGCTCGCGGGGGAGCCCGACCACGCCCGCGCGGTCGCCGGTGACCTGTACGGCGGTCTGCTGGACGCGCCGTTCCGGCTGCTCGTGGCCGAGGCCGCGCCGCGCCAGGGGACGGACGGCGATCCGCTGGACGCCCTCGCCGAGGCCGCCGAGTCCGCCGCCGCCCGCTCCGGCGAGGCCGTCCTGGTGGTGCCCGACCGGGAGCGGCTGGTGGTGCTGGCCACCGACGGCGGCGCGGCCGTCGCCGCCTGCACGGCGTACGCGGGCGCGCCGGAGGCCAAGGCCGACGAGGACGCGCTCGTCGTCGGCCTCTCCGCCCCGGCCGGCCCCATCGCGGCCGCCACCGCCTACCGCCAGGCCGAGCAGGCGCTCTCGGTGGCCCGGCGGCGCGGCCGGGTCCTGGTCGAGCACGAGCACGTCGCGGCCGGCTCGGTCCTCCCGCTGCTCGCCGACGACGCGGTACGGGCCTTCGCCGACGGCCTCCTTCGCGCCCTGCGCGACCACGACGCCACCGGACGCGGCGACCTCGTCGCCTCCCTGCGCGCCTGGCTCTCCCGCCACGGCCAATGGGACGCGGCCGCCGCCGACCTCGGCGTCCACCGCCACACCCTCCGCTACCGCATGCGCCGAGTAGAGGAAATCCTCGGCCGCTCCCTGGACGACCCGGACGTCCGAATGGAGCTGTGGCTGTCCCTGAAGGCAACGTCGGGGGAGTAGCCGCCCCCGAGGCTCGCGCCACCGAGCCCACTCCGGGCCCCGCGCCGGCCCCAGGCCCGCCCGCTTCGCACCCGCCTCCGGCCCACCCCGCGCCGGCCCCAGGCCCGCGCGCTCCACGCCCGCCTCCGGCCCACCCCGCGCCGGTCCCAGGCCCGCCCGCTCCGCGCCCGCCTCCGGCCCACCCCGCGCCGGTCCTAGGCCCGCGCGCTCCGCACCCGCCTCCGGCCCACCCCGCGCCGGTCCCAGGCCCGCCCGCTCCGCGCCCGCCTCCGGCCCACCCCGCGCCGGTCCTAGGCCCGCGCGCTCCGCACCCGCCTCCGGCCCACCCCGCGCCGGTCCCAGGCCCGCCCGCTCCGCACCCGCCTCCGGCCCACCCCGCGCCGGTCCCAGGCCCGCCCGCTCCGCGCCCGCCTCCGGCCCACCCCGCGCCGGTCCCAGGCCCGCCCGCTCCGCGCCCGCCTCCGGCCCACCCCGCCCGGCCGGGACCTGGGTCCGGCTCCGCCCCACCCCGCCCCGGCATCGCCCCGACTCCGGGTCTCGCGCTCACCCCGGGTCCTCCGCTGACTCCGCGACTCACGCTCACCCCGGCCCAAGCGCTCACCCCCCGTCCCGCGCCCACTCCCGACCCGGACGCGGGCCCACGCCGATCCCAGGCCCGCGCCCACCCCGCCGAACCGGCACATCGTCCGACCCGTTCCGTACGACTCGGACAAGCGCCCCCTGCGCCCGCCCGTCCTACCGTGGATCACGCAGAGACACACCCCCCGACGCGGAAGGGCCGGACCCGCACATGACCTCCACCCACGCCTTCTGGCTGGCCGGCCGCGAGGCCGCCGGCGAGGACAGCTTCGATGTCACCTCCCCGTGGGACGGCCGTGTCGTCGGCCGGGCGAGCGTGCCCAGTGACGCGCAGGTCGAAGAGGCCGTGGCCGCCGCGTACGCGGTGCGCGACGAGTTCGCCGCCGTCCCCGCGCACGTCCGCGCGACCGCACTCGACCACGTGGCCAAGCGGCTGACCGAGCGCACCGAGGAGATCGCCCAGCTGATCTCCGGCGAGAACGGCAAGCCCATCAAGTGGGCGCGCGGCGAGGTCGCCCGTGCCGTCTCCGTGTTCCGGCTCGCGGCCGAGGAGGCCCGGCGGTTCAACGGCGGCGAGGCCCAGCGGCTGGACACCGACGCGGGCGGCCAGGGCCGTATGGCGCTGATCCGCCGCTTCCCCAAGGGCGTCGTCCTCGGCATCGCGCCGTTCAACTTCCCGCTGAACCTGTGCGCGCACAAGGTCGCCCCGGCCATCGCCGCCGGTGTCCCGATCATCCTGAAGCCCGCCCCGGCCACCCCGCTGTCCGGCCTGGTCATCGGCGAGCTGCTGGCCGAGACCGACCTGCCTGCCGGGTCCTGGAGCGTCCTGCCGGTCGCCAACGACAAGATGCCCGCGCTGGTCCAGGACGAGCGCCTCCCGGTGATCTCCTTCACCGGCTCCGAGCAGGTCGGCTACGCGATCATGGACTCGGTGCCGCGCAAGCACTGCACGCTGGAGCTGGGCGGCAACGGCGCGGCCGTCGTCCTCGGCGACTGGGCGAGCGACGCCGACCTGGACTGGGCCGCGAACCGCATCGCCACCTTCTCCAACTACCAGGGCGGCCAGTCCTGCATCTCGGTGCAGCGGGTCATCGTGGACGGCGCCGTGTACGAGCGGCTGCTCCCGCGCATCGTC
The DNA here is from genome assembly GCF_004328625.1 of Streptomyces seoulensis. NCBI lineage: Bacteria > Bacillati > Actinomycetota > Actinomycetes > Kitasatosporales > Streptomycetaceae > Streptomyces > Streptomyces seoulensis. The sequence continues at coordinate 4,583,669 of NZ_CP032229.1, forward strand.
GCCGCCGTCGAGGCCCAGGTCACCGGTGACCCGGCGGACGACAAGACCGAGGTCGGCCCGCTGGTCAGCGAGGCCGCCGCGCAGCGCGTGGAGTCCTGGGTGAACGAGGCCGTCGAGCTGGGCGCCACCCTGCTCACCGGCGGCGAGCGGGACGGCGCCACCTACGCGCCGACCGTCCTCACCGACGTACCGGCCGGTGCCACCCTCGCCACCGAGGAGGTCTTCGGACCGGTCCTCACCGTCACCAAGGTCGACGGCGAGGCCGAGGCGTTCGCGGCCGTCAACGACTCCAAGTACGGCCTCCAGGCAGGCGTGTTCACCCACGACATCCAGGCCGCCTTCCGCGCCCACCGCGCCCTCGAGGTCGGCGGTGTCGTCATCGGCGACGTCCCCTCCTACCGCGCGGACCAGATGCCGTACGGCGGCGCCAAGCAGTCCGGCGTCGGCCGCGAGGGCGTCCGCTCCGCGATGGACGACTACACCTACGAGCGCGTCCTGGTCCTCACGGGCCTCGCACTCTGACCTGCCACGGACAGGTCACCACCGGAACGGCCGGAGCCCGCTGTGCGGGGGCTCCGGCCGTTCCTTTTGCGTGCGGTGATAAGCGCCGCCGATCGCGCGATCGGTTTCGCCTCTTAAGTCCGATAAACAACACCTATCGAGTCATTGATTGCGCTTTTGACTTTTTCGTGCGCGCGGGAGCACACTTCCCTCCGCATCGAGCCGCAATCGGAGCGGTCATTCGCGGAAAGTGAGAGGGCATCGTGCCGATACCCATGGAAGACGCCCTGGACGCGCAGGTCGCCACCGCCCGGAGCAAGGCGAAGCTGCTCCGTTCCCCCGGCCGCTATCTGGTCCTCTCGGCGCTCGCCGGGGCCTTCATCGGCATGGGCGTCGTCCTGATGGTCAGCGTGTCCGGCCCGCTCAGCGCCGCGCACTCGCCCTGGGTCAAGCTGGTCCAGGGCCTGGTCTTCGGTGTCGCGCTGACGCTGGTGATCTTCGCCGGCGGCGAGCTGGCCACCAGCAACATGATGACGATGGTCCAGGGCGCGGTCCGCCGGGCCCTGACGCCCCTCACCGCGCTCGCCGTGATCGTCGGCTCCCTCGTCGGCAACCTGATCGGCTCGGTCGCCCTCGCCGGACTGGTCCACGCCTCCGGAGTGCTGGGCGTCGCGCCCGCCCCCGGCGCCCCCGCCCCCGGCCTGGCCGCCCTGACCGGCATGCTCACCGCCAAGATGGCCGAGAGCGGCGAGGCGATGTTCTTCCGCGGTGTGCTCTGCAACTTCCTGGTCTGCCTGACCGTGTGGATGGGCATGCGGACCCGCTCGGACGCCGCCAGGATCCTGCTGATCTTCGCGGGCATCCTGGCCTTCGTCGCCTCCGGCTTCGAGCACGTCGTCGCCAACATGACGACCTTCTCGCTCGGCCTCTTCGAGGACGTCCCCGGCGTCACCGTGGGCGCCTTCGCCCACAACCTCCTCTTCGTCGGCCTCGGCAACCTCGTCGGCGGCGGCCTGCTGGTGGGCCTGGCCTACGCCGTCGCCGGCCGCCGCGGCACCCCGGCCGCGACCGGTGACGCCCCCGCCGAGGGCAGGAAGGCCCAGGTCCCGGCGCTCGAGACGGTCTGAGGCACCGCCGCTCCCTCGCACGTCCGTTCACCTGAACGGACGCGCAAGGGGTGGTGGGGCGCGCCCGATTCAGGTACCAACGATCCAGTAGCAACGGGTCGGTTACCCACGGTCCGCCAACATCCCTCTTCGCGGCGAGGTGAGCCTCATGTCCGCCCCCACCACTCAACGCACCAACGTCTCCGAGCGCGAGGCCCGGCAGGTGGCGGAGGCCGCCCGGGAGCAGAACTGGCGCAAGCCCAGCTTCGCCAAGGAGCTGTTCCTCGGGCGCTTCCGGCTCGACCTCATCCACCCCCACCCGCTCCCCGACGCGGAGAGCGTCCGGCGCGGCGAGACCTTCCTCGCCGAGCTGCGCGCCTTCTGCGAGACGGAGATCGACGCGGCCCGCATCGAGCGTGAGGCCCGTATCCCGGACGAGGTCGTGGCCGGCCTGAAGCGGCTCGGCGCCCTCGGCATGAAGATCGACACCAAGTACGGCGGCCTGGGCCTCTCCCAGCTCTACTACAACAAGGCCCTCGCCCTGGTCGGCTCGGTCAGCCCCGCCGTCGGCGCGCTGCTCTCCGCCCACCAGTCGATCGGCGTCCCGCAGCCGCTGAAGATCTTCGGCACCCAGGAGCAGAAGGACGCCTTCCTGCCCCGCTGCGCCACCGACGCCATCTCCGCCTTCCTGCTCACCGAGCCGGACGTCGGCTCCGACCCCGCCCGGCTGGCCACCTCGGCCGTGCCGGAAGGCGACGAGTACGTCCTGGACGGCGTGAAGCTGTGGACCACCAACGGGGTCGTCGCCGACCTGCTGGTCGTCATGGCCCGGGTGCCGAAGTCCGAGGGGCACCCCGGCGGGATCACCGCGTTCGTGGTGGAGGCCGACGCCGAGGGCATCACGGTGGAGCACCGCAACGCCTTCATGGGCCTGCGCGGCATCGAGAACGGCGTCACCCGCTTCCACCAGGTGCGGGTCCCGGCCGCCAACCGGATCGGCCCCGAGGGCGCCGGTCTGAAGATCGCGCTCACCACGCTGAACACCGGCCGGCTCTCGCTGCCCGCGATGTGCGCCGGGGCGGGCAAGTGGTGTCTGAAGATCGCCCGTCAGTGGGCCGCCGAGCGCGAGCAGTGGGGCAGGCCGGTCGCGCTGCACGAGGCCGTCGGCTCCAAGATCAGCTTCATCGCGGCCACCACCTTCGCGCTGGAGGCCGTCGTCGACCTCGCCTCCCAGATGGCCGACGAGGACCGCAACGACATCCGCATCGAGGCCGCGCTCGCCAAGCTGTACGGCTCGGAGATGGCCTGGCTGATGGCGGACGAGCTGGTCCAGATCCGGGGCGGCCGGGGCTACGAGACGGCCGAGTCGCTCGGCGCGCGCGGCGAGCGGGCCGTACCGGCCGAGCAGATGCTGCGGGACCTGCGGATCAACCGCATCTTCGAGGGCTCCACCGAGATCATGCACCTGCTGATCGCGCGTGAGGCCGTCGACGCCCACCTCTCGGTCGCCGGTGACCTCATCGATCCCGACAAGTCCCTCCAGGACAAGGCGAAGGCCGGTGCGGGCGCGGGCGTCTTCTACGCCAAGTGGCTGCCGAAGCTGGTCGCGGGCCCGGGGCAACTCCCGTCCTCGTACGCCGAGTTCAAGCACGGCATCGACCTGTCCGGGCATCTGCGGTTCGTCGAGCGGCATGCCCGCAAGCTGGCCCGCGCGACCTTCTACGGGATGTCCCGCTGGCAGGGTCGGATGGAGACCAAGCAGGGCTTCCTCGGCCGGATCGTGGACGTCGGCGCGGAACTGTTCGCCATGAGCGCGGCCTGCGTACGGGCCGAGCGGCTGCGGCGCGAGGGCGAGCACGGCCGTGAGGCGTACCAGCTCGCCGACGCCTTCTGCCGCCAGGCCCGCGTCCGCGTGGACGAGCTGTTCGCCCGTCTGTGGCACAACACCGACGGCGTCGACCGCAAGGTGGTCAAGGGCGTCCTCGGCGGTGCCTACGAGTGGCTGGAGGAGGGCGTCCTCGACCCCTCGGGCGACGGCGCCTGGATCGCGGACGCCACACCGGGGGCGAGCGAGCGCGTCAACGCCCGCCGCCCCTACGGCGGTTAGCAGTACTTGTCGCTGCCGTTCCGGGTCGTCCACGAGCAGGTGTCGACCTTGGAGCCGTTCGACTTGGTCAGGGTCGCCGTGTCGCTGGTGTTGTTCCAGACGTAGGCGCGGCGGCCCTGGTACTTGTCCGAGGTGGTGTCGCGGCCGCTGCCGGTGTGGATCTTCATGTACTTCCCGGCGCCGATCTTGACGTTCGGGAAGGAGTACTTGTGGTTCGAGGCGTCCTTCAGGACCCACCCCTTCAGCGAGAGCGCCGAGCGGCTGGTGTTCTTGAGCTGGACCCACTCGCCGTTGAGGCTGGAGTTGGACCGGGTGTCCTTGCCGGGGCTGTCGAAGTAGACCCGGTGGATCTGGACGGTGCCGGCCGCCTGGGCCGGGGTGCTCATGAGGGTGCCGGTGAGCAGGGCCGCGCCGGCGAGAGCGGGCAGGGCGGCGCGGAGGCGCACGGTACGCACGAAGAGATCCCCCCAAGGATGTCGTTCACAAAGACGCTGTACGGGCAAGAAGTTCACCCGTTCAACTGAATTGTTATCACAGGATCTTCACCCCGGATTCACAAAGGAAGAAACCTTCCCGCGACAGAGGGCCCCTTTCCGGCCACTCCGCCGGGGGACGCGCGGTCCGGGCCGCCGCCGGGTGCGGCCACAATGGGGGGATGACCGACAGCCCCGCCAGCCCCGCCCCGCTCGCCGACCCGCACCTCGTGTTCGACCCCGTCGCGGGCGACGGCCCGAAGGACGTGGTGATCCTCGGCTCCACCGGGTCCATCGGCACCCAGGCCATCGACCTGGTGCTGCGCAACCCCGACCGTTTCAAGGTCACCGCCCTCTCCGCGAACGGCGGCCGGGTGGACCTCCTGGCCGAGCAGGCGCGCAGGCTCGGGGTGCGCACCGTCGCGGTGGCCCGCGAGGAGGCCGCACCGGCGCTGCGCGAGGCCCTGGCCGGGCAGTACGGCACCGAGCCGCTCCCGGAGATCCTGGTGGGCCCGGACGCGGCCGCCCAGGTCGCCGCCTCCGACTGCCACACCGTGCTGAACGGCATCACCGGCTCCATCGGCCTCGCGCCGACGCTGGCCGCCCTGGAGGCCGGCCGCACCCTGGCCCTGGCCAACAAGGAGTCGCTGATCGTCGGCGGCCCGCTGGTCAAGGCGCTGGCCAAGCCCGGCCAGATCATCCCGGTGGACTCCGAGCACGCGGCCCTCTTCCAGGCCCTCGCCTCCGGCAACCGCGCCGACGTGCGCAAGCTGGTCGTCACCGCCTCGGGCGGGCCGTTCCGCGGCCGGACCAAGGCCGAGCTGGCGGACGTCACCGTCGCCGACGCCCTCGCGCACCCCACCTGGGCGATGGGCCCGGTGATCACGGTCAACTCCGCGACCCTGGTCAACAAGGGCCTGGAGGTCATCGAGGCCCACCTGCTCTACGACATTCCCTTCGACCGCATTGAGGTGGTCGTGCATCCGCAGTCGTATGTCCACTCGATGGTCGAGTTCACCGACGGTTCCACGATCGCCCAGGCGACGCCCCCCGACATGGGTGGGCCGATCGCCATCGGCCTGGGCTGGCCCGAGCGTGTCCCGGACGCCGCCCCGGCGTTCGACTGGAGCAAGGCGTCCACCTGGGAGTTCTTCCCGCTGGACGACGACGCCTTCCCCTCGGTGAACCTCGCCCGGCACGTGGGCCGGCTCGCGGGCACCGCCCCGGCGGTGTTCAATGCGGCCAACGAGGAGTGCGTCGAAGCCTTCCTGGGCGGCGCTCTGCCCTTCAACGGGATCATGGAGACCGTCATCCGGGTGGTCGAGGAACACGGCACCCCGGTCACGGGAACTTCGCTCACGGTGTCGGACGTCCTCGAAGCGGAGACCTGGGCCCGTGCCAGGGCCCGTGAACTGACCCACCGGACGGCTACCGCGGAGGCGCGTGCATGACGACCTTGATGTTCATCCTCGGCATAGTGGTCTTCGCGGTCGGTCTGCTGGTCTCGATCGCCTGGCACGAGCTGGGGCACCTGTCCACGGCCAAGCTCTTCGGCATCCGTGTCCCGCAGTACATGGTCGGATTCGGCCCGACCATCTGGTCACGGCACAAGGGCGAGACCGAGTACGGCATCAAGGCCGTCCCGCTGGGCGGCTACATCCGCATGATCGGCATGTTCCCGCCGGACGACGCGGGCCGGGTCTCCGCCCGCTCCACCTCCCCGTGGCGCGGCATGATCGAGGACGCCCGCTCGGCGGCGTACGAGGAGCTGAAGCCGGGCGACGAGACGCGGATGTTCTACACGCGCAAGCCGTGGAAGCGCGTCATCGTCATGTTCGCCGGGCCGTTCATGAACCTGATCCTGGCCGTCGGGCTCTTCCTCACCGTGCTGATGGGCTTCGGCGTCCAGCAGGAGACCAACACCGTCTCCTCGGTCTCCGCCTGCGTCATCGCGCAGAGCCAGAACCGCGACGACTGCAAGAAGTCCGACCCGGCCTCCCCGGCGGCCGCCGCCGGGATCAAGGCGGGCGACAAGATCGTCTCCTTCGACGGCAGGCCCACCGCGAAGTGGAACACGCTGTCCGACCTCATCCGGGACAGCGCGGGCCGCAATGTCCCGATCGTGGTCGAGCGGGACGGCAAGAAGGTCACGCTGCACGCCACCATCGCCACCAACCAGGTGGCGAAGAAGGACGCCAGCGGCACCTACGTCCAGGGTCAGTACGTGACGGCCGGCTTCCTCGGCTTCAGCCCGGCGCGCGGTGTGGTCAAGCTCGGCTTCGGCGACTCGGTGGTCTGGATGGGCGACCAGGTCGGCCACGCGGTCGAGTCCCTCGTCGACCTGCCCGGCAAGGTCCCGGCCCTGTGGAACGCCGCCTTCGGCGACGGCCCGCGCGAGCCGGACTCCCCGATGGGCATCGTCGGCGCGGCCCGCGTCACCGGTGAGATCGCCACGCTGGACATCCCGGCCTCCCAGCAGGTGGCCATGGCCGTCTTCGTGGTCGCCGGGTTCAACCTGTCGCTGTTCCTCTTCAACATGCTCCCGCTGCTCCCGCTCGACGGCGGGCACATCGCGGGCGCGCTGTGGGAGTCGCTGCGGCGCCAGGTGGCCCGGGTGCTGCGCCGTCCCGACCCCGGCCCGTTCGACGTGGCGAAGCTGATGCCGGTGGCCTATGTGGTGGCCGGGATCTTCGTCTGCTTCACCGTGCTCGTGCTCATCGCGGACGTGGTCAACCCGGTGCGGATCTCCTGACCTCGTACGACCAGGACGGTGGCCCGGAACCTGAGGTTCCGGGCCACCGCTCATTGGGTGGGTTTGCCGGGTGGGATGTGCTGGGGCCGGGCCCGGTGTCGTAATCTCAAAGCCTGGGTGCCCGCGGTTCACGGGACCGGATCTTGATCCACGACTTGGGGTTGCACAGCAGATGACTGCGATTTCTCTCGGCATGCCGTCCGTACCGACCAAGATCGCCGAGCGGCGCAAGAGCCGGCAGATCCAGGTCGGCACCGTCGCGGTCGGCGGCGATGCCCCCGTGTCGGTGCAGTCGATGACCACCACCCGCACCTCGGACATCGGGGCGACGCTCCAGCAGATCGCGGAGCTGACGGCGTCGGGCTGCCAGATCGTGCGGGTCGCCTGCCCGACCCAGGACGACGCGGACGCGCTGGCGACCATCGCGCGGAAGTCGCAAATTCCGGTGATCGCGGACATTCACTTCCAGCCGAAGTACGTGTTCGCCGCGATCGAGGCGGGCTGTGCGGCGGTCCGTGTGAACCCGGGCAACATCAAGCAGTTCGACGACAAGGTCCGGGAGATCGCCAAGGCGGCCAAGGACCACGGCACCCCGATCCGGATCGGCGTGAACGCGGGCTCGCTGGACCGCCGCCTGCTCCAGAAGTACGGCAAGGCCACCCCGGAGGCGCTGGTCGAGTCCGCCCTCTGGGAGGCGTCCCTCTTCGAGGAGCACGACTTCCGGGACATCAAGATCTCGGTGAAGCACAACGACCCGGTCGTGATGATCGAGGCGTACCGGCAGCTCGCCGCGCAGTGCGACTACCCCCTCCACCTCGGCGTGACCGAGGCGGGTCCGGCGTTCCAGGGCACGATCAAGTCCGCCGTCGCCTTCGGCGCGCTGCTCTCCGAGGGCATCGGTGACACCATCCGGGTCTCCCTGTCGGCGCCGCCGGTGGAGGAGGTCAAGGTCGGCAACCAGATCCTGGAGTCGCTCAACCTGAAGCAGCGCGGGCTGGAGATCGTGTCGTGTCCGTCGTGCGGGCGCGCGCAGGTGGACGTCTACAAGCTGGCCGAGGAAGTCACGGCGGGCCTGACCGGCATGGAGGTCCCGCTCCGCGTCGCCGTCATGGGCTGCGTCGTCAACGGCCCCGGCGAGGCCCGCGAGGCCGACCTCGGCGTGGCCTCCGGCAACGGCAAGGGGCAGATCTTCGTGAAGGGCGAGGTCATCAAGACCGTCCCCGAGTCGAAGATCGTGGAGACCCTCATCGAGGAGGCCATGAAGCTGGCCGAGAAGATGGAGGCCGAGGGCATCATGTCGGGCGAGCCGACGGTTGCCGTCGCGGGCTGACCCCGGTATCCGAGTCCCGTCACCCTTCGGTGGCGGGACTTTGCCGTACCTCCGCCCACACCGTCTTGCCGGGCTGCCTCGGCGCCACCCCCCACTTGTCCGCGAGCGCCTCGACCAGGATCAGCCCCCGTCCGGACTCCCCGCACGGCACCCGGATCTCGGGCAGCCGCTCGGTCAGCGTGTCCGAGACCTCCACGCGTACGACGCCCTCCTCTCCGGCGAGCCGCAGATGGAAGTCCCGGCCGGGTACGCGTCCGTGCCGTACGGCGTTGGCCGCCGGCTCGGCCGCGATCAGCGTGACGGCCTCATTGAGCCGGCCGTCGTACGGATGCCCCCACTCGTCCAGCCGGAGCGAGACCAGCCGCCGGGCGAGCCGTGCGCCCCTCGGGGTCGCGGTGAAGCGCATCGCGAATTCCTGGGCGGAGAATGGTCCAAGAGCAGCCACAGCACCGGCCAGGGCGGCGAATGCCTCGAAGCCGCCCTCCCGTGGCGGGGATCCAGCTACAGCAGCGGGGACGGCGGCCAGTGTGTCGAGATCGCCGCCTGCCCCGCCACCATCCACGTGCGCGACTCCAAGCAGAACCCCCTCACCGCCCTCACCCTCTCCCTGCCGACCATGGCATGGCGCGCGTTTCCGGGGCTTGTGCGGGGGTGAGGGGGTACGGCGGGCACGCCCCCGTGGGGACGCGCGGTTATAGTGCCAAGACCAGTGCAGACCCCAGGGTGAGGCCCCCGCACGTGTTGACCCAGACCACCTCACGGGTGCTCGAACCGAGCGACCTCGACGCAGCGCTCGCGGTCCTCGACCGCGAGCCCGTCGCCAACGCCTTCGTGACCGCCCGGGTCAAGGTGGCCGGACTCGACCCCTGGCGCCTCGGCGGCGAGATGTGGGGCTGGTACGAGGACGGCATGCTCACGTCCCTCTGCTACGCGGGCGCCAACCTCGTCCCCGTCTGCGCCACCCCGCGTGCGATCCGCGCCTTCGCCGACCGCGCACGCCGGGCCGGGCGCCGCTGCTCCTCCATCGTCGGCCCCGCCGGACCCACCTCGCAGCTGTGGCGCCTGCTGGAACCGCAGTGGGGCCCCGCCCGCGAGGTCCGCGCCCGCCAGCCCCTCATGATCACCGACCACATGCCCGAGGACATCCAGCCCGACCCCTACGTCCGGCGCGTCCGCAAGGACGAGATGGAAACGATCATGCCCGCGTGCGTGGCGATGTTCACCGAGGAGGTGGGCGTCTCGCCGATGGCCGGGGACGGCGGACTGCTCTACCAGGCCCGCGTCGCCGAACTGGTCGGCTCGGGCCGCTCATTCGCCCGTATCGACGGCGCCGGGAACGTGGTCTTCAAGGCCGAGATCGGTGCCGCCACCACCCAGGCGTGCCAGATCCAGGGCGTCTGGGTCGCCCCCGAGTACCGGGGCAAGGGCCTCGCCGCCCCCGGCATGGCCGCCGTACTGCGGTACGCGCTCGCCGACATCGCGCCCATCGCCAGCCTCTACGTCAACGACTTCAACACCGCCGCCCGTGCCACCTACCGCAGGGTCGGGTTCCAGGAGGTCGGCGAGTTCATGAGCATCCTCTTCTGACGGGCACTCCGGGCCGCCCCTGTACGCTCCCCGCATGGACCTCGTGATCGGCACCCTGGACCTCGAAGCGCACGTCGACGAGGCCCTCGCCGTCCAGGCCCTCGCCTTCGGCCTCGGCCCCGACGAGGTCGCCGTACGCCGTCAGATCGTCCAGCGCCACATGCACATGCCCGGCGCCCGCGCCCTCGGCGCCACCAGCCGGGGCGCGCTCGTCGGGTTCGTGTACGGGATGCCCAACTCCCGCGCCCACTGGTGGTCCACGATCGTGGAGCCGTACCTGCGCGCCGAGGGCAACGACGGCTGGCTCGACGACTCCTTCGTCATCACCGAGCTGCACGTCCACCCCGGCCACCAGAACCGGGGCGTCGGCCGCCGCCTGATCACCCGCATCACCGACAGCGCCGCCGAACCCCGCTCGATCCTCTCCGCGATCGACACCGACAGCCCCGCACGCGGCCTCTACCACGCCCTCGGCTACACCGACCTGGCCCGCCAGGTCCACTTCCCGAGCGCCCCCAAGCCGTACGCGGTGATGGGCGCCCCCCTCCCGCTGCGCCGCCGCTAGGGCCTGTCTTCCGGATCTTGCCGGAGTCGCGGGCCCTGGCACGCACATCTGCTGCGTTGTCGTCACTCGCCGACGCTCCGCGTCGACTCCCTCCTCCGCCTTGCATCTGCACGCACCAGACCCCGCTCGGGTCGGCCCGAAGGCGCCGTCGGCCCGAGCCGGCCAGATCCGGAAGACAGGCCCTAACCGATTTCCACCCGTGCGGGCGCCCCGGCTAACCTCCTAGCCATCACCTACATTTCCGGCAGGAGTACGAGAACAATGGCGAACGTACCGGTCCAGCGCATGTCCAAGTTGTTGGCGAAGACGCTGCGCGACGACCCGGCGGACGCCGAGGTCCTCAGCCACAAGCTCCTGGTCCGCGCCGGCTACGTCCGCCGCACCGCCGCCGGCATCTGGTCCTGGCTGCCGCTGGGCGCCAGGGTCCTCGCCAACGTCGAGCGGATCGTGCGCGAGGAGATGGACGCCATCGGCGCCCAGGAGGTCGTCCTCCCCGTCCTGCTCCCGCGCGAGCCCTACGAGGCCACCGGCCGCTGGAACGAGTACGGCGGCGAGCTGTTCCGCCTCCAGGACCGCAAGGGCGGCGACTACCTCCTCGGCCCGACCCACGAGGAGATCTTCACCCTGCTGGTGAAGGACCAGGCGTCCTCCTACAAGGACCTGCCGGTGATCCTGTACCAGATCCAGTCCAAGTTCCGGGACGAGGCGCGCCCCCGCGCGGGCATCCTGCGCGGCCGCGAGTTCCTGATGAAGGACTCGTACTCCTTCGACACCGAGGACGAGGGCCTGGCCTCCTCCTACGCCCTGCACCGCGCCGCCTACCAGCGGATCTACGAGCGCCTCGGCCTCGACTACCGCATCGTCGCGGCCACCGCCGGCGCCATGGGCGGCTCCCGGTCCGAGGAGTTCCTCGCCCCGGCCGAGGCCGGCGAGGACACCTTCGCCGACTGCCCCAACTGCGACTTCGCCGCCAACACCGAGGCCGTGCGCTACGAGCCCACCCCGGTCGACGGCTCGGCCGTGCCCGCGCTGGAGGAGATCCCCACCCCGGACACCCCGACCATCGAGACCCTCGCCGCCTCCCTCGGCGTCCCGGCCTCCGCCACCCTGAAGAACCTGCTGGTCAAGGTGGACGGCGAGATCGTCGCCGTCGGCGTGCCCGGTGACCGCGAGGTCGACATGGGCAAGGTCGAGGACCACTTCGCCCCGGCCGCCGTCGAGCTGGTCACCGCCGAGGACTTCGTCGGCCGCCCCGACCTGGTACGCGGCTACGTCGGCCCGCAGGGCCTCGGCGAGAAGGTCAAGTACATCGCCGACCCCCGCGTGGCCCCCGGCACCGGCTGGATCACCGGCGCCAACAAGGAGCACACGCACGCGAAGAACGTCGTCGCCGGGCGTGACTTCGAGGTGGACGAGTACGTGGACGTCGTCGTGGTCCAGGAGGGCGACCCCTGCCCCCAGTGCGGCGCCGGGCTGAAGCTGGACCGGGCCATCGAGATCGGCCACATCTTCCAGCTCGGCCGCAAGTACGCCGACGCCCTCAAGCTCGACGTGCTCGGCCAGAACGGCAAGCCCGTCCGCGTCACCATGGGCTCCTACGGCATCGGTGTCTCCCGCGCCGTCGCCGCCCTCGCCGAGCAGACCGCCGACGAGCACGGCCTGTGCTGGCCCAAGGAGATCGCCCCGGCCGACGTGCACGTGGTCGCCGCGGGCAAGGCGCTCCAGACCGAGCTGGCCCTCGACGTCGCCGAGAAGCTGTCCGCCGCGGGCGTCCGCGTCCTGGTCGACGACCGGGCCGGGGTCTCTCCGGGCGTGAAGTTCACCGACGCCGAGCTGATCGGTGTCCCGCAGATCCTGGTCGCCGGGCGGCGCTCCGCCGACGGTGTGCTGGAGCTGAAGGACCGCAAGACCGGTGAGCGCGAGGAGCTGACGGTCGAGGAGGCCATCGCCCGCCTCACCGCCTGAGCGGATATGTGAGAAGGCCCGGCCGCTCGGCCGGGCCTTCTTTGCTGTCCGCCAGGGGGTGTCTTGTCTATCACGCCGCTCCCTGATCCGGCCTGATCGGTACTTTCCGGACACGGCCTAGAGCCAGGTGGCGAATTCCAGCAGCAGGTCGGCGTCCTGTTCCCGGCCCACCCGGCGGGCCCGTACCCCGGACTCCACGGCGCGGAACAGCGTCCAGCCGCGCAGCCGCTCCTGGTCCACCTCCAGCGACTCCGCGAGCCGTTTGATCCGGCGCCGGGTCACCGAGGCGCCGGACGGCACCGCGATCAGGTCCTCCACCCGGTCCCGGACCAGTCGCGCCAGGTCGAACGCGGACTCGCCGACCACCGGGTCCGGGCCCACCGCCAGCCACGGCAGCCGCTCCCCGCCGAGCACCTTGCTCTGCCGGAACGTGCCGTGCAGCAGCCGGTGGTCCGGCGCCTCGGCCAGCAGCTCCTCGCGCACCGCGAGCGCCGCGTCCACCAGGGGCGCGGAGTCGGGGTCCTTCAGGGCGCTCGCGGCCATCGCCTCGGCCTGCCGTCCCGTACGCTCCGCCACCGTCTCGAACCGGTGCGCGCCCTCGCCGGCCGGCGGGTCCACCCACAGGCGGCGCAGCGTCCCGGCCGCCTCCAGCAGCGCCTTGGCCTCCGGCAGCGAGCGCACCGACACGTCCGGGTGCAGCCGCTCCAGCAGCAGCGCGCCCTCCGCCACGTCCTCGGGCCCGCCGTCCAGCAGCTGTACGGCACCCAGGCCGCCCCAGTGCGCCAGCGCGGCCCGCTCGCTCTCCGGCCGGGCCCGCGCGGGCGCCAGCTTCAGCACGGCGGGACCGCCGTCCGCGCGCCGCACCAGCAGCACCAGGCTGCTCCGGCCGCCCGGCACCTGCACCCGGTCCACGGTCAACTCACGCCCGGCGACAGCCCGTTCAGCCGCCTCCGGCAGCCCCGCCAGCCACTCGTCACCGGACGGCGCGGTCTCCCGGCTCGCCCGGACCAGTCGCCGGGGCGGTTCCAAAGCCATGCGCGAGTCGTTCCCCTTCTCCAACGTCCGTCTGCTGTTCGTCAACGGCACCCCCACATCCGAAGGCCCAGGGAAGGCTACGCCTTCCAGGTACCCGGTTCAGGCCGTGGGAGACGCGGAAGGCGCGGTGTCCGCTGCGCGAGCCGGGGTGCCGGTCAGGTCGTCGGGGACGCGGAGGGGGGCGAGTCCGTCGCGCCGGCGTGGCCCGTCGTGTCGGCGGTGCGTTCGGCGAGGCCGGGGAAGGCGGGGGCCCGGCCGGACCAGCGGGTCGCGCGTACCGCTGACTCGCGCAGGGAGGCGGTGGCTGTGGTGCGGCGGGGGCCGGTGGTGGCGCGGACGAGGTCGGCGTAGACCCCGGCGAGACGTTCCTCCAGCTGTGCGGCCAGGCGCAGTGCGGCCGAGGAGTCCGCCACCGAGAAGGGCAGCGCGTACGCCGGGCTCGCCGCGACCGGGTCTCCGCCCAGGTCGCGGACCGAGCGGGCCAGGGTGTCGCGGGCCGCGCGGTGGGCGTCGTACGCGGTGCGGGCCTCGCCCTGCCGGGGCGCGCCGATCCGGCCGCCGACCACCCCGTAGCCGTACACCGCCGCGTGCTCCGCCGCCAACGCGGCCTGGAGAGCGGTCAGTTCGGCCTGCTTCTGCTTGTCCGTCTTCTCGCCGTCGCTCACTTCGTTGCCTCCGTCAGCAGATACGCGTGCGCGGCCCCGGCCGCCGCCACCGATGCCATCAGCCGGGCCAGCTCGCCCGGCACCTCCAGCAGCGCCGCCGCGCGCCGGTCCGCCACGGTCCGCTCGGCGGACGCCAGCGAGGTCAGCGCCTCCTTGCGGTCGGCGGACGCGGAGGGCACGGGCGAGGGCGACTGCTGCGCGGTGGCGCTCTTCGTCGCCTTGGCGTCGGGCGTGCCGCCGAACGCGTCCCGGTGCGCGGCCACCGCGGCTCGCAGCGGGGACAGCCGGTCGGCGAGCGCCGGGTGCGCGTCGAGCACCGCGTCGTAGCGCGCCAGCAGCTCGGCGCTGTCCCGCGCCGCACGCGCGCGGGCGCGGGTGGCCGCCGAGGCCGCGCGCTCGGCGGGGCCCGCCCCGGAGGCGCAGCCCGTCAGCAGGGCGGTGGCGCCCGCCAGAGAGGCGAGCAGGGTTCTTCTGCGCGGCCCCGAGCGGGCGCGCGACGGAGGGGAGTACGGCACGGCAGACGTCCTCGGGGACTCGAACGGGGAGAGGCGGGGGAGACACGGCGGAGGGGCGGCGAAGATCAGGCGCGGGACGGACGAGGGCACCGGAGAGCGGGGCCCTTCGAACAGGCCGCCCACCCGTGATCACCGTACCCGCGCCCTGTCCCCGCACCACTCACCGGCACCGTTCCTCACCCCCGACCGCCCACCGGACGGACGCGCGCAGGGGGTGGTGACGCCGAGGGTGGACGGCAACACCCATCGCGACCGGATACCCTTTGACCAGACACGCGACCATCCCACAACAGCACACGCGGCCGAGGAGTCACCCGGATGAGCACCACCCAGAGCGAGAGGCTGCGAGAGCTGCTCGAACCGCTCGTCACCTCTGAGGGGCTGGATCTCGAGGAGATCGCCGTCGACTCCGTCGGACGCAAGCGTGTGCTGCGCGTGGTCGTCGACTCCGACACCGGGGCGGACCTGGACGCGATCGCCGATGTGAGCCGCGCGCTCTCGGCGAAGCTCGACGAGACCGACGCGATGGGCGACCAGGCGTACGACCTGGAGGTCGGCACCCCGGGCGCCGAGCGCCTCCTGACCGAACCCCGCCACTACCGGCGCGCCGTGGACCGGCTGGTCAAGTTCCAGCTCGCCGACGGCGAGGAACTCGTCGCGCGCATCCTGGGCGTCGACGACGAGGGTCTGGACCTGGAGGTCCCCGGTGTGAAGGGCCGCAAGGCCAAGGAGCGCCGGCTCGCCTTCCCGGAGATCGCCAAGGCGCGGGTGCAGGTCGAGTTCAACCGCAAGGACAAGAAGGACATGAAGGAAGAGGAGGAGGCGTAGCCGTGGACATCGACATGAGCGCCCTGCGGGGCTTGGTCAGGGAGAAGGAGATCTCCTTCGACCTGCTGGTCGAGGCGATCGAGTCGGCCCTCCTCATCGCGTACCACCGCACCGACGGCAGCCGCCGGCACGCGCGCGTGGAGCTGAACCGCCAGAGCGGTCACGTGACCGTGTGGGCGAAGGAGGACCCGGAGGACGTCGAGGAGGGGCAGGAGCGCCGCGAGTTCGACGACACCCCCTCCGGCTTCGGCCGGATCGCCGCCACCACCGCCAAGCAGGTCATCCTGCAGCGGCTGCGCGACGCGGAGGACGACGCCACGCTCGGCGAGTACGCCGGCCGTGAGGGCGACATCGTCACGGGCGTGGTCCAGCAGGGCCGTGACCCGAAGAACGTGCTGGTGGACATCGGCAAGCTGGAGGCCATCCTGCCAGTGCAGGAGCAGGTCCCGGGCGAGACCTACCAGCACGGCATGCGGCTGCGGTCCTACGTGGTCCGCGTCGCCAAGGGCGTACGCGGCCCCTCGGTCACGCTCTCGCGCACCCACCCCAACCTGGTGAAGAAGCTGTTCTCCCTGGAGGTGCCGGAGATCGCGGACGGCTCCGTGGAGATCGCCGCCATCGCCCGCGAGGCCGGCCACCGCACCAAGATCGCCGTACGGTCCACCCGTTCGGGTCTGAACGCCAAGGGCGCCTGCATCGGCCCGATGGGCGGCCGGGTGCGCAACGTGATGGGCGAGCTGAACGGCGAGAAGATCGACATCGTCGACTGGTCGGACGACCCGGCCGAGATGGTGGCGAACGCGCTGTCACCCGCCCGGGTGAGCAAGGTCGAGGTCGTGGACCTCGCCGCGCGCTCCGCGCGGGTCACCGTGCCGGACTACCAGCTCTCGCTGGCGATCGGCAAGGAGGGCCAGAACGCCCGCCTCGCCGCCCGCCTCACCGGCTGGCGCATCGACATCCGGCCGGACACCGAGCAGGTCGCCGACTAGCGGCCCGATTGGCGCCGACCGAACGTGACCGTTCACCACACTGCAACTGTTCGATCTCTGCCCCAAAGGGGTGAGGTCGGTACGGGGAGGTAGACTTAACCGTGTCTGGCCGGACGCACGACCGCGCATGCCCTGAACGCACCTGTGTGGGGTGCCGGAAGCGGGCGGCCAAGAACGATCTACTGCGGATCGTGATGATCGAGGACGCCTGCGTCCCCGATCCTCGCGGTACGCTGCCCGGCCGGGGTGCTTACGTACACCCGGCACCGGTCTGTCTGGACCAGGCGGTACGCCGCCGGGCGTTCACGCGGGCACTGCGCGCCCCGCGAGCGCTCGACACAAACGCGTTGCGCCGATACGTCGAGCAGGCAACTGTTGCCGAGCAGGCAACACCGTAAGAAGTGCCGTCCGGAACACCGTGGCGGCCTGGTACCTCGCGAGTCGAAAGCAGGTCGAGATTGCGATGAGCACTCGATGAGTACGCGATGAGTACGCCCATGAACTAGCGACGGTCCGGCATCACCCGGACCTCAAAGGAGCGAAGTGGCTAAGGTCCGGGTATACGAACTCGCCAAGGAGTTCGGTGTCGAGAGCAAGGTCGTCATGGCCAAGCTCCAAGAACTCGGTGAATTCGTCCGTTCGGCGTCTTCGACGATCGAAGCGCCTGTCGTACGCAAGCTGACCGACGCCTTCCAGGGCGGTGGCAACGGCAAGTCCGCCGGCAAGCCCGCCCCGCGCAAGGCGACCCCCAAGCCCGGCGCGCCCTCCCCGGCGCCGTCGGCACGTCCGGCCGCCCCCAAGCCGGGCGCCCCCAAGCCCGCCGCGCAGCAGCCCGCTGCCCCGGCGGCTCCCTCGGCTCCCGCGCCGGCCGCCTCCGGCCCGCGTCCGGTGCCGGGTCCCAAGCCCGCGCCGCGCCCGGCCCCGGCCGCCCCGGAGTTCACCGCTCCGCCGGCCGCCCAGGCCCCGCAGGCTCCCGCCGCGTCGCAGGGTCCCGCCACGCAGGCCCCGCGTCCCAGCGGTGCCCGTCCCGGCGCCCCCAAGCCCGGTGGCACCCGTCCGGCCGCTCCCGGCCAGGGCGGTCAGGGTCAGGGTCAGTCGGGCCGTCCCGGCCAGGGCGCCCCGCGCCCCGGTGGCCAGGGCCAGCGTCCCGGCGCCCGTCCGGCGGGTCCCCGTCCGGGCAACAACCCCTTCACGTCCGGTGGCTCCACCGGCATGGCGCGCCCGCAGGCGCCCCGTCCGCAGGGCGGTCCCCGTCCCGCAGGCGGTCCCGGTGCCCCCGGCGCCGGTCCCCGTCCGCAGGGTCCGGGCGCTCAGGGCGGCGGCCCGCGTCCGCAGGGTCCGGGCCGTCCCGGTCCCTCGCCCGCCGGCATGCCCCGCCCGCAGGGCGGCCCGCGTCCCGGCCCGGCCGGTCCGCGTCCCAACCCCGGCATGATGCCGCAGCGTCCCGCAGCGGGCCCGCGTCCCGGCGGCGGTGGCCCCGGTGGCCGCGGTCCCGGTGCCGGCGGTCGTCCCGGTGGCGGCGGCGGTCGTCCGGGCGGCGGCGGCTTCGCCGGTCGTCCGGGTGGCGGTGGCGGCGGTGGCTTCGCCGGCCGTCCCGGTGGTCCCGGTGGCGGTGGCGGCGGCTTCGCCGGCCGTCCCGGTGGTGGCGGCGGTGGCCGTCCCGGCTTCGGCGGTCGTCCCGGTGGTCCGGGTGGCCGTGGTGGCACGCAGGGCGCCTTCGGCCGTCCCGGCGGTCCCGCGCGTCGCGGTCGCAAGTCGAAGCGTCAGAGGCGCCAGGAGTACGAGGCCATGCAGGCCCCGTCGGTCGGCGGCGTGATGCTGCCTCGCGGCAACGGACAGACCGTCCGCCTGTCGCGCGGTGCGTCCCTCACCGACTTCGCGGAGAAGATCAACGCCAACCCGGCGTCGCTCGTCGCCGTGATGATGAACCTCGGCGAGATGGTCACTGCCACGCAGTCCGTCTCCGACGAGACGCTCCAGCTCCTCGCCGGCGAGATGAACTACGTCATCGAGATCGTCAGCCCGGAGGAGGAGGACCGCGAGCTGCTCGAGTCCTTCGACATCGAGTTCGGCGAGGACGAGGGTGGCGAGGAGTTCCTCGTCGCGCGTCCGCCGGTCGTGACCGTCATGGGTCACGTCGACCACGGTAAGACCCGACTGCTCGACACCATCCGCAAGACGAACGTCGTCGCGGGTGAGGCCGGCGGTATCACGCAGCACATCGGTGCGTACCAGGTCACGACCGAGGTCAACGACGAAGAGCGCAAGATCACCTTCATCGACACCCCGGGTCACGAGGCGTTCACCGCCATGCGTGCCCGTGGTGCGAAGTCGACCGACATCGCCATCCTGGTGGTCGCGGCCAACGACGGCGTCATGCCGCAGACGGTCGAGGCGCTGAACCACGCCAAGGCGGCCGACGTGCCGATCGTGGTCGCGGTCAACAAGATCGACGTCGAGGGTGCCGACCCGACCAAGGTGCGCGGTCAGCTCACCGAGTACGGTCTGGTGGCCGAGGAGTACGGCGGCGACACCATGTTCGTCGACATCTCCGCCAAGCAGGGCCTCAACATCGAGAGCCTGCTGGAGGCCGTGGTCCTGACCGCGGACGCCTCGCTCGACCTGCGGGCCAACCCGGAGCAGGACGCGCAGGGCATCGCGATCGAGTCCCACCTCGACCGCGGCCGCGGTGCCGTCGCGACCGTCCTGGTCCAGCGAGGCACCCTGCGGGTCGGCGACACCATGGTGGTCGGCGACGCGTACGGCCGTGTCCGCGCGATGCTCGACGACAAGGGCGAGAACGTGGAAGAGGCGGGTCCCTCGACCCCGGTCCTCGTCCTCGGTCTCACCAACGTCCCGGGCGCCGGCGACAACTTCCTCGTCGTCGACGAGGACCGTACGGCCCGGCAGATCGCGGAGAAGCGGGCGGCGCGCGAGCGCAACGCCAACTTCGCCCGGCGCGGTGTCCGGTTCTCCCTGGAGAACCTGGACGAGGCCCTCAAGGCCGGTCTGGTGCAGGAACTCAACCTCATCATCAAGGGCGACGCGTCCGGTTCGGTGGAGGCTCTCGAGTCCTCGCTGCTCCAGCTCGACGTCGGCGAAGAGGTCGACATCCGCATCCTGCACCGCGGTGTGGGTGCGGTCACCGAGTCCGACATCAACCTGGCGACCGGCTCCGACGCCATCGTCATCGGCTTCAACGTCCGCGCTGCGGGCCGCGCGGCGCAGATGGCGGAGCGCGAGGGTGTCGACGTCCGGTACTACTCGGTGATCTACCAGGCCATCGAGGAGATCGAGGCGGCCCTCAAGGGCATGCTCAAGCCGGAGTACGAGGAGGTCGAGCTCGGCACGGCGGAGATCCGCGAGGTCTTCAAGTCGTCCAAGCTGGGCAACATCGCCGGTGTCCTGGTCCGGTCGGGCGAGGTCAAGCGCAACACCAAGGCGCGCCTCCTCCGCGACGGCAAGGTCATCGCCGAGAACCTCAACATCTCCGGTCTGCGTCGCTTCAAGGACGACGTCACCGAGATCCGCGAAGGCTTCGAGGGTGGTATCAACCTCGGAAACTTCAACGACATCAAGGTCGACGACGTCATCGCGACGTACGAGATGCGCGAGAAGCCGCGAGCGTAACGCTGCGCTGTGCGTCGGCCGACGGGTCCTGTACCTGTCGGCCGACGCGCCGTCCCTGGGGGCTCCGCCCCCAGACCCCCGTTCAGGCATAGGCCGGGGGTCTGGGGGCGGAGCCCCCAGGTTGCGCGGAAACCCTGTCGAGCGGGCAGCTCGTACGGGGTACGGTGCTTAGACCACCGATCCCGGGCCGGCGGGTTAACCGGTTTCACATGTACGTGGGGACTCTGTCCTTCGACCTCCTCCTCGGCGACGTCCACTCGCTGAAGGAGAAGCGCTCCGTCGTCCGCCCGATCGTCGCCGAACTCCAGCGGAAGTACTCCGTGAGCGCGGCCGAGGTGGACCACATGGACCTGCACCGGCGGGCGCTCATCGGCCTCGCCACGGTGTCCGGCGACGCGGCGCACATCACCGACGTACTGGACCAGTGCGAACGGCTGGTCGCCGCCCGCCCGGAAGTGGAGCTGCTGTCCGTACGACGGCGCTTCCACGGCGACGACGACTGACCGAAGAAACGCGAAGAAACGCGAAGAACGCGAAGAAGAAAGAACGGGAGACGGACCAGTGGCCGACAACGCTCGGGCGAAAAGGCTGGCGGACCTCATCCGTGAGGTGGTGGCCCAGAAGCTGCAGCGGGGGATCAAGGACCCGCGGCTCGGCTCGCACGTCACCATCACGGACACGCGGGTCACGGGTGACCTGCGGGAGGCGACCGTCTTCTACACGGTCTACGGCGACGACGAGGAGCGGGCGGCCGTGGCCGCCGGCCTGGAGAGCGCCAAGGGCATCCTGCGCTCCGAGGTCGGCCGCGCGGCCGGGGTGAAGTTCACGCCGACGCTGACCTTCGTCGCGGACGCCCTGCCGGACACCGCCCGCAACATCGAGGACCTCCTCGACCGGGCCCGGCAGTCCGACGCCCAGGTGCGCGAGGCGTCCTCGGGCGCCGCGTACGCCGGTGGCGCGGACCCGTACCGCAAGCCGGAGTCCGACGACGAGACGGACGACGCCGCAGAATGACAGCCAAGCCCACCCCGCCCGACGGCCTTGTCATCGTGGACAAGCCGTCGGGCTTCACCTCGCACGACGTGGTCGCCAAGATGCGCGGGATCGCCCGGACCCGCCGCGTCGGCCACGCCGGCACCCTCGACCCCATGGCCACCGGGGTCCTCGTCCTCGGTCTGGAGCGCGCCACCAAGCTCCTCGGGCACCTCGCCCTGACCGAGAAGGAGTACCTGGGCACCGTCCGGCTCGGGCAGAACACCCTCACCGACGACGCCGAGGGCGAGATCTCCTCCTCCACGGACGCCTCCAAGGTGACCCGCGAGGCGATCGACGCCGGGATCGCCAAGCTCAGCGGCGACATCATGCAGGTGCCGTCCAAGGTCAGCGCCATCAAGATCGATGGCGTGCGCTCCTACAAGCGGGCCCGTGAGGGCGAGGACTTCGAGATCCCGGCCCGCCCGGTGACCGTCTCCTCCTTCACGGTGTACGACGTCCGGGACGCGGTCGCCGAGGACGGCACCCCCGTACTCGACCTCGTCGTCTCCGTGGTGTGCTCCTCCGGCACCTACATCCGCGCCCTCGCCCGCGACCTGGGCGCCGACCTGGGCGTCGGCGGCCACCTCACGGCGCTGCGCCGCACGCGGGTCGGCCCGTACAAGCTGGACTCCGCGCGGACCCTGGACCAGCTCCAGAGCGAGCTGACGGTGATGCCGGTCGCCGAGGCCGCCTCCGCCGCGTTCCCCCGCTGGGACGTGGACGCCAAGCGCGGCAGGCTGCTGCTCAACGGCGTCCGGCTGGAGATGCCCGAGGTGTACGCGGGCGCCGGTCCCGTCGCGGTGTTCGACCCCGAGGGCCGCTTCCTCGCCCTCGTCGAGGAGCAGAAGGGCAAGGCCAAGAGCCTCGCCGTCTTCGCCTGAGCGGGTCTTGTGCCCGTGGAGCGGCGGTCACGGGGTACGTGCCACATCCGCCGCTCCACGGTCCCCCCTCGGTTCCCCCACCCCTGACCTCTATCCACTCCGCACCGCGTATTCACCCGTCCGGCCGGGCGCTCGGAGTGAACCGGGGAGCGGAAGGGGGCGCTTTCTCCCCGCGCCCTGTTCCGGTGATCATCGCGCGCCTACCGTCGAGGTGAGACGCGGGTGCACGGCTGGGGAGGCAGGACCATGGCGGGAGAGGGGCCGCGAGCGGGGAGCGGCGTGGGGGACGGTACGGACGCCGTGGTGCGCATCCTCGACCTCTCCGGGCGCCCGCGCGGCGTCGGCTTCCTCGCCGACCACCGCGGCACCCTGCTCACCAGCCACGAGGCCGTCGAGGGCCTGGACCGGCTCGTGCTGCGCGCGGCCGACGACCGCACGCGCGTGGTCGACGCCGAGGCCGTCGTCCCCCTGCCCCGCCACGGCCTCGCCCTCGTCCGCACCGAGAACCTGGGCATCGCCCCGCTCCCGCTGACCGTCCGCGACCGGATCGAGGCGGGTACCTACGTACGGCTCGCCGCGGGCGGCTGGCGCGAGGCGCGGGTGCTCACCGCCGCCCCCGCCGCCTACCCGGCCGGTGGCGGCAGCCAGGTGCTGGGCGACGCGCTGGAACTCGCCCTCGGCACCGCCGCCCGCGACGCGCTCCGCCCCGGCGGCGGCACGACCGGCGGCCCCGTGCTCGACGCCCGTACCGGCGCGGTCCTCGGCGTCCTCGGCGCCACCCTGCGCTCCGCGGGCCGGGACTCCGGCTTCGCCGCCCCCGTACGCCCCGGCGGCGGGACGGACCCCGCGCTCACCGAACTGCTCGCCCGCAACGCGGCCACCGTCCCGGCCTACGGCACCGACCTCAACCTCGCCGGTGTCCTCCAGCTCTGCGCCGCCTCCGTCAGCCAGGACGGCCCGCCCGGCACCCTCACCGGGCTGCCCGGAATCGTGGAACGCCCTGCGGTGGAGCGGGAGTTGGCCGACTTCATGGCGGGCCCGCACCCCGTGCTCGCGCTCACCGGCGACCCCGGCAGCGGCCGTACGACCGAGCTGGCCGCGCTCACCGCACGGCGCCGCCGGGCTGACGCCCCGGCTCCCACGCTGTGGCTGCGCGGGGCCGACCTGCGCCCCACCGACGACTCCGTGGCCGACGCCGTCCGCCGCGCGCTGGAGCGGGCCGCGCCCGTCGCCGCCGCCTCCGGAGCGATCCGCACCGCCGACCTCGGCGACCTCGACCCCGAACCGCTCGCCGCGCTCGCCGCCCGCGAGGGACGCCCGCTGCTGCTCTGCCTCGACAATCCCGAGGAGATGCCGGCCACCCTGCTGACCGGCTGGGCCCGGGAGACCGACGCGTGGCTGCGCGCCACCGGGACCCGGCTGGTGCTGGCCTGCCGGGAGGAGTTCCGGGAACTCGTCGCCGACCGGTTCCCCGCGCGCCTGCCCCTGACCGGCCTCACCCGCCAGGAGGCCCGCACCGCCCGCTCCCGGTACGGCGTCCCCGACGGCGCCCTCACCGATGCCGACGCCCGGCACCCGCTCGCCCTGCGCCTGCTGTCCGAGCTGCCGGTCGACGCGCCCGTGCGCCCGCTGGACCGGCACGAGGTCTTCGCCGCCCACCTCGACCTGACATGCCTCCGCGTCGCCGAGCGCGTCGCCGCCGCCGACGGGCTGGACGACACCGCCGTACGGCGCCTCGCCACCCGGGTCGCCGGACAGGTGCACGAAGCCGCCCGGCGGTCCCTCGGGCACGGGCTGGGCCTGCTGGACCGGGAGGACTTCGCGGCCGTCTTCCCGCACGGGCGCGCCCCGGCCCGGCTCGGCGGCGGCACCGGGTGGGCGTCGGCCGTGCTGGACGAGGGGCTGCTCATCCGCTCCGGGGGCGGATACCGGTTCGCGCACCAGGAGTTCGCGGACTGGGTGCAGGGCACGCATCTCGACCTGGACGAGGCGCTGCACGTCCTGGTCCACCGCCCGCGCGCCGAGCGCCCGGCCGGGGTGATGCCGGTGCCGCACCACCGGATCGGGCCCGTCGTCCAGGCCCTGCTGCTCCTCGGGCGCCGCAGCGGACCCCGCCAACTCGCCTTCCGGCTGCGGGAGCTGGCCGACGCCCTCGATCTCGACCCCGGGTCCTGGTGGGCCGCCCGGCTGCTCTCCCGGACCCTGTCGCGCACCCCGGACGCGCTGCCCTATCGGGAGGAGCTGCGCTTCCTGGCCGACCGGATCGTGGCCTGGCGGCGCGCGGGGCAGGCGGTGCCGGAGGAGTTCGGGCCCGGCTTCTGGACCGCCCTCGCGCTGCCCGACGCCGAGCGGTTCGCCCTGCTGCGGCGGCTGGTGCCGGCCGACCCGGCGGTGGCCGAGGGGGCGGGGGAGCGGTACCTGGACGCGGCGGCCCGGCTGCTCGCCGCCGACCCGGCCGCGGCACAGCCGTACCTCACCCGCTGGTTCGAGGACGAGCGCCCGCTGCCCGCCACCCCGCACGCCACCGTGGCCACCGCCGCCCAGGCCCTCCTGCACACCCACCGCTACGGCGCGCTCGACCACCTCACCGAGGCCCTGATCGACAGCGGCCACCGCAGAGCCGTCGAACTCCTCGCCGTCCTCGCCGAGGACGAACCCTCAGCCGCCTGCCGCGCCGTCGTCCGCTGGGCCCGTGACGAGGACCCCGCCCGCCGGGCCACCGCCCTGGTCCTCGCCCGCCGCACCGCGCCCCACACCGGTACGGCCGCCGACCACACCCTGCTGCGCCGCGCCGCCCACGCCCTGCTGGCCCGCCCCGCCGACCGCGCCCTGCACGGTGGCGCACTGGCCCTGCTCACCGTCGACCCGGTCAGCCGCGACCAGCACCTGCCGAGGGCGCTGCGCCACTTCGCGGCCGGCGACCGCGGCCTGCCGCCCACCGCGCTCCTCCCCGCCCTGGCCACCCACCCCGACACCGTGCTCGACGCCTTCCGCGCCCGGCTGCGCGGCCCCGACCCCGCCCTCACCCTGCGCGCGCTGGCCGACGTCACCGACCCGGCGCTCGCCCGCCGTACCGCCGCCCTGGTCCGGGAGACGGTCGCGCCCCGCGCGGAGGCCGCTCCCTGCGTCGCCGAGTACGTCGACATGCGCCTCGGCCACGGACCCACCGCCCGTACCGAGCTGCTGCCGCTGCTCACCGGGCTGCTCGGCAAGGGCTTCGAGGCGGCCCGCGCCGCCCTGGCCGCCGTCCTCGTCGCCACCGGCACCCCGGCCACCACCCCGCTGCGCCGCGAACTCCTGGACCTGCTCCTCGCCCACGAACGGGACCCGGAGGTGCTGGTCGCGGTCCTGCGCGCGGCCGCCGCCCTCCTCGACGGCGACGACAGCGACGGCGCGGGGCCGGCCGTTGAGGAGGCCCGGGGGCTCGTCCACCGCACCGCCCGGCTGCTGGGCCGTAGCCCCGGGGGCGGCGAACACCGGCTGACCGGCCTGGTCCGCGAGCTGCCCGGCCTCGGCGCCCGGCTCGCCGGCTGGCTGGCGGAGGCGCCCGAGGAGTGGTCCGCCGTCGTCGGGCCCCGTGTCCGGCGCGCGATCGAGGAGCGTGCCGGGACACCCGTACCCGCGTGAGCAGGGGTTTTCGGCGTGCGCCCGGTCACAGGGGGCGTACCGATGCGGAGCCCGGTGACCCGGCATGGCACTCTTGGACCTGCACAAGAGTCAGACACGGACACGGGTTCGAGGAGCGGTCACAGTGCAGCGCTGGCGTGGCTTGGAGGACATCCCTCAGGACTGGGGGCGCAGCGTCGTCACCATCGGGTCCTACGACGGTGTCCACCGCGGCCACCAGTTGATCATCGAGCACGCAGTCGACCGCGCCCGCAAGCTGGGCGTCCCGGCCGTCGTGGTCACCTTCGACCCGCATCCCAGCGAGGTCGTGCGGCCCGGCAGCCACCCCCCGCTGCTCGCCCCGCACCCGCGCCGCTGCGAACTGATGGCGGACCTCGGGGTCGACGCGGTGCTCGTACTGCCCTTCACCACCGAGTTCTCGCAGCTCTCCCCGGCCGACTTCGTCGTCAAGGTGCTGGTCGACAAGCTGCACGCCAAGGCCGTCGTGGAGGGCCCGAACTTCCGCTTCGGGCACCGCGCGGCCGGCACGGTCGACTTCCTCGCCGAGCAGGGCCGGGTCTACGACTTCGAGGTGGAGATCGTCGATCTGTACGTCACCGGTGAGGCCGGCGGCGGCAAGCCGTTCTCGTCCACGCTGACCCGCAACCTGATCGCCGAGGGCGATGTCGCCGGGGCCCGCGAGATCCTGGGCCGCCCGCACCGGGTGGAGGGTGTGGTCGTCCGGGGCGCCCAGCGCGGCCGCGAACTCGGCTTCCCCACCGCCAACGTGGAGACCCTGCCGCACACCGCGATCCCCGCCGACGGCGTCTACGCCGGGTACCTGTACGCCCAGGGCGAGACGATGCCCGCCGCGATCTCGGTCGGCACCAACCCGCAGTTCGACGGCACCGAGCGCACGGTGGAGGCGTACGCGATCGACCGCGTCGGCCTCGACCTGTACGGGATGCACGTCGCCGTGGAGTTCCTCGCCTATGTGCGCGGCCAGGCCAAGTTCGAGTCGCTGGACGACCTGCTGGTGCAGATGGGCGCGGACGTGCAGCGGTGCCGGGAGATCGTGGCCGCGGACGCGTAGCGCTCGGTGGATGTGAAAGGGCGGCCGGTGCGCTGAGCACCGGCCGCCCTTCGTCGTGTGCGCCTACTGCTGCGGGGGCTGCGCCTGCGGCGGGCCGGGGTACGGGTACTGCTGCGCGCCGGGTTGCGGGGGGTACGGGTGACCCGGCTGCGGCTGCGGCTGCGGCTGTTGCGGCGGGTACGGGTACTGCTGCTGGCCCGGCACGAACGGCTGGGGCTGCTGCGGGTGCTGCTGCGGCGGGTACGGCTGGCCGGGAGCCTGCTGCCCCGGCATCGGCGGTGCGGCGACCGGCGGCGGGTTCCCGTCCCGGGTCCACAGCCCGTGCGCCTGCTGGTGCCGTACGAAGTCCTCCGCGACCATCGCCGCGAGCGTGAAGTACGCCTCGCGCACCTTCGGCCGCATCATGTCGAGGTTGACCTCGGCACCGGCCGACAGATGCTCGTCGAACGGCACCACGACCACTCCCCGGCAGCGCGTCTCGAAGTGCGACACTATGTCGTCGACCTTGATCATCTTGCCGGTCTCGCGGACCCCGGAGATGACGGTGATCGACCGGGAGACCAGATCGGCGTAGCCGTGCGCGGACAGCCAGTCCAGCGTGGTGCTGGCGCTGCTCGCGCCGTCCACCGAGGGCGTGGAGATGATGATGAGCTGGTCGGCGAGGTCCAGCACCCCGCGCATCGCGCTGTAGAGCAGGCCGGTGCCGGAGTCGGTAAGGATGACCGGGTACTGGCGGCCGAGCACGTCGATCGCGCGCCGGTAGTCCTCGTCGTTGAACGTGGTCGACACGGCCGGGTCCACGTCGTTGGCGATGATCTCCAGACCGGAGGGCGCCTGCGAGGTGAAGCGGCGGATGTCCATGTACGAGTGCAGATGCGGGATCGCCTGCACCAGGTCACGGATGGTCGCGCCGGTCTCCCGGCGCACCCGGCGGCCCAGCGTGCCGGCGTCCGGGTTGGCGTCGATGGCGAGGATCTTGTCCTGCCGCTCCGAGGCCAGTGTGGAACCCAGCGCGGTCGTCGTGGTCGTCTTGCCGACACCGCCCTTGAGGCTGATCACCGCTATCCGGTAGCAGGACAGCACCGGGGTACGGATCAGCTCCAGCTTGCGCTGCCGCTCCGCCTCCTCCTTCTTGCCGCCCAGCTTGAACCGGGACGCCGCCGCCGAGGGACGCCCGCTGCGCGTCTTCTGCCGCTTGTTGTTCAGCAGACGGTCGGAGGACAGCTCCACGGCCGCGGTGTAACCGAGCGGCGCGGCACCGGGGTGCGTGGGCTGCCGGTGGTCGTGCTGCACGGGCTGCGGCCATGCGGCACCGGCACGGGGGTCCACGGGCGCCTGACCCTCGGCCCCCTGCGGGAACCCGTAACCGGGCTGCGGGGCAGGGGGGTTGGGCTGCGGAGAGTCGGTCTGCTGCTGGGGGAAGCCGTAGCCGGGGGGCGGGGTGGGGACGGCCGGGGGCTGCTGCGGAGTGCCCTGCTGCGGGAAGCCGTAACCGGCGGGCGGGGCAGGGGGGTTGGGCGGCTGGGGGGAGTCGGCCTGCTGGCGGGGGAAGCCCGGGGTCGGGGCGGCCGGGGGCTGCTGGGGAGTGCCCTGCTGCGGGAAGCCGTAACCGGCGGGCGGAACAGGGGGGTTGGGCGTCTGCGGGGAGTCCGTCTGTTGCTGGGGGAAGCCGTGGCCCGGGGGCGGAGTGGTGGCTGCCGGGGGTTGCGGGAAGCCGTAACCGGCGGGCGCGGCAGGGCTGTTGGGAGGCTTCGGGGAGTCGGTCTGCTGGTGCGGGAAGGCGGGGCCGGGCGGCGGGGTGGGGGCCGTCGGCTGCTGTTGGGGCGAGCCGTAAGCGGGCTGCTGGGCTGGGGGGTTGGGCTGCGCGGGGAAGCCGTAGCCCGGCGCCGGGGGCGGCTGCGGGGCGTTCTGCTGCTGGGGCGGGAAGCCGTAACCGGGGGGCGGGGTCGGCTGGTTGGGGGCCGCCTGGTCCCACGCGGCCGGGGCGCCCTGCGGCGGGGCGGGCGGCTGCTGCGGGGGCGCGTGCGGCGGCTGACCCGGCATGGGACCGGCCTGCGCGGGCCACTGCGCCGCCGGGGCGGGCGCGGCGGGCTGGTACGACGGGGGCAGCGGGGGGACACCCTGCTGAGGGGCGGGCGGGGGAGTCCAGGCGGCGGCTTCGGAGGCGGGGGCCTCGGCGGCGGTGGGCTCGGCGGCCAGGGCGTTCTCGTGCTCGGCGTCGGCCTCCGGGGCCTCGGCCTCCTGCTCGGGCTCGTCCTCGGTGGGGTCGTCCTGGGCGGACTCCGGCTCGGCCGGGGCGTCCTCGTCCTCGGTCTCATCAGCGGCACTCGGCTCGTCGTCGCCGTCCTGGGCGGAGGCGGGGGCAGCACCGGCATCCGCGTCCGCGTCCGCGCCGACCGTACCCTCGGCGTCCTCGTCATCGGCGTCCGCCGCCCGGTCGTCGGCCGCCTCGCGCTCCGTGATCTCCCGCTTCAACGCGGCAGCTGAGAAGCGCATGGTCGCGCCCGACTCCAGATCCCCGTTCTCCGGCTCGGGTTCCGGTGCGGGCGAGGGGGTCTCCTCGGCCCGCTGCGCCTCGAATCCCGTCGGAAGCTGCGGCGGCACCGGCACCGGCACCGGAGCGCCGGCCGGCGGCGCGGGCGGAGCGGAGGGCGCGGGAGGGGCGTACGGCGCACCGGACGCCGGCGGCGCGGCCGGGAACGGCGGCACCGGAGCAGGCTCACCGGAACCGTGCGTGCCCCCACCGGCCGAACCGCCGGAGGCCGACGCGTTCTGCGTGTACCAGGCGGGCGGCGCGTAGTCGATGGTGAACTCGCCCGTGTTCTCGACGGCCGACTCCGCGTCGGGCTGGTCGTCGTCGGGTGTGGCCCAGCCCCCGCGCATACCGTCCCGATCGCTGCTCACAGTTCCTCCTGATGTGGTCGAGCACTTTCAACGCGTGCCGGGGCCGACCGGGCCGTACGACGGTCCGGTCCACCGGTGTTCCCCCCAGGGACGGCGCCCGTCCACAGGTTTCGGCATCGCGCCCGCTCCCAGCCTAATCACCACGAGCCTCACCCCGGCAGGCCCGGTTCACACCTGAAACGCTCACAACGCGAACAAAGCGGACGGGAAAGGTCGGTTCAGTCCATCCGGCGCGGGTTGCCCAGCAGCCCGACCTCCGCGTCGGTGGGCTGCGTCAGCACGTACTGCCGGTCCCGGTCGGTGCACCACAGGGTGACCCCGTCGGGCAGCCCCGGCAGCGACTCGACCTCGGTCCGCGACAGCCCCATGGTGCGCCCCAGCTCGGCCGCCTCGTCCGGCGAGACCCGCTGGATACCGGTGAGCCGCGCCTGGCGCAGCAACCGGGGCGCGACCGGGGAGAGATACGGCAGCAGCGTCACCACCGACTGCCAGGGCCCCGCCGCCACCCGCCCGCGCGGCGGCCGCATCCCGCAGTCCCGCACCACCAGCACCGGTGTGCCCGCGGACGCGCCCTGCGGAGGCACCCGGCCCACCTCGTACACCGACAGGCCGTTCTGCCCGCCGCCCATGGCGTGCACCATCTGCATCCACGCCTGCGGCCGGCCGGTCTCCACCGCGACCCGCGCCCCGGTGGCCGCCGTGCGCAGCGCCAGCACCTGCGCCGTCCACAGTCCGCCGATCAGCACCACGTCGTACGGGGTCGGCCGGTTGACGCCCAGCACCGCCGGACGCCCCTCGGTGTCCACACCGGCCACCACGCCGTCGTCGCCGATGGGCAGCGCGAGGGCGTCCAGTTCGGCGGCGGGCAGCAGGTGCCGGCCGTGCCGGGGGCCGAGCAGCCCGAACCCCTTCCGCAGCCGCTCCCCGGCCCGGCGCAACCCGCGCGGGGACGCCTCCGGAGCGGTGGTCGCCTGTGTGCTCGTCATCGCGCGCCTCCCAGCGGCAACGTGGCCAGCATGCCCGGCAGTTGCTCACGGTCCAGCCGGGCGAGCGCCGCCCCGGCGTGCCGGGCCGCGCCCTCCAGCGAGCGCCGCGCGGCCACGAGTTCGTCGTCACTGCGCCCCGTCACCCGCAGATGACCGGTCAGCGCGACCTCCTGCCGCTCCGCCCGCGCGAGCGTGAGACTGAACGTGGTGGCCAGCGCCGGGGTCGCCGTGACCAGCGCGACGAACTGCGGCAGCGTCTCGCCCCGCTCACCGCCCAGCCGGGGCCAGCGCCGTATCCAGTACGTGGTGTGCCGGCGGTTGTCGCAGCGCCAGCCGCGCCCGGACTCCTCGGTGCGCCGCTCGCGCCGCTCCCCGCGCCCGGCCTCGGCCGTGACCAGCGGGTTGGCGGAGGCGGAGGTGGCGAGCGCGCCGATCAGCTCCTCCTCGTCGAGGATGGTCGCCCGCATGCCCGCGCCCGTGAGCCGGCTCGCCAGATGGTCCGCGACCCGCGCCACGCACTTCTGCGCCCCCGCGAGCCCGCCCCCGCGCGCGGCCACCGCCTCCGCGCACAGCTCGGGGTCGAGCTTCAGCGCGATCCAGGTGATCCGGACCGCCGGAGCGCCCGTCTGCTCCTGAAGCGGCAGGTAGTTGGCGACGGCGACCGACTGCTGGGGGAGGTGCAGCGCGGGCGCGGGCTGGGTGTGCAGCACCACCTGGGCGGACTCCAGCCGGATGCCGTCGACCTCCAGCGCGTCCCGCACCAGGGCGAGGGGGAGCGGCTGGCGGTTGCGGTCCGCGCGCAGTGCCGTCGCGTCGGCCTCCACCTGGAGCACGGCGGTGAGGAACGTGCCGTCACCCACCAGACCTACCGGGCGCCGGTCGCGTCCCCCGTACGAGTAGGTCCGCAGCGCGGGCTCGCACTCGAGCGCGGGCACCAGGGCGGGCTCCGTGCCCGGCGGGACGGGGGTGTTCCGGGCGCGCTGTTGACGCGCCCTCAACGCCCGTGCGGTGACCAGCCATTCGGGGAGCGTGCGCCCCCGTCGGCGCACTACGGCCAGCAGCACCAGCGCCACCGCGACCAGCCCCGCGGGCATCAGCGCGAACGGCGAGATCATCCAGCCGACGACCAGGACGGCCACGGCCAGCTCCAGCAGTACGAGCCGTTGCAGGCGAAACGATCCGACCTGCCCACTCGTCGTACGGAAGTGGGTTCCGCCGGAGGCGGGCGGAGTCCCCGGCTCCGCCTGAGGGGCGCCCGGCTCCGGCTCGGGCGCGCGAGGAGCCCCGGCCCGCGCCCGGCCCCGCAAGCGCGACCGCGTAACGGAAGCCATCACCGAATCCCCCCGCATCACTCACAACTCACAGGTCCCGGTATCCCATTCGGGGCCCTCGAAGGCCCCGGTACCCTACCCGCGCCACCAGCACCGGCGGCCACCATGCATAGTAGAGGGCCGGTCTGACATCGCGGCGCGGGACCGGTGCCCGCCAGGGCGACAACGGGGAGAAGCAGGCACTTATGGCATCACGGCGGGATGAACTCAACGCCTACACGTTTGCGAAGAGGCGCACCCTCGCGGCCTTCCTCCAGCCGTCGCCGTCCGGGACCGAGGAAGGCGCCCCCAAGCCGCTGCGTGCCGTCGTACCGACCCTGGTCGCGGGCGCGTTGACGCTGGCCGTGTTCGGCGCCTGGGGCATGTTCCAGCCCACCGCCCCCTCCGGCTGGGACGAGCCCGGCACCCGGGTCATCGTCGGCAAGCAGTCCACCACCCGGTACGTCGTGCTCAAGACGGGCAGGACCACCCGCCTGCACCCGGTGCTGAACCTCGCCTCCGCCCGCCTGCTGATGAACGACGCCGGCTACCAGGTCATCCAGGTCAGCGACAAGATCCTCGACTCCGGCAAGCTGTCGCGCGGCCCCATCCTCGGCATCCCCTACGCCCCCGACCGGCTCCCCGCCGCCGACGACGCGGGCACCGCCAAGCGCTGGGCCGTGTGCGAACAGCCGGGCGGCAAGGGCGAGACCGTCCAGCAGGCCACCTTCGTCCTCGCCGCGCGCGACACCCCCAGGACGGACGGCGCGGGCCGCCTCCACGGCGGTGACGTGCTCTACGTCCGGACCCGCACCGGGGCCCGCTACCTCGTCGACGCCCACGGCACCGCGTACGCCCTCACCGGCACCGGGAACGACCCGCTGACCAACGCCCTCGTCGGCACCCGGCAGCCGCAGACCGTCACCAAGGAATGGCTCGCCACCCTCCACCAGGGCGCACCCATCCGCTTCCCCCGGCTCCCCGCCAACGTCGGCGCCCCCGCCGGGGTGCCCGGCCAGCTCTCCCCCCAGGAGAACCGGGTCGGAATGGTCCTGCGGACCGAGACCGGCGAGGGCACCAAGTACTACGTCGTGCTGCCCGGCAAGGTGCAGGCCGTCAGCGACTTCACCGCCTGGCTGCTCATCACCTCGCCCCAGACCGGCAGGCTGAACATGAACGGCGACGCGAGCACTGTCGGCCTCCAGGACTTCACCGCCGATCCCGCCCCGTTCGCCGAGCAGCCCGCCAACTGGCCCCAGCAGCGGGCCGGTCAGGTCAACGCCGTCGACTCCGGCTCCGGCCGCGACACCGTGTGCAGCGTGCTCCGCTCGGTCTCCGGGGACAACACCACCACCCTGAGCACCTGGGCCGGCCAGGACTACCCGGCCGAGATCACCGCCGACGGCACCAGCACCTACGTCACCCCCGGCACCGGCCTGCTCTACACCCAGAGCCAGGGCACCGCGACCACCGCGGGCGGCCTCTTCCTGGTCACCGACACCGGCCTGCGCTACGCCGTCCAGAACAACGGCGACAGCGACAGCCGCACCTCCGACATCGGCGCCCAGGCCAAGAAGTCCTCCGACGGTACCCCCGAGCCCAGCGAGGCCCAGGTCAAGCTCGGCTACGAGAACGTCCGGCCCGCCAAGGTGCCCGCCGACTGGTCCGAACTGCTCGCCAAGGGACCCCGCCTCGACACCAACGGCGCCCGCCAGCCGCAGGGTTCGTGAGCACGCACCTCCCACGCGACGACAACACGATGAGGAGCGCCGTAGGAGTGCTGCCCGCGAAGGCAACCCTGCTGACCGCCGCCGTACTGCTGACCACCCTCGGCACCGCCCCGCCCGCACCCGCCCTCCACCTGGACGGCAGCGGCGAGTGCACCTTCCCCGCCAAGACCGTCAAAGGCACCCCCTGGTCGCTCCAGCGTGTGCTGCTGGACGAGCTGTGGCGCGGCACCGACAAGGGCAAGGGCGTCCGGGTGGCCGTCATCGACACCGGCGTCGACACCAAGAACCCGCAGTTGGGACCGGCCGTCGACAAGGGCCTCGGCCGTGACTTCCTGACCAAGGGCAAGGGCGCCGACCCCACCGACGACCAGGTCGGCCACGGCACCAAGGTCGCCGGGATCATCGCGGCCCGCCCCCGCGCGGGCACCGGGTTCGTCGGGCTCGCCCCCAACGCCACCATCATCCCGATCCGGCAGAACGACGCGCGGAACAGCGGCGACTCCGACTCGATGGCCCAGGCGATCGACCACGCGGTGGCCAAGGGCGCCGGGGTCATCAACATCTCCCAGGACACCACCAAGCCGCTCTCCGGCACCTCCGCCCTCGCCGGGGCCGTCCGCCGGGCGCTCGCGCACGGGGTCGTGGTGGTCGCCTCCGCGGGCAACGACGGCCTGGACGGCAAGGTCAAGAACACCTACCCGGCAGCCTTCCCCGGTGTCCTCGCCGTCGCCTCCTCCGACCGCAACAACGAACGCGCCCCCTTCTCCCAGGCGGGCTCCTTCGTCGGCGTCGCCGCGCCCGGCGTGGACATCCTGTCCACCGTCCCCGGCGGCGGCCAGTGCACCGACAACGGCACCAGCTTCTCGGCGCCCTTCGTCGCGGGCGTCGCGGCCCTCCTCAAGGAGAAGCACCGCGACTGGAGCCCGGCCCAGATCGTCACCCGCATCGAGCAGACCGCCGAACGCTCGGTCAACGGCCACGACAACTTCGTCGGCTGGGGCGTGGTCGACCCGGTCCGGGCCGTCCAGGACTCCGACCTTGCGGCCGCACCGGCCAGCCCGACGCCCGACCCGGGTCTGTCGAAGGCTCCGGTGCCCGACGTGGCGCCCTTCTCGCTGGCCGAGTCGCCCGAGGAGCGCGACCGGCGCTACGCGACCTACGCGCTCGGCATCGCCGTCGTCCTCGTCGCGGTCATCGCGGGCACGGCCGTCGTCACGCGCGATCTGCGCCGCCGCCGGAAGCGTTGAGCGCAAGGGAGAAGGCGGGAGGAACTCGCCGTGGGGCCTCCCGCCTTCTCTCTGGCGCCCTACTCGGAAGCGGCCTTGCGCTCCTCCTCGGCCTCCTCGATGGCGATGAGGCCGCCGTTGCGCTCGGTGGGCGTCAGGTCGAACTCCCCGTCGCGGGCGCCGAGCACGAAGGCGTGCCACTCGGCGGCGGTGTAGCGCAGCACCGTCTCGGGTTCGAGCGAGGACCGCATGGCCACGGCTCCGTCGGGGAGATGGGCGATCTCCACCCGCTCCTCGTGCTCCTCGGCGCCGGGCGCGCAGTGCCAGGCGACGCCGGAGATGTCGAGGGCATACAGCTCGTCGCGCTCACGGTCCTTGCGCGCCTTCATCTCCTCAGCCGTCTCCGTCATGACGAGGCGACCCCTTTCCCACGTTTGAACGCTGTGTGCCGACAGTAGCCGTCACGGTACCGGTAGCCGGAACTCCCTTATGTTGACTTTGCAGTTGGAAGGGCCAGGAGGAATGACTAGAGTGGTTCCGGGTGCCACGACTGTGGTACCGCACGGGGGCGGTGCGACGCTGCGGCCACGCGGCGCGTGAACACGCAGCAGGGCTTGCCCGCCAGGAGGGCCGGGACGTTTGTTCCGGCGGACCCGTCGCGGTGGTGAAGGTCACCGTCGCAGCAAGAGGAGGGCAAGAACGTATGGCTTCGGGCGTTGACCTCAGCGCACACGCGCTCACCGGACTCGCGAACGACATCAGGGACTTCCACCACACGGTGAGCGAGCGCGTGACGTCCCTCAACCGGGTCGTCGACATGATCCAGGCCGGCTGGAAGGGCGCGGCGGGCAAGGAGTTCGACACCGTCCAGCAGGGTGTGAACAAGAACCTCAGGAAGCTCCAGGACGACCTCGTCGACCTGGAGGAGGCGATGCGGGCGAGCGTCGGCGGCTTCACCGACCAGGAGCAGGAGCGGATCTCCGACATCCGCAAGGTCGACAACTCCTACGAGGTCAAGAGCCGCATCACGGACCTCGCCTGATTTCCCGGCCGCACCCACGAGGGAGAAACGCATCATGAGCCACTCCGCAGACCGCACCGCAGTCAATTACGACACCGTCACCCAGGCCGCCAGCGACGTCCGCAACACGGCCAAGAACCTGTCCGAACAGCTCGAGACCCTCATGCGCCGCGTGAAGGCCGTCGCCGAGACCTGGGAGGGCGAGGCGAAGGTCGCCTACGCCGACATCCAGCGCGACAGCAGCGAGCAGATGGACCAGATGACCCACAAGCTCGCCCGCATCGCCAAGCTCCTCGACGACTCCGTCGTCGGCTACCAGGACACCGACCAGGGCAACGCGGCCCGCTTCCGCATGCTGATGGGCTGAACCGGGTTCGGTGAGGGGGCGCCACGCACGTGCGTGGCGCCCCTTCGCCGTTCCACTCGAACGAGCTACCTCAGCGGGGCCCGTAGACCCCGGAGACGGCCTTCGGCGCCCCCGCCGTTAGCCCGGTCCCCTGACATCCGAGCTGCTGGGCCACGCTCTGGGCGGCAGCGTTGGCGACGATCATCTGATTGTCAGCGGCTTCCTTGCCCGAGAGCTTGACCTTGCTCTCGCGCTCCAGCCGGGCGTTGACAATGATGTTCTTCTTCGGGTTCGCCATTCGGCAGTGGAAGTAGATCGAGGCCACTCGCTCTTCGGACGCCGCCGAGGCTCCCGTCCGGTAGTACGTCGACGTCTTCTCGGACTCGGAGTTCGCCTTCAGGATGACCATGGCCTCCCGGAAATAGATGGTGACGAACTGGTCCCCACCAGGCCGTCAGTCATTCACGGCGTCCTGCGTGCTGCCCAGGCGGACACCGAGGAGATGATCGAACGCGACCATGCTCGATTTTTCCTTACTTGGAATGCTTGTCGCTTTCCTCGATGTAAAGATGGGTCTTGAGGGTTTCCGTATAGTTCTTGTGCGTCCACACCGCGTCCTGCAAGAGGTTTTGGAGACGCGCACAAGCACCGAGCAGCGCCTCCGCCTGAGAACGTCACGAGTTCCACGCGAAGGACAACGCGGAGCCGGTCTTGAACCCGTTGTCGGTCAACTATGTCGAAGCGGTGCCAGTGGTGGCGCTGACGTGGAAGGCATCCGCTCGAGGTGGTGGCGAAGTGACGGTGCAGTCGGAGACACCCCCGCCCGCGTCGCACGCTGACACATGATTGAGCTGCATGCAGCTCTGCTGCCAGGCCACGGCGATGTTACGCGCCTGACTCCACATCGCGTCGAATGAAATGAAGTGTTTCTAGTCTTTCTTGAGCGGCAGGTACTTCATTGTTGCCGGGTCGGGGAACTTGATGTCGTTCTCGCATTTGAGTAGCTTCGCTACCTTCAGGGAGGAGCGGAATAGGGGGCGGAAGCGCGCTTCACTGCTCAAATCGAAGTCATTATGAAAAGTGCCGGTGACGGTGAGTGGGTGCAGCCTGTCCTTGGATGTGCACTCGAAGTAGACGTCGGCACCGCCTGCCTCGATCGTGGCTTGCATGCCATTCCCCAGCTTGTACGCTTTATAAGCACCGAAGCTACGGTTCTCATCCTCGGGGAATAGGGTTCTCATGCCTGGAGTGAACTTTATGGACAGAGCCCCCGCGTCGGAGTCGGGGGAATCCTTGTCATCCAGGATGCATGCGTAAGCTGCGTGATCCTCATTCAACATTGTCTTTACCGCAGAGGCGTGCGACCACGTTCCGCTAGCGACATGCAGATCATTGAAGTCATCGCTCTTCCGTGCTTCGTTGATCAACCCGTCGTCGAATACGCCCTCGCACGCATTTTTCAGTGCTGCCTCGCCGTGAGGTTTTTCGTTCCCGCCGCATCCTGCGCAGAGAACTACGACTAGTGCCGCACCTGCCGCGCGCAAACTGTATCGGCTCATCGGCTGCCTCCGTGCGTACGCTGCTGCCCGTTGGCGCCGCGGTCGTATGCGTTCAATACTTCTTCCGTCATGTCTTTTCCGTCATGCTGCTGCATGTAGAGCAGTGCAGGTTTCGTAGCCCGTAGAGTGCCGAGTTCGCTGAAACGCTGGGCCGTCATTCGGTTCTTGTCAGAAAGGTCCGCCTCCTTTTCCTTCGTCTCCCTGTCGATCTCTACCCCCCATTGAGTTTCCGCAGCACTGGCTGCTCCTTCGACCAAAGTGGGAACAACGAATGCTGCCGCTGCCGAGACCGCCGGCCCACCCACGGGGAGCAGGACGAGGCCAGTCGCCAGCCCTACTCCCTGACTGACGCCGAACTTCTTCCACTCCGCTGACTCGCCGAGCTTGTCGTTGATCTTTTCGGTAGCATCCTTGAACTGCTTGTCGACAGCCGAGATGCGTGCCTCGTCCAGCACGCCGTGAACGTAGCCACCGTTCATGATGACCTTCTGCGCATCTTCTGGCGCATCTCGATAGGCTTCCATGCCGCCCAGTGTGAATGCCTGCTGGGCGGACGAAAGAATCTTGTAGCCGTCCTCCTCTCGTGCGACGTTGTAAAGGAAGTTATTCGCGGTCGTGCTACGGAGATTGAGGTGATCGGTGCCGTCGTGGTGGAACAGTCGGTCGCGACCAAGAACTGAGCCTCGTCCGCCCTCGTCCATCGCAGACCAATTCAGGTCGTCCATGTAGCCGGCTCCCATGCGAGCCAGGCTGTCGCTGAGTCCAGGCTTGTGCTCGAGAAGATCGCTCTTCTCGCCAACAGAGCGCGCCACTTGCTCCATGATGTTCACTGTTTTGGCGTCCCTGTGCAGGGTTCCGTCCGAAGCGTCGTACGGAGTTCCCAGGGTCGCTGCTTCCAGGGCGTGCCCGAGTTCGTCGTACCCGTAACCCGCCTGATCCTTGGCAAAGGGATTGCCGTTAATCCATTCACGCTTCTCAAGCAGGTACTGCAGGTCGGGATCGACCTTCGTTTTGGCGTCCCACTCCTTCGAATAGAAAAGATCCTTCGCGGCGTCCGGGTTATGCCCCAGCGCCTCCATGTACCCCGCCATCGGGTCGACGCCCTGGTCGTTCTTGGAGTCGAAGTTGAGGTAGGGGGAAGGGTCGCCCTCGGCTCGCCACAGTTCGTTCGGCTTGTCGTCTTTGTGGGACTTTTCGTAGGCGATGAGTTTGTGGCCGTAGTCGTTGAGGAATTCGCGGTCGTAGGAGCCGTAGCGCATGAGGCTGCTCATGACCTGGAAGCCGAAGGGGCCCTTCTGGGTCGTGCCGCGGGCCATGTCGAGGTAGTCGATCTGGTGGGAGCCCTGGGCGAGGACGTCGCGTTTCCAGTGGTCCATGGCCGGGCTGTCGACGTGGGACGCGGTGGCGAGGGTGAAGCTCAGGGACTTCTGGATGTCGGCGGACGCCTTCGTCTGGGCATCGCCCGTCTGCACCCGGTCGGCGATCCGCGTCCAGAGTTCGAGCGTTCCCTTGCCGCCGAGGTGGGTGGCGAACTTCTCGGCGAAGTACGGATCGCCCTCGTGCTGGCTGAGCAGGGTGTTGATACGCCGCAGCTCGGCCGGATCGAGGGATTCCAGCGCGGACGCCATCCCCAGCTTGCTCCGCTTGCCGGTCAGCTTCTCCAGTTCCCGCAGGTCCCGGTCCGCCTGCTCGCGCCCCTTCTTGGCCGCGGCGATGCTGTCGTAGCTGTTCGGGTTGAAGCCCTTGCCACGGCCGTTGCGGTCCTGAGTGAGCGCCCAGTGCAACGTCTCGTCGGCCTCCGTTGCGGTGTCCAGCGCGGAGCGGATACCGCTGCGGTACGCCTGGAGCGACTCCTGGTAGCCCTTGTTCAGCGCGGCCAGGTTCTCGGTCGGGGTGTCCGCAGGCGGGTCGAAGTACACCTCACCGGACGGCTTGATCGAGAGGTACTTGTCGCTCTCGATGTCATGCGTGAGGTTCTTCAGCTTCCTCTGCGCGCCGGCGAGAACCTCGTGGGCGTCGTCCAGCAGCTTGTAGACGTCCTGCGCCTCGTCCGCCGCGGCGGTGATCTGCTTGCCGACGTACCGCACCTTGCCGAGCGCGGCGGTGGCGCCCGCGCCCTTCCAGTCCGAGCCCTCCAGGTCCTTCTCCACGGTGTTGGAGTACTGGGTGTGGACCTTCTTGAAGCCCTCGGGCAGCTTGCGCCACTTGTTCACCGCCTCGGACAACTCGGTGAAGTCGGCGTGGAGAAGGGTGTGATAGTCCAGCATGTGATCCCCGTTCGTGCCCGTTACTTCAGGCGTTCCCTGCTGTGGCGGGCCTTTTCCTGCTGCTCGCGCGCGGCGTACTCATTGGCGCTGGTGCGGAGGGCGCCGGCGACATCGTTCTTCAGCAGGTTCTCCACGTAGTCGACCTGGCCGCGCCACCTGGTCATGAACGTGGTGAACGCCGGGCCCGACTTGAAGCCCTTCAAACTGCCGGCCACCTGACCGGTCTCCTTGCTCGCGGCGTCGTCCGTCTTCACGAACTCGGTGCGGGCGGTGTCCGCGCTCTTCGCCCGGTGACGGAGGAAGCCGGCGTCCGCGACGAGCTTCTTGCCGTCCCCTCCCTCGCCCGGGTCCGTGGGGACGTGGTTCAACCGCATGCTGCTGTGCTGTCTGGCGGCCGCCGTGGTGCGCGCCTGACCCCACATCTCATCGAACGACATGTACGTCTTCTCTCTGCGCGGACGAGACGACTGAGGCGGTCGGTGACACCGGCCCGCTCACTGCCTCTGCTCCGGGTGGTGCTGCGGGTCCGCCGGGGGGTGGTTGTACGGGCCCTGGGCCGGGACGTACGGGGGATAGGCGGGAGGGGGCGGTGTCGCGGACGAGCGGCGGCGGGAGCGGAGTATGCCGGCGGTGACCACCGCGCCGATCAGCAGCGCGGCCGCTACGCCTACGCCGGTCCAGAGGAGGGCGTTTCCACCGTCACTCGACTTCGGCGCCGCCTTCTCGTGCTTGGCGGGAGCCGTGGGCTTGGGTGCCTCGGGGGAGGGGGACTTGGCGGCTGCTGCGGCCAGGTCGGGGAGGGGGTAGACGTCGGCTGGGCCGGGGTCCACGGGCTCGGTGAACGCGCGCCGGGGGCGTATAGCGCCGTAGCCGAGGAGGTCGGTCCTGTTCTCGCCGTTCGCGGGCTTGGCCAGCGTGCCCAGCATGACGCGCAGGACCTGGTTGTTGGTCCAGTCGGGGTGAGCCGACCATATGAGAGCGGCAGAGGCTGAGGCGATCGCGGTGGCGTCACTAGTACCTCGCGACTCGCAGAGCCGAGTCGCGGAAGTACAGGCGTGGAACATGTCCACGCCCGGAGCGACTATGTCGACCTCGGGTCCCCTTTGGGAAAACGCAGCCACCTTGACATCCCGATCCACCGCTCCGACTCCGACCACGCCAGGGGTTGAAGCCGGGTAAGAAGGCAGATTCTCCTTGTCGCCCCTGTTGCCGACCCCCGCGAAGAGCAGCTTCCCCTTGGACAAGGCGTATCGGACGGCAGCGGCCAGTTCGGGAGTGCCGACGTCGTGGCGATCACGTGAGTCGCTCAGCGCCAACGACATGTTGATGATCTGTGCCTTGGAGTCGGCGGCGTAGCGGATCGCCTGTGTCAACTTCTTCGAGTACTCCGTATTGGCATCCATCCGACCGACTACTTCTTGGCTGTCCAGCATCCGGATGGGCAGGATCTTTGCTCCCGGCGCGAGCCCGTACGAGGCGTTTGCCCCTCCGCGTGCTCCCGTGGCCGCGATTATCGCGGCCATCGACGTGCCGTGGCCCACGACGTCGGTGTGCTCGTCGCCGCGCAACGAGGAGAAGTCCTTCCCGTCCAGGACCTGGCCCTTGAGATCGGCGAGTGACCCGTCGACTCCGGAGTCAATGAGGGCAACCGTCATTCCGCGCCCTGTACTCGACTTCCAGATCTCGGGTGCGCGCATGGCATCGAGGTACCACTGCTGCGCCCGGATGGACTCCGCCTGCGCGGGACCTGTCGAGAGACCGACGAGTAGCAGGCCGAGAGCGGCCGCCGCCGTGGAGGTGACTCGACGGCGCTGCATGCCTCTGGTACGCATGTGCCT
Source organism: Streptomyces seoulensis (assembly GCF_004328625.1). Classification (NCBI taxonomy): domain Bacteria; kingdom Bacillati; phylum Actinomycetota; class Actinomycetes; order Kitasatosporales; family Streptomycetaceae; genus Streptomyces; species Streptomyces seoulensis. The sequence goes on from NZ_CP032229.1 coordinate 4,625,519, forward strand.
TCCTGGGGTTGATTGGGGCGGACTCAGTCGACAACGGGGGGCAGAGTCCGGCGCCCGTCTCTGGTCCAGGTCTCCTCGTCTTCCACGAGATAGTCCGGCCGCTTGTCGTGCTCCTGAGACTTGCGCGAGTCGGCGGGCCTGCCTGGGGCACCGGTGCGGCCGACCTGGGAGGTCTGTGCCTGGTTGCTGCCCTTGGCTGACGGGCGAACGAGTCCGGAGCCTCCCGAGGTGAAGGGACGACCGCCGGGCCGACCCGGCTGACCGGAACGCCCCCCGAGAACCCCTCCCGTCTCGGACGCGAGCCGACGGCCCGAGCCGCCCATGGCCCCTGCGGAGCGAGCTCCTTCCACGGAGCCGGGCGAGATGGCGCGACCGAGAGGGGTGCGCCCCTGCCCGTTCTCGCTTCCGATGACGGTTCCCCGTGGAATCCCGTTTGCCGACCGACCAGTTGCGCTGACCGGTCGGCCGCCGACGATGCCCGAGTCCCGAGGCATGCGTGTCATACCTTCGATCGGCTTCGCCAGACCGGGCACCTGCGGGAGCCGGCCGATGCCGGGCGTTCGGGACGGCAGCCCCGCTCCGGGGACGCGGCCACCTCCGGTGAAGGTCGACGGCAAGCCGACCGGCAGCCCCGGCGTCGCCACCTCACGCTGCGGCAGAGTCGGACCCACTGTCGTGGCGGGCGGCGCCGACGTGCGTGGGAGCGTATCGGCGCTGTCGATGTTCAGGGACACAGGCTCAGGGCGAACAGTGGTGTGGCCACTTGAACGTGTCGGCGCGTCGAGGACAGAGCCGGCGTGGTGTACGCCGGAAGACCGCGCGATTCCCCTGGAGCCGGCTGGAGAACTGGCCGCGTCTGAAGTGCGGTGCCCGGCGTACTCGGTGGACCTGCCGGGGACCACCCGCTCGTCACTGACCCACCACTCAGCATCTCCCGTTCGCCCCGACGCCGGCGCAAATGTAGGAGGCGTGATGCTGTTTATCTGCGCGGCTGAATGCTCATACGACTCCGCCAGCTTCCGCATCTGCTGGATGGCGTCCTGACGGGTCGCGTCGATATGGGTCTGGGCGGCGGTCGCGTCGGAATGGGCGGTCGCGGCTGCCTTACGGGCGTCAGGGTCGTTCCGCGCCCCCGGCAGCTTCGCCGCGTCGATCGTTTTGTGGGCGTCGGCCAGCACGGCCTTTGCCTTGGTCGTCTCCGATGTGGCCGGCATGGATGACTTCGCTTCGGCGATGGCCTGCGAGACCTCGCTCATCCACTGCGACGCCGCCCCCGCGTACTCGCCGAGCCGGAGGGTCGCGCTCGCGGTGTGGCCGCCCCAGTCCCTGAAGGAGTCGCCGGCCTTGCCCTGCCACTCCAGATCTTTGACGTGCTTCATCAGGTCGTCGCCGATCTTGCTGATCGTCGACGACGCCTTGTGCAGCTTGGAGGCGAGGTGGGCCGCCGACTCCCGGTCGGCGGAGTCGAGCATGGCCGCGAGCTGCTCATGCGTCATGGACTCGAAGTCCGTACGGCCGGGCTTCGGCTGCTTCTGCTCGCTCACGACAGTCCCTCCTTGGACTCTCCTGCGCCCGGCTTGGCCGCAGCCGAGCCCTTCGCGTGCCGCGCATAAGGATCCCGCGCCGAGTCGTAATACTTCTCCGCCTCCGCGTTCACCGCCCGCATCCGCGCCTTGATGTCCTCGTCGAGGTTCTCGTAGCCCACGCGGGAGGCGTGGACCGCGAGGCTCATGCTTTCGATCTGGGCGCTGAGTGCCTTGGAGAGGTTCTCCAACTCGTCGTGGACGATGGTGTACGAGTCGTGGAGGAACTGCGCCTCCTTGAAGGTGGACGCCCCGAGCCGGGCCCGCGGCAGCCGGTCCTCGCCGACCTTGCCCGGTGCCGCCTCCGACTTGTCCAGCTCGATCAGCAGCGCGTCGACCCGCTTCTTGAAGCTCTTCATGGCGTTGTGCTGGATGTCCAGCGCCATCGCCGGATTGACCCCCGCCAGGGTGTCGAAGCCGGTCCCCGTGTCAGGAACCTTGCCGCCCCCGTCCGAACTCACCTCGGCCGCCTCCCCGTTCTCCCCGTGTCATCCCCGTCCCTTCGCTCGTTCGAACGCAGGAACGGGGGGTGGTTTCCATCGATCACTCTAATGGCGTTGCGGAAGCAACCCCAGCTGAATAAGGGACGTTCCGCGCTTGCGGGAAACGAACACGCCACGCCCCGGCGGCATGGGACGCGCCCGTACCGTGCCGAGGATGTCGCCCTCGCTGGGGTCGCCCGAAAGGACGACGCCCTGTGCGCCGAGCTCCTTCACCCGCTGCATGAACGTCTCGTACATGGCCCGCGAGGCCCCCGCCTGGCTGCGGGCGATGATGAACTTCACGCCGACGTCCCGCGCGAACGGCAGATGCTCGACCAACTGACTCAGCGGGTTGCCGGAGTTGGTCGCCACCAGCTCGTAGTCGTCGATGATGACGAAGAGTTGCGGGCCGCTCCACCAGCTGCGGTCGCGCAACTGCTGCGGGGTGATGTCCGGCTTCGGCGCGCGCATCTCCATGAACTGCCGGATCGCGTCCATGTGGACCTGCATCGCCGAGGCCATCGGCGCGTACTCCAGCAGGTGCTCCTCGCCGACCGCCTCCAGCATGGTGCGCCGGTAGTCACCGACGACGATGCGGGCCTCCGCCGGGGTGTATCGCTCCGCGATCTGCTTGGCGATCAGCCGCAGCAGGTTGGTCTTGCCGGACTCGCTCTCCCCGAAGACCAGGAAGAACGGGTCGGTGTCCAGGTCGACGAAGACCGGCTCCAGGTTGGCCTCGTCGATGCCGATCGCGATGCCCGCCTGCGGGAACTCGAAGCCCTTGGGAAGCTGGCCGGCCGGCAGCTTGCGCGGCAGCAGCCGCACCGTCGGAGCGGCGGGGCCCTCCCAGCCGGCCTTGACCCGCTGGACCAACGCGGCCGTCGCCTCGGAGAGGTCGCCCGCCGACGAGGAACCGTCGACGCGGGGGAGCGCCGTCATGAAGTGCAGCTTCTCCGCGACCTGGCCGCGCCCCGGCACGCCCGCCGGGACGTTCACCGCCACCTTGCGGTCGAACTCGGAGTCCATCGGGTCACCCAGCCGCAGTTCGAGCCGGCTGAGGATCTGGTCCTTGAGGGCCGCGCGGACCTCCATGTAGCGCGACGCGGAGACGACGACATGGATGCCGTAGCCGAGACCCCGGCCCGCGATGTCGTTGACGACACCCTCCAGGCCCTCGTACTCCGTCTTGAAATTGCCCCAGCCGTCGATGACCAGGAACACGTCCCCCCATGCCTCGCCCGGCAGTTCACCCGCCGCGCGGCGCCTGCGGTAGGTGGCGACGGAGTCGATGCCGGCGGTGCGGAAGAACTGCTCGCGCCGGTTGAGGATGCCCGCGACCTCGGCGACCGTACGGCGCACCCGCTCCGGGTCCAGCCGGGACGCGACCCCGCCCACGTGCGGGAGGTCCGCCAGGGAGGAGAGACCGCCGCCACCGAAGTCCAGGCAGTAGAACTGCGTCTCCAGCGGGGTGTGGGTCAGCGCGAACGACGACACCAGTGAGCGCAGCAGCGTCGACTTGCCCGACTGAGGGCCGCCGACGACCATCATGTGGCCGGCCGCGCCGGAGAAGTCCCGGTACAGCACCTCGCGCTTCTGCTCGAAGGGCTTGTCGATCAGGCCCAGCGGCACGGTCAGCGCGCCCGCGCGCGGGTACTCCGGCGCGTGCAGACCCCGCTCGGGCGAGACCGACAGCGCGGGCAGCAGGTGGTCCAGCGCGGGCGCCTCGTCCAGCGGGGGCAGCCACACCTGGTGCGCGGGCACGCCCTGGCCGTCGAGGCGCTGCACGACCACGTCCAGCACCGTGTCCGCGAGCGCGTCGTCCTCCGCGCGCGCGGCCCGCGCCCGCTCCTCGGCCGGATCGGGCGCCGCGTACGCCATCGGCACCGGCAGCGCCGTGAACCGCGCGGGACGGCGCTCCACCGGCGCGCTGCCCTGGCTGACCTCGGCACCGCCCGCGCGGTACGTGCCCGAGACGTACGCCGCCTTGAAGCGGGTCATCTCGTCCGTACCGAACTTCAGATACCCGGAACCGGGCACCGACGGCAGGTGGTACGCGTCCGGCACCCCGAGCGCCGCCCGGGACTCGGCCGCGGAGAACGTCCGCAGACCGACCCGGTACGACAGATAGGTGTCCAGACCGCGCAGCCGCCCCTCCTCCAACCGCTGCGAGGCGAGCAGCAGATGCACGCCCAGGGAGCGGCCGATGCGGCCGATCTGGATGAACATGTCGATGAAGTCGGGCTTGGCGGTGAGGAGTTCGCTGAACTCGTCGATCACCAGGACCAGCGAGGCCAGCGGCTCCAGCGGGGCACCGGCCGCGCGCGCCTTCTCGTAGTCGTGGATGTTGGCGTAGTTGCCCGCCGCCCGCAGCAGCTCCTGACGGCGCTGGAGTTCGCCCCGGATCGCGTCGCCCATGCGGTCGACCAGGGTGAGGTCGTCGGAGAGGTTGGTGATCACGGCCGCGACGTGCGGCATCTGGGACATGCCCGCGAAAGTGGCGCCGCCCTTGAAGTCCGCGAGGACGAAGTTCAGCGTCTCCGAGGAGTGCGTGACCGCCAGGCCCAGCACCAGGGTGCGCAGCAGCTCCGACTTGCCGGAACCGGTCGCGCCCACGCACAGGCCGTGCGGGCCCATGCCGTCCTGCGCGGCCTCCTTCAGGTCCAGCATCACCGGCTGGCCGTCCTCGCCGACGCCGATCGGCACCCGCAGCCGCTCCGACATCGAGCGCGGCCGCCAGGTACGCCGCACGTCCACCGAGGCGGCGTCCCCGAGGCCGAGCAGATCGGTGAAGTCCAGGTTGGACAGCAGCGGTTCGTCGTCGTCCCCGCCGCCCATCCGCAACGGGGCGAGCTGCCGGGCCAGCGCCTCGGCGCCGGGCAGCGACAGCCCGTCCGGCGTGCCCTCGAAGGCCACGTCACCACCGGAGTCCAGCCGCAGCCGCTCCGGGCGCACCACGATGGAGAGGTCACCGCGCGGGATGTCCAGCTCGCCGGACACGACCTCCACGATCGTCACGCCCTGGAGGCCCTCGGCGGCCGCGAACACCGACGACGGCGGCACGATGCCGCCGTCGAGGACCACCAGGATGTGCGGCTGGTCCAGCAGCGGCTGCCCGCCCCGGCTGAACCGCGGCCGCTCCTCCAGTCGGCCGGCCAGCGACTGCTCCAGCTCACCGAGGTCGTCGCTGAACAGCCTGCGGGTGCCCGCGCCGTCGAACTGGCCCGGCAACTGGCAGTGCGGCAGCCACTTCGTCCAGTCCCAGCGCTCCGCCGCGCCCCGCGAGGCCACCACGGCCACGATCAGGTCGTCGGGGGAGTGCAGAGTCGTCGCCTGCGCGACCAGGGCGCGCGCGGCGGACTGCGCGCGCTCGGCGTCGCCGGAGACGGTCACGTGGTAGAAGGCGCGCAGCGACAGCGCGACCGGGAGGCCGTCCAACTGGCCGTGCACCGAAAGGAATCGCTGCATCGCGCCCGCGCACAGCGGCTCCAGCTCGTCCACCGGGGCGGTCTGCGGCGCCATCAGGGGAGTGGCCAGCTGCTGCGGGCCCAGGCCGATCCGGACCTGCCCGAAGTCCTCGTCCGCCACCCGCCGTTCCCACACCCGGCTGCCCTCGGCGACCAGCGACCACAACTGCTCGGGGGCGGGGTGCAGATAGAGCTGCGCGTCCCGCTGGCGCAGGGCGGTCTTGCGTACCGTGCGCCGCGTCTGGGCCAGGTAACGGAGGTAGTCGCGGCGAACGTCGGCCATTTGCCCTTGCGTACCGCGACGGTGCCGGACGATCTGCGAGACCACCATCGCGGCCGTGGACACGAGCATGACCACACCCATGATCCGCATGAACGGATGGGCGTTCGGGGATGCGAAGTAGAACACCACGGAGGAGCCCATGCCGAGGGTCGGCAGGACCTGCATCAGCATGCCCTCCTGCTGCCCGCGCGGCAGCTCGGGAGGAGCCTCCAATTGCACCTCTTCCGAAGCGACTTCGGGCGGCAGCGCACGAGGCGGGCGCTTGATGACGAGCTGGCTCACCGGAGCGTCAATCCTCCTGCGCGGACGATCGGTTGATCACCGGCACCCCCGTGGCGACGGTCGTCCTCCGCTTGCCGGCGATCCTACTGGTCACCACTGACACCGGGCCCCGGTAGGGTGACGCCCGCAGCGTGCGCATCCGCGAACAGGGGGTCTGTGAAGGTGACTACGACAGCGGCGACGGGATTCAGCAGGGTCACGGTCGTGGCACCCGACAGCCGCATCGACGTGGCGCTCCCGGTGGACATCGCCGTCGCCGACATCTACCCGGAGATACTGCGGCTGACCGGCCAGACCCAGGAGGTCGGCACCCCGGCCGGCTACCACCTGGTCCGCCGCGACGGCCGCGTCCTCGACAGCGCCCGCACCCTCGCCGACGAAGGCGTCCTGGACGGCGAGGTGCTGAGCCTGCGCCCCTTCGCCGAGTCCCTGCCGCCCGCCGTCTACGACGACGTCTCCGACGCCGTCGCCTCCGCCGTCGTCCGCGACCGGCACCTGTGGAGCGAGGACCTGCTGCGCGTCGCCGGACTCGCGGGCGGCGCCCTGCTGATCCTGCTGACCGGCTTCGTCCTCTGGTACGCCGACCCCGTCCGCCACGACATGCACGGCCTGCCCGGCGTCATCGCCGGCGGCCTCGGTGTGCTCCTCACCGCCTTCGCCGGAGTCCGCGCGCGGGTCTACGGCGACCGGGGCGCCGCCGTGGCCGTCGGCCTCGGCGCGCTGCCGCTGCTGATGATCGCCGGCTCCGGCGTCATCGGCGCACCGGCCGCGCAGGGGCCGGGCAAGCTCCAGTTCATGCTCGGCTGCGTGGCCGTACTGATCGCCTCGGTCGTCCTGGTGGCGCTCACCCCCGGCGGGGACGCCCCCTTCGTCGCCGCCTCCTTCCTGGCGGCCGTCGGCACCGTGGCCACCTTCGTGGCCCTGCTCACCGGCGCCTCCGCCACCGCGACCGCCGCCGTGTGCGCCCCCGTCGCCGTCGGCCTCGTCGCCTTCCTGCCCGGCCTCTCCGCCCGCTTCGCCCGGCTGCCCATCGGCTACGCCTCGCCGCACTCCGCCACCGACGACGCCTTCGACCCGGACACCGCGCAGGGCGCCGACGCCGAACCGCTCGACGCCGACCTCGTCGCCGCCCAGGCCCGGCGCGGCCACGAGATGCTGCTCGGCCTGGTCGGCGGCACGGCGGCCCTGGTCGTCGCCTCCGCCGCCGTCCTCGGCTTCTGCGACAACGTCTGGGGTCAGCTCCTCGCCCTCACCACCGGCCTCGCCATGCTGATCCGCGCGCGGCTGTTCCGCTACACCGCCCAGGTGTCCTGCGTGCTGGTCGCCGGCCTCGCCGCCATCGCCCTGCTGCTGCTCGGCCTCGCCCTGAACCCGCCGCACGCGGACCTCACCGACTTCGTGCTGCACCAGGACCGAGGCGCCCTCGACCTGCGCACCGCCTGGCTGACGGCGGCCGTCGCCGCGGGCGCCGTACTGATCACCGCGATCGGCCTGATCGTTCCCACCAAGGGCCTGTCCCCGTTCTGGGGCCGCTTCCTCGATCTCGCCGAGGGTGCCGTCCTGCTCGCCCTGGCCCCCCTGTGCCTCGCCACCCTCGGCGTCCTCGCGGACGTACGCTCGATGGTGGGCTAGGCCCCCTGAAGAAGGCCGGACAGGCGCAGTGAAGAGGCCCCGGACGGCCCTGGTACCCTGAGTGACGGCCGTTCGTGTACGCACCCCCGGAGCACCAGCCCCGGAGGCCGCGCTCAGCGAGTCCCCGCCTCCCGAGTAACGGAAGCTCCCCCGAGATTCAGACCGGGGGCACTCGGCGGCAACCACCATGAGGAGTACGCGTGTCTCTCGACGCCGCTACGAAGAAGCAGATCATCGCCGAGTTCGGCCAGAAGGAGGGCGACACCGGCTCCCCCGAGGTCCAGGTCGCCATGCTGTCGCGCCGGATCTCCGACCTGACCGAGCACCTCAAGGCCCACAAGCACGACCACCACTCCCGCCGTGGTCTGCTGATCCTGGTCGGCCAGCGTCGCCGCCTGCTGCAGTACCTGGCCAAGAAGGACATCCAGCGCTTCCGCGCCCTGGTCGACCGCCTCGGCATCCGCCGCGGTGCGGCCGGCGCCAAGTAAGTCGCCATGAGGGAGCGGTTCCCGGACCAGTTCGGGAGCCGCTCCCTTTTGCTTTTCCGCGGGTACGGACCCACCGTCCACCCCCGCCGCAGGTACGGAAACGTGCGGACTGTCACTCCCCCTTTGTAGGGTGTTGGCACAACGCATCACGTACGACACATAACGAGGAGACGCGCACCGCGCCGCCGCCGGTCCTCGGTAGTGGCCCCCAGGGGGGAAGAGAGCCCCTGGGTGCTTCGATCGAAGACCGGCCCGCACCAGACGGAGCGCTTCTCCCACCACCGTCCCTCCGCCACACGGGCGAGCGGGACGAAGACGAGGAGAGAACGCTAGTGGAGAACGAGACCCACTACGCCGAGGCCGTCATCGACAACGGTTCCTTCGGCACCCGCACCATCCGCTTCGAGACGGGCCGCCTGGCCAAGCAGGCCGCCGGCTCCGCCGTGGCGTACCTGGACGACGACACCATGGTGATGTCGGCCACCACCGCCTCCAAGGCCCCCAAGGACCAGCTCGACTTCTTCCCCCTCACGGTGGACGTCGAGGAGCGGATGTACGCGGCCGGCAAGATCCCCGGCAGCTTCTTCCGCCGTGAGGGCCGCCCCTCCGAGGACGCGATCCTCACCTGCCGCCTGATCGACCGCCCGCTGCGCCCGTCCTTCAAGAAGGGCCTGCGCAACGAGATCCAGGTCGTCGCCACGATCATGGCCCTCAACCCGGACCACCTGTACGACGTCGTGGCGATCAACGCCGCGTCCGCGTCGACGCAGCTCGCCGGCCTGCCCTTCTCCGGCCCGATCGGCGGCGTCCGCGTCGCGCTGATCCGCGGCCAGTGGGTCGCGTTCCCGACGCACACCGAGCTCGAGGACGCCGTCTTCGACATGGTGGTCGCCGGCCGCGTCCTGGAGGACGGCGACGTCGCGATCATGATGGTCGAGGCCGAGGCCACCGACCAGACGATCAAGCTGGTCGAGGGCGGCGCCGAGGCGCCCACCGAGGAGGTCGTGGCCGCCGGTCTCGAGGCCGCCAAGCCCTTCATCAAGGTCCTCTGCCGCGCGCAGGCCGACCTCGCCTCCAAGGCCGCCAAGCCCGAGGGCGAGTTCCCGATCTTCCTGGACTACCAGGACGACGTGTACCAGGCCCTGAAGAAGGCCGTGCAGCCCGAGCTGGCCCAGGCGCTCACCATCGCCGGCAAGCAGGAGCGCGAGGCCGAGCTTGACCGCGTCAAGGGTCTGGCCGCCGAGAAGCTCCTGCCGGAGTTCGAGGGCCGCGAGAAGGAGATCTCCGCCGCTTACCGCGCGCTGACCAAGCAGCTGGTCCGCGAGCGTGTGATCAAGGAGAAGAAGCGCATCGACGGCCGCGGCGTCACGGACATCCGTACGCTCGCCGCCGAGGTCGAGGCCATCCCGCGCGTGCACGGTTCGGCGCTGTTCGAGCGTGGCGAGACCCAGATCCTGGGCATCACCACCCTGAACATGCTCCGCATGGAGCAGCAGCTCGACACCCTCTCCCCGGTGACGCGCAAGCGCTACATGCACAACTACAACTTCCCGCCGTACTCCGTCGGCGAGACCGGCCGCGTCGGCTCCCCGAAGCGCCGCGAGATCGGCCACGGCGCCCTCGCCGAGCGCGCCCTCGTGCCGGTGCTGCCGACGCGCGAGGAGTTCCCCTACGCGATCCGCCAGGTGTCCGAGGCCCTCGGCTCCAACGGTTCGACGTCCATGGGCTCGGTCTGCGCCTCCACCATGTCGATGCTGAACGCCGGTGTGCCGCTCAAGGCCCCCGTCGCCGGTATCGCCATGGGCCTGATCTCCGAGCAGGCCGACGGCGAGACGCACTACGTCACCCTCACCGACATCCTCGGTGCGGAGGACGCCTTCGGCGACATGGACTTCAAGGTCGCCGGCACCAAGGACTTCGTGACCGCCCTCCAGCTCGACACCAAGCTGGACGGCATCCCGGCGTCTGTCCTGGCCGCGGCCCTCAAGCAGGCCCGCGACGCCCGTCTCCACATCCTCGACGTGATGATGGAGGCCATCGACCGGCCCGACGAGATGTCCCCGCACGCCCCGCGGATCATCACCGTCAAGATCCCGGTGGACAAGATCGGTGAGGTCATCGGCCCGAAGGGCAAGATGATCAACCAGATCCAGGAGGACACCGGCGCCGAGATCACGATCGAGGACGACGGCACCATCTACATCGGTGCCGCCGACGGCCCCTCCGCCGAGGCCGCCCGCGCCACGATCAACGGCATCGCCAACCCGACGATGCCCGAGGTCGGCGAGCGCTACCTGGGTACGGTCGTGAAGACCACCACCTTCGGCGCGTTCGTCTCCCTGCTCCCCGGCAAGGACGGTCTGCTGCACATCTCGCAGATCCGCAAGCTCGCCGGCGGCAAGCGCGTGGAGAACGTCGAGGACGTCCTCGGTGTGGGCCAGAAGGTCCAGGTCGAGATCGCCGAGATCGACTCCCGCGGCAAGCTCTCCCTCATCCCCGTGATCGAGGGCGAGGACGGCTCGGACGACAAGAAGGACGACGCCGACCAGTGACGTCCCGTAGCTTCAAGGCGACGGCCCGCACCTCCTCGGAGGCGCGGGCCGTCGCCCGTACCCAAACCCTCATCAAGGGCCAAGACGGCATCGGCACCGTCCGCCGGACCACCCTCCCCGGTGGCCTGCGCATCGTCACCGAGACCCTGCCCTCCGTGCGCTCGGCCACCTTCGGCATCTGGGCGCACGTCGGCTCCCGCGACGAGACCCCCGCGCTGAACGGCGCCACGCACTACCTGGAGCACCTGCTCTTCAAGGGCACCGACAAGCGCTCCGCCCTCGACATCTCCGCCGCCGTCGACGCCGTCGGCGGCGAGATGAACGCGTTCACGGCCAAGGAGTACACGTGCTACTACGCACGCGTACTCGACACCGACCTGCCGCTCGCCATCGACGTGGTGTGCGACATGCTGACCGGCTCGCTGATCCGCGAGGAGGACGTCGACGTCGAACGCGGCGCCATCCTCGAAGAGATCGCCATGACCGAGGACGACGCCGGCGACTGCGTGCACGACCTGTTCGCGCACACCATGTTCGGCGACAACGCGCTCGGCCGCCCGGTCCTCGGCACGGTCGACACCGTCAACGCCCTCACCGCCGACCGCATCCGCCGCTTCTACAAGAAGCACTACGACCCGACGCACCTCGTCGTCGCCGCCGCAGGCAACATCGACCACGCCACGGTCGTCCGCCAGGTCCGCGCCGCCTTCGAGAAGTCCGGCGCCCTGCGGGACAACGGTGCCCAGCCCATCGCCCCGCGCGAGGGCAGCCGCACCATCCGCACCGCGGGCCGTGTCGAACTGGTCGGCCGCAAGACCGAGCAGGCCCACGTCATCCTCGGCATGCCCGGCCTCGCCCGCACCGACGACCGCCGCTGGGCCATGAGCGTGCTCAACACCGCCCTCGGCGGCGGCATGTCCTCCCGGCTCTTCCAGGAGGTCCGCGAGAAGCGCGGCCTGGCCTACAGCGTGTACTCCTACACCTCCGGCTTCGCCGACTGCGGCCTCTTCGGGGTGTACGCGGGCTGCCGCCCGAGCCAGGTGCACGACGTGCTGAAGATCTGCCGCGACGAGCTGGACCAGGTCGCCGCGAACGGTCTCAGCGACGACGAGGTCAACCGGGCCATCGGCCAGCTGAAGGGCGGCACCGTCCTCGGCCTGGAGGACACCGGCGCGCTGATGAACCGTATCGGCAAGAGCGAGCTGTGCTGGGGCGACCACATGTCGGTGGACGACATGCTGGCCCGGATCACCGCGGTGACCCCGGACGAGGTCCGTTCCGTCGCCCGCGACATCCTGGGACAGCGCCCGTCGCTGTCGGTCATAGGCCCGCTGAAGGACAAGCAGGCCGCCCGGCTGAACGACGCGGTCGCCTGACCCCCCGGTCCCTCAACTGCGGTAAGGAAACGAAGAGATGAGCAAGCTGCGCGTGGCGGTCCTCGGCGGAGGCGGCCGTATCGGCTCCGAGGCGGTACGGGCCGTCGAGGCCGCCGAGGACATGGAGCTGGTGGCCTCCCTCGGCCGGGGCGACAAGCTGGAGACGCTGGTGGACGCCGGCGCCCAGGTCGCCGTCGACCTCACCACCCCGGCCTCGGTCATGGGCAACCTCGACTTCTGCGTGCGCCACGGCATCCACGCGGTCGTCGGCACCACCGGCTGGACCGACGAGCGCCTCGCGCAGCTGAAGGGCTGGCTCGGCCAGTCCCCGGAGGCGGGCGTGCTCATCGCCCCGAACTTCTCCATCGGCGCCGTCCTCACCATGAAGTTCGCGCAAGTAGCCGCACCGTACTTCGAGTCCGTCGAGGTCGTCGAGCTGCACCACCCGAACAAGGTGGACGCCCCCTCCGGCACCGCCACCCGCACCGCCCAGCTCATCGCCGAGGCCCGCCGCAAGGCCGGCACCGCCGAGGCCCCGGACGCCACGGCCACCGCGCTGGACGGCGCCCGGGGCGCGGACGTGGACGGGGTGCCCGTGCACGCGGTCCGGCTGCGCGGCCTCCTGGCCCACCAGGAGGTCCTCCTCGGCGGCGAGGGCGAGACCCTCACCCTCCGCCACGACTCGCTGCACCACAGCAGCTTCATGCCGGGCATCCTGCTCGGTGTGCGCCGGGTCGGGTCCGCTCCGGGCCTCACCTTCGGCCTCGAACACTTCCTGGACCTGGGCTGAGTACCCACACCTCATGCGCGCGAAGATCACCTACCTCGTCACGGCCGCCGTCCTGGTCTTCTACTTCGTCCTGGTCGGCAGCCGGGGCGTGATGCTCATCCAGTCCGGCACGCTCCTCACCGTCACCTTCGGCGTGGCCGTGCTGATCCTGCCGGTCATCGGCATCTGGTTCCTCTGGAAGAACACCCAGTTCGTCCGCCGGGCCAACCAGCTCGCCGCCGAACTGGAGGCCGAGGGCGGCCTGCCCGTCGACGAACTGCGCCGCACCCCGGACGGCCGGATCGACCGCGACTCGGCCGACGAGGTGTTCGCCCGGCGCCGGGCCGAGACCGAGGCCGCCCCGGACGACTGGCGGAGCTGGTTCCGGCTCGCCGTCGCCTATCACGACGCCCGCGACACCCCGCGCGCCCGTAAGACGATGCAGCGCGCCATCGCCCTGCACGACGGGCGGCACCTCCCCGCCTGACGGGCTCAGCCCCGCCGGTACTCCGCGGCCCACGCCTCGATCGTGTCCGAGGCCCGGTCGAACCCGGCGGGGCGGTTCAGGAAGTCCAGCGAGTGCGTGGTCAGCAGCGGGGGAGTGTCGTCGGGGGCGCGGTCGTTCCGGACCAGCGTCAGCGCCTGCCCCTGCACCGTGCGGGGCATGCCCAGCCAGCGCACCGGCTGCTGCGCGGTCCGCAGCGAGACCACACGCTCCCAGGGCACCGTGCGCGTCACCAGGAAGCAGACCTGGCGCAGGCCGCGCGGGCTGACCCACACGCCCATGCGCAGCACCCGCAGCGCGCAGACGACGATCGCCGCGGTGAGCACGAAGGTGATCCCGGCCGAGGTCGTGGTGCCGGTCAGGGCGGTGAGCACGGCCCCGAACAGCACGAACGAGGAGAGCAGCAGCCCCAGCGCCGCCCCGCCCACCCGCCACGGGCCGGGACGGTACGGGCGCCGCCAGCGGTCCCGGTCGTCGTAGGGCAGCGAGCTCTCGTCGGCCGCCTCGAAAGTGCGGTCGGCCGTCAGGAAGGGCAGGGGCACGGCTGTTCCTCGCAAGGTCCTCGCACGGGCTTGTGCCCGGTGAGGCTATCCGCCGGTGGCGGGACTCACCAGCCGTGGGCGGCCACTGGGGTCAGTGACCCTGCGCCGCCTGCGACTGACCGGCCGGCGGCGCGGACGGAGTGGACAGCGCGGGCATGCCCACCATCAGCGCGCCCACTATCCCGGCGACCAGGGTCAGCGCCAGCAGCGAACGCCCGGCCCGCTCGGCGCGCGAGGCGCGCTCACGGGGTGGGGGAGTGACATTGCCGCGGAACCTGTCGGCCTCGGCGACGAAGGCGAAGGGTACGGGCTCACGACGACGGAACATCTTGGGTGGGTCTCCTTCCGGGGGTCTGTGACCTCACCCCCTCAGACGACGGAGTGACCCGAAAGGTGCCCATGTCCGGAAAACCGCTGGATGCGATTTTTGAGGTGAGGTGTTGCTCTGACCGGTGCGCGTGCCCCGTATGGTGGCTGCAAACCGCAGAAGTGATGGAAGGACCTTTGTGACCACCCCCGAGCCGCTCACGCTCCGTAGCGACGTCACCGTCGAGCTGGTGAAATCCAGCGCCTCCGACAGCGACGTCCTCTTCGCCGCCCGTGTCTCCACCCTGGGCGAGCAGTCCCTGGACGAGCTCCAGAAGGACCCCGAGCGCTCCAAGGGCCTCATCAACTATCTGGTGCGAGACCGGCACGGCAGCCCGTTCGAGCACAACTCGATGACCTTCCTCATCAGCGCCCCGATCTTCGTCTTCCGCGAGTTCATGCGGCACCGCGTCGGCTGGTCCTACAACGAGGAATCGGGCCGCTACCGGGAGCTGCAGCCGGTCTTCTACGTCCCCGACACCTCCCGCAAGCTCGTCCAGGAGGGCCGTCCGGGCAAGTACGTCTTCGTCGAGGGCAGCCCCGCCCAGTACGACGCGGTGCGCGACACCCTGACGGAGTCCTACGAGCAGGCGTACTCCGCCTACCAGAAGCTGCTCGCCGAGGGCGTCGCCCGCGAGGTCGCCCGCGCGGCCCTCCCGGTGGGCCTGTACTCCTCGATGTACGCCACCTGCAACGCCCGCTCCCTGATGCACTTCCTGGGCCTGCGCACCCAGCACGAGCTGGCCAAGGTGCCGTCCTTCCCGCAGCGGGAGATCGAGATGGTGGGCGAGAAGATGGAGGCCGAGTGGGCCCGCCTGATGCCGCTCACCTACGCCGCCTTCAACGCCAACGGCCGGGTCGCCCCGTAACCCTGTTCCCCCGCGCGGAACGGATGTACGGATCAGCCAGCCGAAGTGTCCGTATTGCGGCATTTAGCGAAGTTCATCTAGCCTGATCAAACGGACCCGGCACTGCTTGAACCCCCGAGCAGGCAGTGCCGGGCTCCTTCTTGACCGAGAGCCGGCCGAGAGTTTGACCCGCGTTTGTCCTGACTTTCCCGACACCCCACGGGCAGACCATGGATCGAGTACCGAGTAGCGTGTCACCCATGGCTCCGACCTCGACTCCGCAGACCCCCTTCGGGCGGGTCCTCACCGCCATGGTCACGCCCTTCACGGCGGACGGCGCACTCGACCTCGACGGCGCGCAGCGGCTCGCCGCCCACCTGGTGGACGCAGGCAACGACGGCCTGATCGTCAACGGCACCACCGGCGAGTCACCCACCACCAGCGACGCGGAGAAATCGGACCTCGTACGAGCCGTCGTGGAAGCGGTCGGCGACCGCGCCCGCGTCGTGGCCGGAGTCGGCACCAACGACACCCACCACACCCTCGAACTGGCCCGCCAGGCCGAACGCGACGGCGCACACGGCCTGCTGGTCGTCACGCCGTACTACAACAAGCCCCCGCAGGAGGGTTTGTACCGCCACTTCACGGCCGTCGCCGACAACACCGGTCTCCCGGTGATGCTCTACGACATCCCCGGCCGCAGCGGCGTCCCGATCAGCACCGAGACCCTGGTCCGCCTCGCGGAGCACCCCCGGATCGTCGCCAACAAGGACGCCAAGGGCGACCTCGGCCGCGCGAGCTGGGCCATCGCCCGCTCCGGCCTCGCCTGGTACTCCGGCGACGACATGCTGAACCTCCCCCTGCTCTCCGTCGGCGCCGTCGGCTTCGTCTCCGTGGTCGGCCACCTCGTCGCCCCCGACCTGCGCGCCCTCGTGGACGCGTACACCTCGGGCGACGTCGTCAAGGCCGCCGAGATCCACCAGAAGCTGCTCCCGGTCTACACCGGCGTCTTCCGCACCCAGGGCGTCATGACCACCAAGGCCGCGCTCGCCCTGCTGGGTCTGCCCGCCGGTCCGCTGCGCGCCCCCATGGTCGAGTGCTCGCCGGAGGAGATCGCCCAGCTCAAGATCGATCTTGCTGCCGGCGGGGTACAGCTCTGACAACAGACTTCAGCACCATCCGAGCCACACAATCGCAGGACACAACAGCACAGCGGGCGCACCGGCGTCCCGCCCCCCTTACGACAACCGCACGCACTGAACGTCATGCGCGCCACGTGCCCACCGGTACGTGGCGCGTGTGGTCAGGAGAGTCTTTTGAGTCATCCGCACCCTGAACTGGCCCCGCCGCCGCCGCTCGCCAAGGGCGGCCTGCGCGTCACTCCTCTCGGCGGTCTCGGTGAGATCGGCCGGAACATGACGGTCTTCGAGTACGACGGCCGTCTGCTGATCGTCGACTGCGGCGTTCTCTTCCCCGAGGAGGAGCAGCCCGGAATCGACCTGATCCTGCCGGACTTCTCGTCCATCCGGGACCGCCTCGACGACATCGAGGGCATCGTCCTCACGCACGGCCACGAGGACCACATCGGCGCGGTCCCCTACCTGCTCCGCGAGAAGCCCGACATCCCGCTGATCGGCTCCAAGCTGACCCTCGCGCTGATCGAGGCCAAGCTCCAGGAGCACCGCATCCGCCCGTACACCCTGGAGGTGGAGGCGGGCGACCGTGAGCGGGTCGGCCCCTTCGACCTCGAGTTCGTCGCGGTCAACCACTCCATCCCGGACGCCCTCGCGGTCGCCATCCGCACCCCGGCCGGCATGGTCGTGCACACCGGCGACTTCAAGATGGACCAGCTCCCGCTGGACGGCCGGCTCACCGACCTGCACGCCTTCGCGCGGCTGAGCGAAGAGGGCATCGACCTCCTCCTCTCGGACTCGACGAACGCAGAGGTGCCCGGCTTCGTCCCGCCCGAGCGCGACATCTCCAACGTGCTGGACAACGTCTTCCAGGGCGCGCACAGCCGCATCATCGTGGCGAGCTTCGCCAGCCATGTGCACCGCATCCAGCAGATCCTGGACACCGCCCAGAAGTACGGCCGCAAGGTCGCCTTCGTCGGCCGCTCCATGGTCCGCAACATGGGCATCGCGCGGGACCTCGGCTACCTGAAGGTCCCGCCGGGCCTGGTCGTCGACGTCAAGCAGCTCGACGACCTGCCGGCCGACAAGGTCGTCCTGGTCTGCACGGGTTCCCAGGGTGAGCCGATGGCGGCCCTGTCCCGCATGGCCAACCGGGACCACCAGATCCGCATCGTCGAGGGCGACACGGTCATCCTGGCCTCGTCCCTCATCCCGGGCAACGAGAACGCGGTCTACCGCGTGATCAACGGCCTGACCCGCTGGGGCGCCAACGTCGTGCACAAGGGCAACGCCAAGGTGCACGTCTCGGGCCATGCGTCCGCGGGCGAGCTGCTGTACTTCTACAACATCTGCCGCCCGAAGAACCTCATGCCGGTCCACGGCGAATGGCGCCACCTGCGTGCCAACGCCGAACTGGGTGCCGCGACCGGCGTCCCGCACGACCGGATCGTCATCGCCGAGGACGGCGTCGTCGTCGACCTGGTCGAGGGCAAGGCGAAGATCGCGGGCAAGGTCCAGGCCGGTTACGTCTACGTCGACGGCCTCTCGGTCGGCGATGTGCGCGAGCCCGCGCTGAAGGACCGCAAGATCCTCGGCGACGAGGGCATCATCTCGGTCTTCGTGGTGATGGACGCGTCCACCGGCAAGATCACCGGTGGCCCGCACATCCAGGCCCGTGGCTCCGGTATCGACGACGGTGCCTTCGCGGAGGTGCTCCCGAAGATCACGGAGTCGCTGGAGCGGTCCGCCCAGGACGGAGTCGTGGAGCCCCACCAGCTCCAGCAGCTCATCCGCCGGACCCTCGGCAAGTGGGTCTCGGACACCTACCGCCGGCGCCCGATGATCCTCCCGGTCGTCGTCGAGGTCTGATCCACGACGCTCCGACCTGCACTGGGGCCCCTCGACACCGGTCGAGGGGCCCCAGTGCGTTGCAAGGGGAACACGCGCTCGAAAAAATCTTGACAGCACGGGTTGACACCCCCATGGCCGATCCGTATAGTTCTTGGTCTGCCCCGGAGCCGTAATGGTTCGGCGGCGGCACTCGTCGCGAGAGCGGCACTCCAACCTCCAGTACGACCATCCCCCTGGGACTGGCTTCGGCGCGTCCGAATTCAATTCGAATGGGAACCGGCGGCCCGATTAGGAACTGCCGGGGATGATCCGCTAAGGTTTGAGACGTCGGAACGGCCCAGCGGGCCAGGAAGACAACCCCCTCTGACTGGGAATCAGACACCGAAAGGATCTGATAGAGTCGGAACCGCCGGAAAGGGAAACGCGAAAGCGAAGAACTGGAAAGCACCGAGGAAATCGGATCGGAAAAAGATCTGATAGAGTCGGAAACACCGAAGGGAAGCCCGGAGGAAAGCCCGAGAGGGTAAGTACAAAGGAAGCGACCGTTCCTTGAGAACTCAACAGCGTGCTAAAAGTCAACGCCAGATATGTTGATAACCCCGTCTCCAGTCACTGACTGGGACGAGGTTCCTTTGAAAAAACACAGCGAGGACGCTGTGAACCATCGGACTATTCCTCCGATGGTTCCGCTCTCGTGTGTGTCGACCGGCTGTATTAATTTACTGGCCGAGTAAACATTCACGGAGAGTTTGATCCTGGCTCAGGACGAACGCTGGCGGCGTGCTTAACACATGCAAGTCGAACGATGAACCACTTCGGTGGGGATTAGTGGCGAACGGGTGAGTAACACGTGGGCAATCTGCCCTTCACTCTGGGACAAGCCCTGGAAACGGGGTCTAATACCGGATAACACTGCGGATCGCATGGTCTGCGGTTAAAAGCTCCGGCGGTGAAGGATGAGCCCGCGGCCTATCAGCTTGTTGGTGAGGTAATGGCTCACCAAGGCGACGACGGGTAGCCGGCCTGAGAGGGCGACCGGCCACACTGGGACTGAGACACGGCCCAGACTCCTACGGGAGGCAGCAGTGGGGAATATTGCACAATGGGCGAAAGCCTGATGCAGCGACGCCGCGTGAGGGATGACGGCCTTCGGGTTGTAAACCTCTTTCAGCAGGGAAGAAGCGAAAGTGACGGTACCTGCAGAAGAAGCGCCGGCTAACTACGTGCCAGCAGCCGCGGTAATACGTAGGGCGCAAGCGTTGTCCGGAATTATTGGGCGTAAAGAGCTCGTAGGCGGCTTGTCACGTCGATTGTGAAAGCCCGAGGCTTAACCTCGGGTCTGCAGTCGATACGGGCTAGCTAGAGTGTGGTAGGGGAGATCGGAATTCCTGGTGTAGCGGTGAAATGCGCAGATATCAGGAGGAACACCGGTGGCGAAGGCGGATCTCTGGGCCATTACTGACGCTGAGGAGCGAAAGCGTGGGGAGCGAACAGGATTAGATACCCTGGTAGTCCACGCCGTAAACGGTGGGCACTAGGTGTTGGCGACATTCCACGTCGTCGGTGCCGCAGCTAACGCATTAAGTGCCCCGCCTGGGGAGTACGGCCGCAAGGCTAAAACTCAAAGGAATTGACGGGGGCCCGCACAAGCAGCGGAGCATGTGGCTTAATTCGACGCAACGCGAAGAACCTTACCAAGGCTTGACATACACCGGAAAGCATCAGAGATGGTGCCCCCCTTGTGGTCGGTGTACAGGTGGTGCATGGCTGTCGTCAGCTCGTGTCGTGAGATGTTGGGTTAAGTCCCGCAACGAGCGCAACCCTTGTTCTGTGTTGCCAGCATGCCCTTCGGGGTGATGGGGACTCACAGGAGACTGCCGGGGTCAACTCGGAGGAAGGTGGGGACGACGTCAAGTCATCATGCCCCTTATGTCTTGGGCTGCACACGTGCTACAATGGCAGGTACAATGAGCTGCGAAACCGTGAGGTGGAGCGAATCTCAAAAAGCCTGTCTCAGTTCGGATTGGGGTCTGCAACTCGACCCCATGAAGTCGGAGTTGCTAGTAATCGCAGATCAGCATTGCTGCGGTGAATACGTTCCCGGGCCTTGTACACACCGCCCGTCACGTCACGAAAGTCGGTAACACCCGAAGCCGGTGGCCCAACCCCTTGTGGGAGGGAGCTGTCGAAGGTGGGACTGGCGATTGGGACGAAGTCGTAACAAGGTAGCCGTACCGGAAGGTGCGGCTGGATCACCTCCTTTCTAAGGAGCACTTCTTACCAACTTCGGTTGGTCAGGGGCCAGTACATCGGCGAATGTTCGATGCTGGTTGCTCATGGGTGGAACGTTGACTATTCGGCACACTTCACTGACTTTCTCCTAGTACTGCTTCGGCGTGGAACGGATGGAAGCGGAGAGGGGTGTCGGGCACGCTGTTGGGTGTCTGAGGGAATGAATCCCCTCATTCGCCGGCCCCAGTGCACTCGAACCGGTTGGTTCGGGGTGATGGGTGGCTGGTCGTTGTTTGAGAACTGCACAGTGGACGCGAGCATCTGTGGCCAAGTTTTTAAGGGCGCACGGTGGATGCCTTGGCACCAGGAACCGATGAAGGACGTGGGAGGCCACGATAGTCCCCGGGGAGCCGTCAACCAGGCTTTGATCCGGGGGTTTCCGAATGGGGAAACCCGGCAGTCGTCATGGGCTGTCACCCGCTGCTGAACACATAGGCAGTGTGGAGGGAACGAGGGGAAGTGAAACATCTCAGTACCCTCAGGAAGAGAAAACAACCGTGATTCCGGGAGTAGTGGCGAGCGAAACCGGATGAGGCCAAACCGTATACGTGTGAGACCCGGCAGGGGTTGCGTGTGCGGGGTTGTGGGATCTCTCTTCTGTCGTCTGCCGGCGACAGGACGAGTCAGAAACCGTTGATGTAGGCGAAGGACATGCGAAAGGTCCGGCGTAGAGGGTAAGACCCCCGTAGTCGAAACATCAGCGGCTCGTTTGAGAGACACCCAAGTAGCACGGGGCCCGAGAAATCCCGTGTGAATCTGGCGGGACCACCCGCTAAGCCTAAATATTCCCTGGTGACCGATAGCGGATAGTACCGTGAGGGAATGGTGAAAAGTACCGCGGGAGCGGAGTGAAATAGTACCTGAAACCGTGTGCCTACAAGCCGTGGGAGCGTCGCGCATTGAGTTTACTCAGTGCGTCGTGACTGCGTGCCTTTTGAAGAATGAGCCTGCGAGTTTGCGGTGTGTTGCGAGGTTAACCCGTGTGGGGAAGCCGTAGCGAAAGCGAGTCCGAATAGGGCGATTCAGTAGCGCGCTCAAGACCCGAAGCGGAGTGATCTAGCCATGGGCAGGTTGAAGCGGAGGTAAGACTTCGTGGAGGACCGAACCCACCAGGGTTGAAAACCTGGGGGATGACCTGTGGTTAGGGGTGAAAGGCCAATCAAACTCCGTGATAGCTGGTTCTCCCCGAAATGCATTTAGGTGCAGCGTCGTGTGTTTCTTGCCGGAGGTAGAGCACTGGATAGGCGATGGGCCCTACCGGGTTACTGACCTTAGCCAAACTCCGAATGCCGGTAAGTGAGAGCACGGCAGTGAGACTGTGGGGGATAAGCTCCATGGTCGAGAGGGAAACAGCCCAGAGCATCGACTAAGGCCCCTAAGCGTACGCTAAGTGGGAAAGGATGTGGAGTCGCAGAGACAACCAGGAGGTTGGCTTAGAAGCAGCCACCCTTGAAAGAGTGCGTAATAGCTCACTGGTCTAGTGATTCCGCGCCGACAATGTAGCGGGGCTCAAGCGTACCGCCGAAGTCGTGTCATTCATACAATAGGGCCAACGCCTGTATGGATGGGTAGGGGAGCGTCGTGTGCCGGGTGAAGCAGCCGCGGAAGCGAGTTGTGGACGGTTCACGAGTGAGAATGCAGGCATGAGTAGCGATACAAACGTGAGAAACGTTTGCGCCGATTGACTAAGGGTTCCTGGGTCAAGCTGATCTGCCCAGGGTAAGTCGGGACCTAAGGCGAGGCCGACAGGCGTAGTCGATGGATAACCGGTTGATATTCCGGTACCCGCTGTGAAGCGTCAAACATCGAGCATCGTGATGCTAAGGCCGTGAAGCCGTTCCGGACCCTTCGGGGAATGGAAAGTGGTGGAGCCGCCGGCCCAAGCGGTTAGTAGGTGAGTGATGGGGTGACGCAGGAAGGTAGTCCAGCCCAGGCGGTGGTTGTCCTGGGGTAAGGGTGTAGGACGCAAGGTAGGCAAATCCGCCTTGCACATAGTCTGAGACCTGATGCCGAGCCGATTGTGGTGAAGTGGATGATCCTATGCTGTCGAGAAAAGCCTCTAGCGAGTTTCATAGCGGCCCGTACCCTAAACCGACTCAGGTGGTCAGGTAGAGAATACCGAGGCGTTCGGGTGAACTATGGTTAAGGAACTCGGCAAAATGCCCCCGTAACTTCGGGAGAAGGGGGGCCATCACTGGTGATCGGATTTACTCCGTGAGCTGGGGGTGGCCGCAGAGACCAGCGAGAAGCGACTGTTTACTAAAAACACAGGTCCGTGCGAAGCCGTAAGGCGATGTATACGGACTGACGCCTGCCCGGTGCTGGAACGTTAAGGGGACCGGTTAGTCCTGTTTCGACAGGGCGAAGCTGAGAACTTAAGCGCCAGTAAACGGCGGTGGTAACTATAACCATCCTAAGGTAGCGAAATTCCTTGTCGGGTAAGTTCCGACCTGCACGAATGGCGTAACGACTTCTCGACTGTCTCAACCATAGGCCCGGTGAAATTGCACTACGAGTAAAGATGCTCGTTTCGCGCAGCAGGACGGAAAGACCCCGGGACCTTTACTACAGTTTGATATTGGTGTTCGGTTCGGCTTGTGTAGGATAGCTGGGAGACTTTGAAGCATGCACGCCAGTGTGTGTGGAGTCGTCGTTGAAATACCAGTCTGGTCGTGCTGGATGTCTAACCTGGGTCCGTGATCCGGATCAGGGACAGTGTCTGATGGGTAGTTTAACTGGGGCGGTTGCCTCCTAAAGAGTAACGGAGGCGCCCAAAGGTTCCCTCAGCCTGGTTGGCAATCAGGTGTTGAGTGTAAGTGCACAAGGGAGCTTGACTGTGAGACCGACGGGTCGAGCAGGGACGAAAGTCGGGACTAGTGATCCGGCGGTGGCTTGTGGAAGCGCCGTCGCTCAACGGATAAAAGGTACCCCGGGGATAACAGGCTGATCTTCCCCAAGAGTCCATATCGACGGGATGGTTTGGCACCTCGATGTCGGCTCGTCGCATCCTGGGGCTGGAGTCGGTCCCAAGGGTTGGGCTGTTCGCCCATTAAAGCGGTACGCGAGCTGGGTTTAGAACGTCGTGAGACAGTTCGGTCCCTATCCGCTGTGCGCGTAGGAATATTGAGAAGGGCTGTCCCTAGTACGAGAGGACCGGGACGGACGAACCTCTGGTGTGCCAGTTGTCCTGCCAAGGGCATGGCTGGTTGGCTACGTTCGGGAGGGATAACCGCTGAAAGCATCTAAGCGGGAAGCCTGCTTCGAGATGAGTATTCCCACCTCCTTGAGAGGGTAAGGCTCCCAGTAGACGACTGGGTTGATAGGCCAGATATGGAAGCCTGGTAACGGGTGGAGTTGACTGGTACTAATAGGCCGAGGGCTTGTCCTCAGTTGCTCGCGTCCACTGTGTTGGTTCTGAAACCACGAACAGCCTCATGTGCCACACATGACGGTTTGATTGTTTCATAGTGTTTCGGTGGTCATAGCGTGAGGGAAACGCCCGGTTACATTCCGAACCCGGAAGCTAAGCCTCACAGCGCCGATGGTACTGCAGGGGGGACCCTGTGGGAGAGTAGGACGCCGCCGAACTAAATTTGATAAAAGGGTTGGTCCCTGAACTTCGGTTCAGGGACCAACCCTTTTTTGTTGTCCTTAACCTGGTGTTCACGTCGTCCCCCGAACATGTGCCGCATGGGTACCGCAGCAATGCTCAGGGCCGCCGGCGTGGGAGCCGGGGACGAAGTCGTCGTACCTGCCTTCGGGAACGCCGAAGTCGCCGAGGCGGTCGCCCTGGTGGGCGCACAGCCGGTGTTCGCCGACATAGACCCGGTCACCTACTGCCTGGACGCGGACTCCGTCGCGGCCACCGTCACGGACCGGACCGCGGCCGTCGTCGTGGTCCACCGGTTCGGCCGGCGGGCCGATGTGCAGCCGCTGCGTGAACTGGGGAACCGGCGCGGGCTGTTGGTGCTGGAGCGGGGTGAAGCCGATGCTCCGGACGAGGAGTTGGTGCGGCGTCGGGAGCGGGCCGCCTATCTGGACGCCCGGCTCAGGGGAGTTGGGACACCGGACGGCGGCGAGGGGCACACCTACCAGCAGTACGTGGTGCGGGTGCCGGGCAACGGCCGGCCCGACCGGGACGCGTTCGCACGCGCCCTGCGGGCCAGGGGAGTCGCCTGCCGGATTCCGGTCCAGACCCCAGCGCACCGGCTGCCCGGCTTCCGGCGTTCCGGCTGGACGCTGCCGGAGACCGAGCGGGCCGCGGACGAGACGCTCGCGCTGCCTGTCGACCCGGCCCTGACGAAGCGGGAGATGCAGCGGATCGTCTCCGCCTGCAATGCCCTTGGCGGACTGCTCCAGCCCGCTTTCTGAACAAGCGGCGAACGGATTTGGGAAGCCGAGCCCGTTCAGGGTACGATCTTCTTGTTGCCGCGAGGGAAACCTCAAAAGCGACAAGGCCCCCATAGCTCAGTCGGCAGAGCGTCTCCATGGTAAGGAGAAGGTCAACGGTTCGATTCCGTTTGGGGGCTCAGCGATAAAGGCCCCACCCGTATCGGGTGGGGCCTTTCGCATGCCCGCACGCAGGCCCGCCCGGCGGGGCGGGCCAGGGGACTTCAGTCCTGCTGAAGTCCCGGAACCCGCATCGCCAGGATGGCCATGTCGTCCGAAGGCGCGTCGGAGGCGAACCGCTCCACCGCGCGCAGCACGCGCGCCGCGACCGCGCCGGCCGTGAGTCCCGTACAGGTCGTCAGGACGTCGGCGAGGCCGTCGTCGCCGAGCATGCGGGTGCCCTCGCGGCGTTCGGTGACGCCGTCCGTGACGCAGAGGAGGACGTCGCCGGGGTCGAGGGTGACCGTCTCCTCGTACAGCTCCAGGTCCTCGATGACGCCGAGGAGAGGCTGGGGTTCGGCGGCCGCGGTGACCGTGCCGTCCTGGCGCAGGCGCAGCGGGAGCGGGTGGCCGGCGCAGACCACCTTCAGCTCGGCGCCGCCGTTGTCCTGCGGGCGCAGCTCGCCGTAGAGCAGGGTCAGGAAGCGGCTGCGGTCGCCCTCGTCGAGGATGGCGGAGTTCAGGCGCTCCAGGACCGCCGGGCCGCTGAGGCCCTCGCGGGCGAGCAGGCGCAGGGCGTGCCGGGCGAGGCCGGTGACGGCGGCCGCGTTGGGGCCGGTGCCGCAGACGTCGCCGATGGCGAAGCCGTACGCGCCGTCGCCGATGGGGAAGAGGTCGTAGAAGTCGCCGCCGACCTCGTTGCCCTCGCCGGCCGCGCGGTAGATGACGTCGACCTCGACGCCGTCGATGGGCGGGAGGCCAGGGGGCAGGAGGCTGCGCTGGAGGGACTGGCTGATGGCCGTGCGCTCCGAGTACAGGCGGGCGTTGTCCAGGGCCAGGGCGGCCCGGCGGGACAGGTCCTCGGCCAGTTCCAGGATCTCCTGGCGGAAGTGTTCGTCGGTGGGCTTGCCGAGGGTCAGCATGCCGATGACGCGGTTGCGGGCCACCAGGGGCAGGACGACGGTCTCGCCGCCGACCGCCGAGGCCGTCGCCAGGGTCGGGCCGATGCTGGAGGCGAGCTGCTGGGTGGGGCCGCCGGAGAGGCCCAGGCTGCGCATGGAGCTGCGCAGGGCCGCCTGGTGGGCGACCTCGCCGGGCAGCGGCCAGACGCGGGCTCCGGGGGTCAGTACCGGGTCGGGCGGCGGGATCTTCGACAGCAAGGACTTGATGCCGTCGATGAACTCCTCGTCCTCGTGCAGCACATAGGACAGGTACGGGTCGGCGGACTGTTCGCTGATCGTGTAGACCGCGCACCAGGTGGCCAGGGTCGGCACGGTCATCTGGGCCATCAGGGCAAGGGTCTGGTCGCGGTCCAGGGTGCCGGCGAGCAGGTCGGACGCCTCGACCAGGAAGCTCAGTGAGCCTCTGCGCAGCCGCTCCAGCTCGCCGAGGCGGGCGGACTCCACAGCGAGCGCGATGCGGTCGGCGGCGAACTGCAGGCGCAGCGCCTCCTCGTTGGAGTAGCGGCCCGGTGCCTCGGCCGCGACGCCGAGGGAGCCGGTGAGGCGCCCTTCGACCTTGAGCGGCACGGTGACCACCGAGCGCATGCCGGTGCCCGCCAGGAGCGGCACGGCGGCGCTGGGGATGGCGTTCAGGTCGTCGTGGACGGCGGGCATGCGGGCGGAGCCGTAGCGGCCGGGGCCGGCCTCGACGGGGACGCGGGCGAAGCGCTGGCGGGTGGAGGGCAGGCCGGTGGAGGCGCGGACCTCTAGTTCGGTCTCGTCGTCGGTGGCGAGGAGCAGGAAGGCGGAGTCGCCGTCGAGCATGTCGCGGGCGCGCTCGACCGTGCGCTGGAGGAGTCCGTCCAGGTCGTCGGGGGCGGGGGAGCCGATGAAGACCTCGAAGGGGTCCGCGCTCGGGCCGTCGGAGCCGCCCTGGTCGCCGGTGGGGACGCGGGAGGGGGTCTGGAGGACGGCGCGCTCGTGGTCGCGGACCAGCAGGCAGACGGTGGAGGGCTCGCCGCCGGTGTCCCGGACGCGCAGGTGGGAGGCGTAGACGGGGGAGACGCGGCCGTCGGCGCCCCGGACTCCGTAGCTGCCCTCCCAGCGGGAGAGCTGGAGCGCCTCGGCGATGCCGGTGCCGGTGCCGGGGGTGTGCGGCCAGGCGGCGAGGTCGGTGAGGGGCTTGCCGACGACGTCGCTCGCCGGGTAGCCGAAGAGTTCCTCGGCGTCCTCGTTCCAGGCGCTGACGCAGCCCTTGCGGTCGATCTGGAGGACGGCCACCCGGACCCGGCTGTCGGCCAGCGGGAGCAGGTCGGGCGGGAGGGCCGGTCCGGCGGCGCGGGTGCCGACCGGGCGTTCGGGCAGGTCGAGCTGGAACCAGACGTTCTTGTGCGTGGGGGTGTACTCGACGCCCCAGCGGGTGGCGAGGGCCGCGCACAGTTGCAGGCCGCGGCCGCCCTCGCGGTCGGGGCTGCCCATGACGGCGTGCGCGCTCTGCAGCGGCACCTCGCGCTCGGGGTAGCGGTCGGAGACCTCGATGCGTACGCCCTGGTCGGTGCGCAGGCACAGGACCTCGGCCTCGGTGCCCGCGTGGACCACGGCGTTGGTGACCAGCTCGCTGGTGAGCACCACGGCGTCGTCGACGATGTCCGCGAACCCCCAGCCCTGGAGGGTGTCGCGGACGAAGGCGCGGGCGGTCGCGACCGAACGCCCGACGGGCTCGAAGCTGGCGGCCGCGCGGGCGGTGATCACGGAACTCCTTGCGTGGTCGTCGACGTGCGGGGCCGGCGGGCCGGCCGGTCCGGACCGCTGCTGCGGGGTCCGCTCGCCCTTCGGGCGTGGCTCCGGGGGAGGTCCCCCCGAGATCAGTCCGGTGGTCATCCTCTGCGGCCGCCCCTCCGATGCCCGTGTCCTTCTCGTGCCGCCGCCCAGGCCGGTCGGGCCGGTGCGGCTGGACAGCCGGATGCAAGGTTACTTACCTTCGCCGTCGCAGTGGATGCCGGTCGCCGGTGATTACCCCCCACGGTGTGCGAACCGTGTGCGAAGCTGCCGAACTGTTATGGCCTGGTTCGGCAGGGGTGAAACACTGGGCAGGATTTTGATGAAGGTCGGTTCGGGCTGCGTGCGTTCCGCGCACGAAGGGCAGCAGCCCCAGGACGCGGCCGGGCACGGCAGTGGCGGTCTACCCCTCCGGGAGGGACACAGTGGAGTCTGGCGCAGCGACGCGGGGCAATAAGACGCGCGCGAAGGGCCGGCCGTCCCCGCGCAGGAGCGGTGGCGTCACCGAGGTGGACACGGCCGCCCTGAACCGGTTGCTCTCCGCGCTGGAATCCATGCGCGACGGGAACTTCCGCAAGCGGCTCACGGTGTCCGGCGACGGTGTGATGTCGGAGATCGCGGCGGTCTTCAACGAGGTGGCCGACCGCAATCTGCACCTGACCGGTGAGCTGGCGCGGGTGCGGCGTACGGTCGGCCGGGAGGGCAAGCTCACCGAGCGGCTGGAGACGGGCGCCTGTGAGGGTTCCTGGGCGGCCGCGGTGGAGAACTCCAACGCGCTGGTCGACGATCTGGTGTGGCCGGTGTCCGAGGTCAGCAGGGTGCTGACGGCGGTCGCGGAGGGTGATCTGTCGCCGCGCATGGACCTGCGCACCGAGGCGCCGGACGGGACCGGGCATCCGCTGCGGGGCGAGTTCCTGAAGGTCGGCCGGACCGTCAACAACCTTGTCGACCAGCTCTCCACCTTCACCGACGAGGTCACGCGGGTGGCCATCGAGGTCGGCACCGACGGCAAGCTCGGCGGGCAGGCGAAGGTGCGGGGCATGTCGGGTTCCTGGAAGGACCTGACGGAGTCCGTCAACACGATGGCGAACCGGCTCACCGCGCAGGTGCGGGACATCGCACTGGTGACGACGGCGGTCGCGGGCGGTGATCTGTCGCGGAAGGTCACCGTGCAGGTGGCCGGCGAGATGCTGGAGCTGAAGAACACCGTCAACACGATGGTGGAGCAGCTCTCCTCGTTCTCCTCCGAGGTGACGCGGGTGGCCCGCGAGGTGGGCACCGAGGGCATCCTGGGCGGTCAGGCGCAGGTGCCGGGCGTGGCCGGGGTGTGGAAGGAGCTGACCGACTCCGTCAACACGATGGCCGGCAACCTGACCCTGCAGGTGCGCGGGATCTCCCAGGTGACGACGGCCGTGGCCAACGGTGACCTCTCGCAGAAGGTGACCGTGCCCGCGCGGGGCGAGGTGGCGCAGCTCGCCGAGACGATCAACCAGATGACCGAGACGCTGCGGATCTTCGCGGACGAGGTCACCCGGGTGGCCAACGAGGTCGGTGCCGAGGGCCGGCTCGGCGGGCAGGCGAACGTGCCGGGCGCGGCGGGTACCTGGAAGGACCTGACGGACTCCGTCAACACGGTGTTCCGGAACCTCACCACGCAGGTGCGGGACATCGCCGCCGTGACGACCGCCGTGGCCAGCGGTGACCTGTCGCAGAAGGTCACCGTCGACGTGGCGGGCGAGATGCTGGAGCTGAAGAACACGGTCAACGGGATGGTGGACCAGCTCTCGGCGTTCGGTGCCGAGGTGACGCGGGTCGCGCGGGAGATCGGTGTCGAGGGTGAGCTGGGCGGTCAGGCGCAGGTGTCCGGCGCGGCCGGCACCTGGAAGGACCTGACGGACTCGGTCAACACCGCGTTCCGCAACCTCACCGGTCAGGTGCGCAACATCGCCCAGGTGACGACGGCGGTGGCCAACGGCGATCTGTCGCAGAAGGTCACCGTGGACGTGTCCGGTGAGATGCTCCAGCTCAAGAACACCGTGAACACGATGGTGGACCAGCTCTCCAGCTTCGCCGACCAGGTGACGCGGATGGCCCGGGACGTGGGCACCGAGGGCCGGCTCGGCGGTCAGGCGCGGGTGGACGGGGTGTCGGGCACCTGGAAGGAGCTGACGGACTCCGTCAACTTCATGGCCGGGAACCTCACCTCCCAGGTGCGCAACATCGCCCAGGTGACGACGGCGGTGGCCAACGGCGACCTCTCGCAGAAGATCGACGTGGACGCGCGCGGCGAGATCCTGGAGCTGAAGAACACCATCAACACGATGGTGGACCAGCTCTCCGCCTTCGCCGACCAGGTGACCCGGGTGGCCCGGGACGTGGGCACCGAGGGCCGGCTCGGCGGTCAGGCGCAGGTGCCGGGCGTGGCCGGGGTGTGGCGGGACCTCACCGATTCGGTGAACGGCATGGCGGGGAACCTCACCGCCCAGGTCCGCAACATCGCCCAGGTCGCCACCGCGGTCGCGCGCGGTGACCTCTCCCAGAAGATCACCGTGGACGCGCGCGGGGAGATCCTGGAGCTGAAGAACACGCTGAACACGATGGTGGACCAGCTGTCGTCGTTCGCGCAGGAGGTCACCAGGGTGGCCCGTGAGGTGGGTACGGAGGGCATGCTCGGCGGCCAGGCCGAGGTGCAGGGTGTCTCCGGCACCTGGAAGGACCTCACCCAGTCGGTGAACTTCATGGCCAACAACCTGACGATCCAGGTGCGCAACATCGCCGAGGTCACGACGGCGGTGGCCAAGGGCGACCTGTCGAAGAAGATCACCGTCGACGCCAAGGGCGAGATCCTCGAACTGGTCACCACCGTCAACACGATGGTCGACCAGCTCTCCAGCTTCGCCGAGCAGGTGACCCGGGTGGCCCGTGAGGTGGGCACCGAGGGCATCCTGGGCGGGCAGGCGCACGTACCGGGTGTCACGGGCATCTGGAAGGACCTGAGCAACAACGTCAACCTGATGGCCAACAACCTGACCATGCAGGTGCGGAACATCTCGCAGGTGGCGTCGGCGGTGGCCAACGGTGACCTGACGCGGCAGGTCACCATCGAGGCGCGCGGTGAGGTGGCGCAGCTCGCCGACACCATCAACACGATGGTGAAGACGCTGAGTTCGTTCGCCGACCAGGTCACCAAGGTGGCCCGTGAGGTGGGTACGGACGGCATCCTGGGCGGCCAGGCGCACGTGCCCGGGGTGGCGGGCACCTGGAAGGACCTCACCGAGTCGGTGAACGGGATGGCGTCCAACCTGACCGGCCAGGTGCGCAACATCGCCATGGTCACGACGGCGATCGCCAAGGGCGACCTGACCAAGAAGATCGACATCGACGCGCGGGGCGAGATCCTGGAGCTGAAGACGACGATCAACACGATGGTCGACCAGCTCTCCAGCTTCGCCGAGGAGGTCACCCGCGTGGCCCGCGAGGTGGGCACCGAGGGCCAGCTCGGCGGCCAGGCACGGGTGCTGGACGTGGACGGCACCTGGCGGGATCTGACCGAGTCGGTGAACGAGATGGCCGGGAACCTGACCCGGCAGGTGCGTGCCATCGCCAAGGTGGCGACCGCGGTGACCCGTGGCGACCTGAACCTGAAGATCGACGTGGACGCGTCCGGGGAGATCCAGGAACTCCAGGACTACATCAACAAGATGATCGCCAACCTGCGTGACACCACGATCGCCAACAAGGAGCAGGACTGGCTCAAGGGCAACCTCGCCCGGATCTCGGCGCTGATGCAGGGCCGCCGGGACCTGGAGGACGTCGCCTCGCTGATCATGAGCGAGCTGACCCCGGTGGTGTCCGCGCAGCACGGCGCGTTCTTCCTGACCATGCCGCTGCTGGACGGCCAGGATCTCGCCGGGGACGGCGAGGAGAAGTACGAGCTGCGCATGCTCGGCTCCTACGGCTGCTCCACGGGCGCGATGCCGACCTCGTTCCGGCCCGGTGAGGGGCTGATCGGGACGGCCGCGCAGGAGAAGCGGACGATCCTGGTCAGGGATGTGCCGAGCGGCTATCTGAAGATCTCCTCGGGGCTGGGGGAGGCCCCGCCGGCGCAGGTCATCGTGCTGCCGGTGGTGTTCGAGGGCAATGTGCTCGGGGTGATCGAGCTGGCGTCGTTCACGCCGTTCACGCACATCCAGCGCGACTTCCTGAACCAGATCGCGGAGATGATCGCGACCAGCGTCAATACGATCTCCGTCAACACCAAGACCGAGCAGCTGCTCAAGCAGTCGCAGTTGCTGACCGAGCAGCTCCGGGAGCGGTCGGCGGAGCTGGAGAACCGGCAGAAGGCGCTGCAGTCCTCCAACGCCGAACTGGAGGAGAAGGCCGAGCTGCTGGCCCGGCAGAACCGGGACATCGAGGTGAAGAACACCGAGATCGAGGAGGCCCGGCAGGTCCTGGAGGAGCGCGCCGAGCAGCTCGCGGTGTCGATGCGCTACAAGAGCGAGTTCCTCGCCAACATGTCGCACGAGCTGCGTACGCCGCTCAACTCGCTGCTGATCCTGGCCAAGCTGCTCGCCGACAATGCGGAGAGCAACCTGTCCCCGAAGCAGGTCGAGTTCGCCGAGACCATCCACGGCGCCGGGTCCGACCTGCTCCAGCTCATCAACGACATCCTGGACCTGTCCAAGGTCGAGGCGGGCAAGATGGACGTCTCCCCGACGCGGATCGCGCTGGTCCAGCTGGTGGACTACGTGGAGGCGACCTTCCGCCCGCTGACCGCCGAGAAGGGCCTGGATCTTTCGGTGCGGGTCTCCCCGGAGCTGCCCGCCACCCTGCACACCGACGAACAGCGCCTGCTCCAGGTGCTGCGCAACCTGCTGTCCAACGCGGTGAAGTTCACCGACTCCGGCTCGGTGGAGCTGGTGATCCGGCCCGCCGGGGCGGACGTGCCCCAGGTCATCCGGGAGCAGTTGCTGGAGGCCGGGGCGCTCACCGACCCGGACGCCGATCTGATCGCGTTCTCGGTGACCGACACCGGTATCGGCATCGCGGCCAGCAAGATGCGGGTGATCTTCGAGGCGTTCAAGCAGGCCGACGGCACGACCAGCCGCAAGTACGGCGGCACCGGCCTCGGTCTGTCGATCTCGCGGGAGATCGCGCAACTGCTCGGCGGTGAGATCCACGCGCAGAGCGAGCCGGGACGCGGGTCCACGTTCACGCTGTACCTGCCGCTGCACCCCAGCCAGTTCCCGCCGCAGGGCTACCAGCAGTCCGTGCCCCCGCTGGAGGCCGGTGAGCTGGTCGCCTCGGAGGCGCATCTGTCGGCCAGGCTGACGGAGCCCCGGGCCGAGACGCCGGCCGAGGTGACGTCGTACCGGGAGACGCAGAACGGGCCCGCCGCGCTCTTCCGGCGGCGCCGCCGGAGCCTGCCGGAGGCCGAGGCGCGGCCGGAGCAGCCGATCACCGTGGAGCAGCCGGAGGACACCGAGCGGCCGGTGAGCGCGGTGCGGTTCGGCGGCGAGAAGGTGCTCATCGTCGACGACGACATCCGCAACGTCTTCGCGCTCACCAGCGTCCTGGAACAGCACGGCCTGTCGGTGCTGTACGCCGAGAACGGCCGCGAGGGCATCGAGGTCCTGGAGCAGCACGACGACGTGGCCGTGGTGCTGATGGACATCATGATGCCGGAGATGGACGGGTACGCAACCACGACGGCGATCCGCAGGATGCCGCAGTTCGCGGGGCTGCCGATCATCGCGCTGACGGCGAAGGCGATGAAGGGCGACCGGGAGAAGGCGCTGCAGTCCGGTGCCTCGGACTACGTCACCAAGCCGGTCGACCCGGACCATCTGCTGGGTGTCATGCGACAGTGGATGCGGCCGGAGTGACGGGTCGACAGGACCGGTCACGGGGGCGCGGTTCAAAGCGCGGGCCAGGTGTGGGAACCTCGGATTCCGGGAACCTTCCAGGCTCTGCCCGCGTTTGAACCGTGTGCACCGTGACATCGCGGTGACAGGGTGTGGCGACAGGCGGGGTGCGGCTACGATGACCGGCACAAGGACGGGCGGCGAAAGGGAGTCGTCCTCTGGGGCGGCGCCCGGTGTACCGCCGGGGCGAGGAGGGCGGGCCATGGTGCAGAAGGCCAAGATCCTCCTGGTCGATGACCGGCCGGAGAATCTGCTGGCGCTGGAGGCCATCCTCTCTGCGCTCGATCAGACGCTGGTGCGGGCATCGTCCGGGGAGGAAGCGCTCAAAGCACTGCTCACGGACGATTTCGCGGTCATCCTGCTGGATGTCCAGATGCCGGGTATGGACGGTTTCGAGACGGCCGCGCACATCAAGCGGCGGGAGCGGACCCGGGACATCCCGATCATCTTCCTCACCGCGATCAACCACGGCCCGCACCACACCTTCCGGGGTTACGCGGCGGGCGCGGTCGACTACATCTCCAAGCCGTTCGACCCGTGGGTGCTGCGCGCCAAGGTCTCGGTGTTCGTCGAGCTGTACATGAAGAACTGCCAGCTCCGGGAGCAGGCGGCGCTGCTGCGGCTCCAGTTGGAGGGCGGCCAGCAGGACACGGTCGACAACAAGGAGCCCGCCGGGCTGCTCGCGGAGCTGTCCGCGCGGCTCGCCGCCGTCGAGGAGCAGGCCGAGGCGCTCTCCAAGCAGCTGGACGACGAGTCCGCCGACGCGGCCGCGGTGGCCACGGCCGCGCATCTGGAGCGCAAACTCACCGGTCTGCGCCGGGCGCTGGACGCCCTGGAGCCCGGTGCGGACGGCTCCGCCCCTCTCCCGCCACCGAGTTGACGCCCCGCCGGATTTCCGCCACCCCATGAGCGGGCGTCAATTCGACGTCCTGCCAAGGGCGACACGAACGGGTGAAGCAGTGGGCACACGTGTCCGCTGTCGTCTCCCCCGGTAACCTCGGTCCCATGGCCTCACGTCCCTCCGCAGCCAAGAAGCCGCCCGCCAAGAAGGCGGCCGCTCCCGCGAAGGCTCCGGCGAGGAAGGCGGTCGCCAGGAAGGCCCCGGCCAAGAAGGCGCCGGCCCGCCGGGCTCCGGTCCGCAAGGCACCGCCCAAGCCCGCGCCGCGCCCGCCCGGTGGCCTGTACCGACTCGTCCGCGCCGTCTGGCTCGGCATGGCGCACGCCGTCGGCGCCGTGTTCCGGGGCATAGGGCAGGGCGCGCGCAACCTCGACCCGGCCCACCGCAAGGACGGCATCGCCCTGCTGCTGTTCGCCGTCGCGCTGATCGTCGCCGCCGGCACCTGGGCCGACCTGAGCGGACCCGTGGGCGACCTGGTGGAGATCCTGGTCACCGGCTCCTTCGGCCGCCTCGACCTGCTGGTGCCGATACTGTTCGCGGTCATCGCCGTCCGCTTCATCCGGCACCCCGAGCAGCCGGAGGCCAACGGCCGGATCGTCATCGGCCTGTCCGCGCTCGTCGTCGGCGTGCTCGGCCAGGTGCACATCGCCTGCGGCTCGCCCGCCCGGGACGACGGCATGCGGGCCATAAGGGACGCCGGCGGCCTCATCGGCTGGGCCGCCGCCACCCCGCTGACGTACACGATGAGCGAGGTGCTCGCCGTACCGCTGCTGGTGCTGCTGACCGTGTTCGGGCTGCTCGTGGTGACCGCCACCCCGGTCAACCACATCCCGCGCCGGCTGCGCGCCCTCGGCATCCGCCTGGGCGTGCTGCACGACTACGCGGCCGACCTGGACGACGTCGAGGGCGTCGAGGGCTACGATGAGCAGTGGCGCGACGAGCCGCCCGCGCGCCCCCGTACCCGCCGCGCGGGCCCGCAGGACCACGACCCCGGAACGGCCGAGGACGAGGCGCTCACCCGGCGCCGCCGCCCCCGCCGCTCCGCGCGCTCCGAGCCGCGCGAGATGGACGCGATCGACGTGGCCTCGGCGGCCAGCGCCGCGCTCGACGGCGCCGTGCAGCACGGCATGCCGCCGTCCCCGGTCGTCGCCGACCTCACCCAGGGCGTGAGCGTGGGGGACCGCGAGGAGACCACCCCGGTCCCCGTGCCCTCCCCGGCGCCGTCGTCCCGGCCGGTGCCGGGCAGGAAGAACACCGACTCGGGCGTCCTCGACCTCACCAAGGCGCCCCCGGAGCCGCCCCGCGAGATGCCCGCCCGCGCGGAGCAGCTCCAGCTCTCCGGGGACATCACCTACTCGCTGCCCTCGCTGGACCTGCTCACCCGGGGCGGCCCCGGCAAGGCGCGCAGCGCGGCCAACGACGCCGTCGTGGACTCCCTGCGCACGGTGTTCTCCGAGTTCAAGGTGGACGCGGCCGTCACCGGCTTCACCCGGGGTCCGACGGTCACCCGGTACGAGGTCCAGCTCGGCCCGGCCGTGAAGGTCGAGCGGATCACGGCGCTCGCCAAGAACATCGCGTACGCCGTCGCCAGCCCGGACGTGCGGATCATCAGCCCGATCCCCGGCAAGTCGGCCGTCGGCATCGAGATCCCCAACACCGACCGGGAGATGGTCAACCTCGGTGACGTGCTGCGGCTCGCGCAGTCCGCCGAGGACGACGATCCGATGCTGGTCGCCTTCGGCAAGGACGTCGAGGGCGGCTATGTGATGCACTCGCTGGCCAAGATGCCGCACATGCTGGTCGCCGGCGCCACCGGCTCCGGCAAGTCGTCCTGCATCAACTGCCTGATCACCTCGATCATGATGCGGGCGACCCCCGAGGACGTCCGGATGATCCTGGTCGACCCCAAGCGCGTCGAGCTGACCGCCTACGAGGGCATCCCGCACCTGATCACGCCGATCATCACCAACCCCAAGCGCGCCGCCGAGGCCCTGCAGTGGGTGGTGCGCGAGATGGACCTGCGCTACGACGACCTCGCCGCCTACGGCTTCCGGCACATCGACGACTTCAACCGCGCCGTGCGCGAGGGCAAGGTCACCCCGCCGCCGGGCAGCGAGCGCGAGCTCCAGCCGTACCCCTACCTGCTGGTGATCGTGGACGAGCTGGCCGACCTGATGATGGTCGCCCCGCGTGACGTCGAGGACGCGATCGTGCGCATCACCCAGCTCGCCCGCGCAGCCGGCATCCACCTGGTACTGGCCACCCAGCGGCCCTCGGTGGACGTGGTCACCGGTCTGATCAAGGCCAACGTGCCTTCCCGGCTGGCCTTCGCCACCTCCTCGCTGGCCGACTCCCGCGTCATCCTCGACCAGCCCGGCGCCGAGAAGCTGATCGGCAAGGGCGACGGGCTGTTCCTGCCCATGGGCGCCAGCAAGCCGACCCGGATGCAGGGCGCGTTCGTGACCGAGGAAGAGGTCGCGGTCGTCGTCCAGCACTGCAAGGACCAGATGGCGCCGGTCTTCCGGGAAGACGTCACCGTGGGCACCAAGCAGAAGAAGGAGATCGACGAGGACATCGGCGACGACCTCGACCTGCTCTGCCAGGCCGCCGAGCTGGTGGTCTCCACACAGTTCGGGTCGACGTCCATGCTCCAGCGCAAGCTGCGGGTCGGCTTCGCCAAGGCGGGCCGGCTGATGGACCTCATGGAGTCCCGGAACATCGTCGGACCGAGTGAGGGTTCCAAGGCTCGTGATGTTCTTGTGAAGCCTGACGAGCTGGACGGCGTGCTCGCCGTGATTCGCGGGGAGTCTGACGGATAGGGCTTCGGGCCACCCGGCGTGTCGGGACTGCGCCGGGTGGCGGCACCACCGTGATCCACCCGTTAAACATCGGCGGGCAACCGTTTCCCTTCGCAGTACGTCAAGTTGAGCGAGAGCAGGGGTACAGGTACCGGCCTGGGCCTCCCGCTCCCGTCCGCCGTCGGGCTGACCGGCCATCTCGATGGCGTACAAGTCCGTTCGCCCGCTTGCCCCACCCTTTCGTACCCCGCCTAGACTGAACGCTCAGCACAGGTGGCTCACACGCTCGAAAGGCGCCCCCGTGTCCATCGGCAGCAACTCCCCCGAAGACGAGCCCCCGTTCACCGACGACGCCCCCCGGGCCGACGGTCCTTCCGTCGGCACCGCCCTGCGCCAGGCCCGCGTCGCGGCCGGGCTGAGCGTGGCTGATGTCAGCAACGCCACCCGTATCCGCCTCGCCATGGTGCACGCCATCGAGGAGGACGACTTCTCCTCCTGCGGCGGCGACGTGTACGCGCGCGGCCACATCCGCAACCTGGCCAAGGCGGTCCACCTCGACCCCGTCCCGCTCATCGCGCGGTTCGACGCCGAGCACGGCGGCCGGCCCGCGCCCACCCCGGCGGCCCCCCTGTTCGAGGCGGAACGCATCCGTCCCGAGCGCCGGGGACCCAACTGGACCGCGGCCATGGTCGCGGCGATCGTCGTCGTCATCGGCTTCGTCGGCTTCACCGCCATCAAGTCCCAGACCGGCGGCGACACCGACACCCAGGCCGTCGAGGGCAACGCCACGCCGTCCGCCGGCAAGTCCGCCGCGCCCACTCCGAAGACGGGGCAGTCCGCCACGCCGAAGTCCGACCCGTCCGACAGCGCCATCGCGGCCGCCCCGCAGGACAAGGTGACCGTCCGGGTCACCGCGCCCAACGGGCGGAGCTGGATCTCCGCGAAGGACCACAACGGCCGCATGCTGTTCGACGGACTGCTCAACAAGGGCGAGTCCAAGACCTTCCAGGACAGCACCAAGATCAACCTGATTCTCGGTGACGCCGGGGCGATCGAGCTGTACGTCAACGGCAAGAAGATCGACGACGACTTCCGGCCCGGTGCCGTGGAGCGGCTCACGTACACCAAGGGCGATCCCGAGGTCGGGTGAAAGCCCTCCGGGCGCCAGAAGCGAGCGGACAGTGACGGGGTCGACGGGGTTGGTCAACAACGGCCAACCCCGTCGACATGGGGTGCGGGACAGACAAAGTAGTCTTGAGCCCATGCCTGAACGCCGTACCGTCGCACTAGTCACTCTCGGCTGCGCCCGTAACGAGGTGGACTCGGAGGAGCTCGCAGGCCGTTTGGAGGCGGACGGCTGGCAGCTCGTCGAGGACGCCGGGGACGCCGATGTCGCCGTGGTCAACACCTGTGGGTTCGTCGAAGCCGCCAAGAAGGACTCGGTCGACGCCCTTCTGGAGGCCAACGACCTCAAGGACCACGGCAGAACCCAGGCCGTCGTGGCGGTGGGCTGCATGGCCGAGCGGTACGGCAAGGAACTGGCCCAGGCGCTGCCCGAGGCCGACGGTGTGCTCGGCTTCGACGACTACGCCGACATCTCCGACCGCCTCCAGACCATCCTGTCCGGCGGGGTCCACGCCGCCCACACCCCGCGCGACCGCCGCAAGCTGCTGCCGATCAGCCCGGCCGAGCGCCAGGAGTCCGCGGCCGCCGTCGCCCTGCCCGGCCACGGCCCGACCGACCTCCCGGACGGCCTCGCGCCCGCCTCCGGTCCCCGCGCGCCCCTGCGCCGCCGGCTGGACGGCTCCCCGGTCGCCTCGGTCAAGCTCGCCTCCGGCTGCGACCGGCGCTGCTCCTTCTGCGCCATCCCGTCCTTCCGCGGCTCCTTCATCTCCCGCCGCCCCAGCGACGTCCTCAACGAGACGCGCTGGCTGGCCGAGCAGGGTGTGAAGGAGGTCATGCTCGTCTCCGAGAACAACACCTCCTACGGCAAGGACCTGGGCGACATCCGCCTGCTGGAGTCCCTGCTGCCCGAGCTGGCCGAGGTCGACGGCATCGAGCGGGTGCGGGTCAGCTACCTCCAGCCCGCCGAGATGCGTCCCGGCCTGATCGACGTGCTGACCTCCACCCCGAAGGTCGTTCCGTACTTCGACCTGTCCTTCCAGCACTCCGCGCCGAACGTGCTGCGCGCCATGCGCCGCTTCGGTGACACCGACCGCTTCCTGGAGCTGCTGGACACCATCCGGAACAAGGCCCCCGAGGCCGGCGTCCGCTCCAACTTCATCGTCGGCTTCCCCGGCGAGACCGAGGGCGACCTGGCCGAGCTGGAGCGCTTCCTGACCGGCGCCCGCCTGGACGCCATCGGCGTCTTCGGCTACTCCGACGAGGAGGGCACGGAGGCGGCGACCTACGACACCAAGCTCGACGAGGACGTGGTCGCGGAGCGCCTCGCCCACATCTCCCGGCTCGCCGAGGAACTCGTCTCGCAGCGCGCCGAGGAGCGGCTCGGGGAGACCGTGCGCGTCCTGGTGGAGTCCGTCGACGGCGAGGACGGGGTGTACGGCCGCGCCGCGCACCAGGCCCCGGAGACGGACGGCCAGGTGCTGCTCACGAGCGGCGAGGGCCTCGCCGTGGGACGTATGGTCGAGGCCAAGGTGGTCGGCACCGAGGGGGTCGATCTGGTGGCCGAGCCCCTCCCGGGCTCGTCGGTGTGCAGCGAGGAGACGGCCAGATGACCGGAGTCCCGGCATCCGCCTCGGGCGGCTCCTCCGGCGCGCGCGGCGCGACCGGACAGGCCGTCGACGGTGCTCCGGAGGTCTCCGACCCGGCCGTCGCGATGGAAGCGCGGCACCCGCGCGGCGGCAAGCTCGCCGCCGCGGCCGTCAACCAGGCCAGCGTCTGGAACGTCGCCAATCTGCTCACCATGCTCCGCCTGCTCCTGGTGCCGGGCTTCGTGGCGCTGATGCTGGCGGACGGCGGCTACGACCCCGCCTGGCGCTCGTTCGCCTGGGCGGCCTTCGCCGTTGCCATGATCACCGACCTCTTCGACGGGCACCTGGCGCGCACCTACAACCTGGTCACCGACTTCGGGAAGATCGCCGACCCGATAGCGGACAAGGCGATCATGGGCGCGGCGCTGATCTGCCTGTCCTACCTGGGCGATCTGCCCTGGTGGGTGACGGTGGTGATCCTGGGCCGGGAACTGGGCATCACCCTGCTGCGTTTCGTGGTCATTCGGTACGGCGTGATCCCAGCCAGCCGGGGCGGCAAGCTGAAGACGCTCACCCAGGGCATCGCCGTCGGCATGTACGTGCTCGCGCTGACCGGCTGGCTGGCCACCCTGCGGTTCTGGGTGATGGCCGCCGCGGTCCTCCTCACGGTCATCACCGGCCTCGACTATGTGAGACAGGCCATGGTGCTGCGCCGCCGGGGAATCGCGGAGCGGGCGGCGGCGTTGGAAGAGCGAGACGCGTGAACCCCACGGCCACCGAACTGGTGCGGCTACTCAGTGTGAACGGCGAGACGCTCGCCGTGGCCGAGTCGCTGACCGGTGGTCTGGTCGCCGCCGAGATCACCTCGGTCCCCGGCGCCTCCCGGGTGTTCCGGGGTTCGGTCACCGCCTACGCCACCGAGCTGAAGCACCGGCTGCTCGGCGTCGACGCCGCTCTGCTGGAGCGGTCGGGAGCGGTGGACCCGCAGGTCGCGGCCCAGATGGCGGCCGGTGTGCGGGAGGCGCTCGGCGCCGACTGGGGCATCGCCACCACCGGGGTGGCCGGCCCCAATCCGCAGGACGGCCAGCCGGTCGGCACGGTGTTCGTGGCCGTCGACGGCCCCCTCGGCAAGGGCTCGCCTTCCGCCTCCGGCGGAAAAGTGGAGGCCCTGCGGTTGAACGGCGGCCGTGCGGAAATTCGTATGGAGAGTGTACGGAGCGTACTCGCACTGCTTCTTACGGAGCTTGCGGGCGAACAGACCGGAAATGAGCGGGCACAGGATACGGAACGGAACGGGGGGTTTTGATGTTTGCAGCCCTGAGTGAACACGACATCGCTCCCCGCACGGCCGCGGCGCAAGGCGGTACGGTGGGGCGAGAAGGATGCGGCTACGCGGTCCGAGGAGGGAGCCACCGATGATTCTGCTCCGTCGCCTGCTGGGTGACGTGCTGCGTCGGCAGCGCCAGCGCCAGGGCCGTACTCTGCGCGAAGTCTCCTCGTCTGCCCGGGTCTCACTCGGCTATCTCTCCGAGGTGGAGCGGGGGCAGAAGGAGGCATCCTCCGAGCTGCTCTCCGCGATCTGCGACGCGCTGGACGTACGGATGTCGGAACTCATGCGTGAGGTGAGTGACGAACTCGCACTCGCCGAGCTGGCCCAGTCCGCCGCCGCCAACGACGGCGTACCGGCACCGGTCCGGCCGATGCTGGGTTCCGTCTCGGTGACCGGTGTGCCACCGGAACGGGTGACCATCAAGGCACCCGCCGAAGCGGTGGACGTGGTCGCCGCGTGACCTGCGCGCACGCGGCCTAGCGCCCGATACGTGTGAGCCCCGGCCGGGCCTCCCTGGATTTCTCAGGTGAGGCGCGGCCGGGGCTTTCTCATGCGCTTGTCCAGGTGCTTTGCGGAGGTTTGCTCCGTTTGCCCGGTCCGGGCACCCCGGTCATGGTGGGAGGGACCCAAGCCCGCCGAGGACCCGAGGACAGCGGATGTACGTGGTGAAGAGTTCCCTTCCCGAGGCCGAGCTGAAGACCGTCTCCGAGGCGCTGCAAGGGGCGCTCGTGGATCTGGTCGACCTCTCGCTGGTCGCCAAGCAGATCCACTGGAACGTGGTCGGGCCACGCTTCCGGTCCATCCACCTCCAGCTCGACGAGGTGGTCCTCTCCGCGCGCACCGCCTCCGACCTGGTGGCCGAACGCTCCTCCGCGCTGGGCGTGCCGCCGGACGGACGCGCGTCCACGGTCGCCTCCGGCACCGGCATCAAGGTCCCGCCGTCCGGCTGGATCAAGGACACGGACGCGGTCTCCGGCATGGTCGCCGCCCTCGGCGCGGTTATCGGCCGGATGCGGGAGCGGGTGAACGCCACCGGCGACGCCGACCCGGTGACCGAGGACATGTTCATCCAGATCACGGGCGACCTCGAGAAACACCATTGGATGTTTCAGGCCGAGAGCGCTTAGAAGCGCTTTGCGGGCGGGAGGGTTCCGGGCACGTCTGCCCGGCGCCGCTCCGGTGAGCCCTTTAGTGCGCCTTCCGCAGGTGGCAGGCGGTGTTCTAGCTTCTCCGGCTGGAGGTGGCGGGTCCATGAACGGGCGAATAGTGCGCTGGGGGGCAGGGCTGGGGTTCGGCGCGGTGTGGTGGTGGGCGGTGCTGCGGCTGACCCTGGGCGACGGGGCGGGGGTGCTGGAGGGGTCCGTGGTGCTCGGCGGGTGGGGGCTGGGGGTGCTGCCGGTGCACTGCGTCGCCAAGGACCGGGCCGAGGGGGCGGTGCGGACGGGGCGGTGGCGGGAGGCTTGGCGGGGCTCGGGGGAGGGCGGAGGCACCGGCGGAGGTGACGGTGGGGGCGCGGGAGCGGGTGCTGGGGCGGGCGCTGGGGTAACTCGTTCGGGTGAAGCGGGGGCGGGGTGAGCGGGGGGTGCTCCGGGTGGGTCCGGGGTCCGGGTTTGCGCGGCTCGGGTCAGCGCGCGGGGCGCGGGTAACGCTCCCGCCAGCGCTGGGCGGTGCCCGGTGCGGGGGTGGGGCCGCTCTGGCAGGTGGGGCACCAGTAGGTGGGGCGGTCCTGGACGCCGTCGCCCTGGTCGGCCACGCGTACCCGGGTGCGGCAGCGCAGGCAGGGGCGGGAGGCGCGGCCGTAGACGTACAGGTCGTTCCGGGGCAGGCCGGTGGTCTGGCGGACCGGGCGGGCCCGGTTGACCTCCAGCAGGCGCTGGGCGACGCCGGGGAGCTGGGCGGCGCGGTCCTCGGGGAGTGAGCCGACGGGGAGCCAGGGGGTCACGCCGAGCAGGAAGCACAGCTCGCTCTTGTAGACGTTGCCGATCCCGGCGAGGTTGCGCTGGTCGAGCAGGGCCTCGCCGAGGGGGCGCTCCGGGTCGGCGTACAGGTTGGCGAGGGCGCGCTTCGGGTCCCAGTCGGGGCCGAGGAGGTCGGGGCCCAGATGGCCTACGACGCGCTCCTCGTCCTCGGTGGGCAGCAGCTCCAGCACCGAGAGGCGGTACCCCACGGCCATGCGGTCCTCGGCGCCCAGGACGATTCGGATCTGGTGTCCGGCGCCGCCCCGCCAGCGTTCGCCGGTCCCGTACACCTTCCAGGCGCCCTCCATGCGCAGATGCGTGTGCAG
The DNA here is from genome assembly GCF_004328625.1 of Streptomyces seoulensis. Taxonomy (NCBI): domain Bacteria; kingdom Bacillati; phylum Actinomycetota; class Actinomycetes; order Kitasatosporales; family Streptomycetaceae; genus Streptomyces; species Streptomyces seoulensis. Next base: position 4,669,180 of record NZ_CP032229.1, read on the forward strand.
GGTGATGCCGCCCTCGATCCGGGTGAGCAGGTGCTTGCCGCGCGGGGCTGTGTTCAGCACGGTGCGGCCGGTCAGGTCGACCGTCGCGTACTGCGGCACCCGGAAGTCGCTGTGGGTCAGCACCCTGCCCGCGAGCGCGTCGTGCAGCCGCTTCGCGGTCTGCCACACCGTGTCACCTTCGGGCATGCGTCCAGGGTGCCACGGCGCGCGGGCCTTCTCCGGGCGCCGGGCTCAGGCGCGCAGGCGCAGACCGCGCGGGGTCGCCACGAAGCCGGCGCCTTCCAGCAGGGGGCCCAGGGGCGAGGTCAGGGCCGCGGTGCCGTTGATCCGCTCCACGGTGACCGTGCCCAGGGAGCCCGCGCGGGCGGCCGCCGCCAGGGCCTCCGCCGCCGCGCGCAGGCGCGGGTCGTCGGCCGCCGTGGAGTCCGGGTCGGCGGGCCAGGCCAGCAGGGTCTTTCCGCCGCGCTCCATGTAGAGGGTCAGCTCGCCCTCCACCAGGACGACCAGCGAGCCCGCCTTGCGGCCCGGCTTGTGCCCGGCGCCGGTCGGGGGCTCCGGCCAGGGCAGGGCGGCGCCGTACGCGTTGGCGGGGTCGGCGGCGGCGAGGACCACCGCCTTGGAGTCGGGGGCGGTGTCCCGCACGCGCGGGCCGTAGCTCCGGCTCGCGGGGGAGCCGTAGCCCGAGCCGCCGCGCGGGCCGCCCTGGCCGGGGGAGGCGTACGGGTCGGGGATCGCCGCCGGGCCGAAGGGGCGCGGAACACCGCCGTCGTCCCCACCCTGGGGCGGCCACGCGAAGTCGCCCTCCAGGCTCGGGTGGCCGAAGCCTCCGGAGGAGGGGTCGGCGGCGTCGGACGCCGCGTGGACGTCACCGGGGAAGGGCGGGAGCGCGCCGTTGCCCGCAGGGGCCGGGGCGGGCACCACGCGCTCGCCCCGGTCGCGGGCGTTGGACACCGCGCGGAGCCGGTCCACGGCGCCGTCCATGGCGAACTGGGCCGCGCCGAGGCCCTCGACCACATAGCCGCGCCGGGCCTGGCCGCTCTCCTCGAACACCGACAGCACCCGGTACACCGCCGAGAAGCCGCCCTCGACGCCCTCCGCGCCCACCGCACCGCGCGTCACCACGCCATGCCGGTCCAGCAGGGCGCGGGCACGCGCGTGGGCGCGCACGGTGGCGTCCGGCTCGGGCACGGGCAGCAGCGACCAGCGGCCGCCCACGGTCGGCGGGCCCGAGCGACCGCCGGCGCGGGCGGCGGCGGTCAGGGAGCCGTAACGGCCGCGCGGGACATTGCGTTTGGCGCGGTGGGCCGTCGCCCCGGCCGTACGGCCCGAGCCCAGCAGGGCGCGCATCGGGGCCAGGGTGTCGTTGGTGAGCCGACCCGACCAGGCCAGGTCCCACAGGGCGTCGGCCAGGTGGGCGTCGCTCGCCTCGGGGTGCGTGGTGGCACGGACCTGGTCGGCGATCTGACGGAAGAACAGGCCGTACCCACCGGAGAGCGTGTCCAGGATCGACTGGTGGAGCGGGCTCAGCTCCAGGGGATGCGGGGCCGGCAGCAGCAGGGGGGCGGTGTCCGCGAGGTAGAGCGAGACCCAGCCGTCCTTGCCGGGCAGCGAGCCCGCCCCGGCCCACACGACCTCGCCCGCCGCGGTCAGTTCGTCCAGCATCGACGGCTTGTAGTCCGCCACGCGGGACGGCAGGACCAGCTTCTCCAGCGCGGACGCGGGCACCGAGGCGCCCTGCAACTGCTCGATGGCGCGCACCAGTCCGTCGGTGCCGCGCAGCGTGTGCCCCTTGCCGATGTGCTGCCACTGCGGGAGGAACTGCGCGAGCGCGGCGGGCGGCACCGGCTCCAGCTCGTGCCGCAGCGCGGCCAGCGAACGGCGGCGCAGCCTGCGCAGCACCGTGGCGTCGCACCACTCCTGGCCGATGCCCGCCGGATGGAACTCGCCCTGCACGACCCGGCCGCTCGCGGCCAGCCGCTGGAGGGCGCCCTCGGTGACCGCGACGCCCAGACCGAACCGCGCGGCGGCGGAGGCCGAGGTGAAGGGGCCGTGGGTACGGGCGTAGCGCGCGAGGAGGTCGCCGAGCGGGTCCTTCACCGGCTCGGTGAACGCCTCGGGGACGCCGACCGGCAGCGCGGTGCCCAGCGCGTCGCGCAGCCGTCCCGCGTCCTCGACGGCCGCCCAGTGGTCCTCACCCGCGACCCGCACCTTGATGACCCGCCGGGCGGCGGCCAGTTCACGCGCCCACTCCGGCTCGGCGCCCCGCTCGGCCAGCTCGGCGTCGGTCAGCGGGCCCAGCAGCCGGAGCAGGTCCGCGACGCTCTCCGGGTCCTTGGCGCGGCGGTCCTCGGTGAGCCACTGGAGTTCGCGCTCCAGCTCGGTCAGCACCTCGGCGTCGAGCAGCTCGCGCAGCTCCGCCTGGCCCAGCAGCTCGGCCAGCAGCCGGGAGTCCAGGGAGAGCGCGGCGGCACGGCGCTCGGCGAGCGGGGAGTCGCCCTCGTAGAGGAACTGGGCGACGTAACCGAACAGCAGGGAGCGGGCGAACGGGGAGGGCTCGGGGGTGGTGACCTCGACCAGGCTGACCTTGCGGGACTCGATGTCGCCCATCAGCTCGACCAGGCCGGGCACGTCGAACACGTCCTGGAGGCATTCGCGGATCGCCTCCAGGACGATCGGGAAGGACCCGAACTCGCTGGCCACCTCCAGCAGTTGCGCCGCACGCTGACGCTGCTGCCAGAGCGGGGTGCGCTTGCCGGGGTTGCGGCGCGGGAGCAGCAGCGCGCGGGCGGCGCACTCCCGGAAGCGGGAGGCGAACAGGGCCGAGCCGCCGACCTGGTCGGTGACGACCTGATCGACCTCGCCCTTGTCGAAGGTGACGTCCGCCGCGCCGACGGGGGCCTGCTCGCCGTCGTACTCCGTGCCGCCGGGGCTCTGGTCCATGAGGTCCAGGCCCATCAGGTCGGCGTCGGGCAGGCGCAGCACGATGCCGTCGTCGGCGTGCATGACCTGCGCGTCCATGCCGTACCGCTCGGAGAGGCGGGCGCCCAGCGCGAGGGCCCAGGGGGCGTGCACCTGGGCGCCGAAGGGGGAGTGGATCACGACCCGCCAGTCACCCAGCTCGTCCCGGAAGCGCTCCACGACGATGGTGCGGTCGTCCGGGACGTGCCCGCACGCCTCGCGCTGTTCGGCCAGGTAGGACAGGACGTTGTCCGCCGCCCACGCGTCCAGGCCCGCCGTGAGCAGGCGCAGCCGGGCGTCCTCCTCGGACAGCGCGCCGACCTCGCGCAGGAACGCGCCGAGCGCGCGGCCCAGTTCGAGCGGGCGGCCGAGCTGGTCGCCCTTCCAGAACGGCAGCCGGCCCGGCACCCCGGGCGCGGGGGAGACCAGCACCCGGTCGCGCGTGATGTCCTCGATGCGCCAGGAACTCGTGCCCAGCGTGAAGACGTCGCCCACGCGGGACTCGTACACCATCTCCTCGTCCAGCTCGCCGACCCGGCCGCCGCCCTTCTTGGGGTCGGAGCCGGCCAGGAACACGCCGAACAGGCCCCGGTCGGGGATGGTGCCGCCGGAGGTGACGGCGAGCCGCTGGGCGCCGGGGCGGCCGCTGATGGTGCCGGCCACGCGGTCCCACACCACGCGGGGGCGCAGTTCCGCGAAGGCGTCCGAGGGGTAGCGGCCCGCGAGCATGTCCAGGGTGGCGGTGAACGCGGACTCCGGGAGCGAGGCGAAGGGGGCCGCGCGGCGCACGGCGGCCAGCAGGTCGTCGAACTGCCAGGTGTCCAGCGCCGTCATGGCGACGATCTGCTGGGCCAGGACGTCCAGCGGGTTGGACGGCACCCGCAGCGACTCGATACCGCCCGAGCGCATCCGCTCGGTGACCACGGCCGCCTGCACCAGGTCACCCCGGTACTTGGGGAAGACCACGCCGGTGGAGACGGCGCCCACCTGGTGCCCGGCGCGGCCCACGCGCTGGAGGCCGGAGGCGACCGAGGGCGGGGACTCGACCTGGACGACCAGATCGACGGCGCCCATGTCGATGCCCAGCTCCAGGCTGGAGGTGGCCACCACGGCGGGCAGCCGCCCGGCCTTCAGGTCCTCCTCGACCAGCGACCGCTGCTCCTTGGAGACCGAGCCGTGGTGCGCGCGGGCGATCACCTGCGGGGCGCCCTGGGCCGCGCCCGAGCCGCCCATCAGCTCGGCCGGGGAATGGTTCTCGTCCAGCTTCTCGCCGGTGGCGCGCTCGTACGCGATTTCGTTGAGCCGGTTGCACAGCCGCTCCGCCAGGCGGCGGGAGTTGGCGAACACGATGGTCGAGCGGTGCGACTGCACCAGGTCGGCGATCTTCTCCTCGACATGCGGCCAGATCGAGGGCTTCTCCGCCTTGTCGTCGCCGTCGGCCGCGGGGGCGCCGCCCAGCTCGCCCATGTCCTCGACGGGCACGACCACGGAGAGGTCGAACTCCTTGCCCGACTCGGGCTGGACGATCTCCACCTTGCCCCGGGGCGAGAGATAGCGGGCCACCTCGTCCACCGGCCGCACGGTCGCCGACAGGCCGATCCGGCGGGCGGGCTTGGGCAGCAGCTCGTCCAGCCGCTCCAGGGACAGCGCGAGGTGCGCGCCGCGCTTGGTGCCCGCGACCGCGTGCACCTCGTCCAGGATCACGGTCTCGATGCCGGTGAGCGCGTCCCGCGCGGACGAGGTCAGCATCAGGAACAGCGACTCGGGGGTGGTGATCAGGATGTCCGGCGGGCGGGTGACCAGCGCGCGCCGCTCGGCGGGCGGGGTGTCGCCGGAGCGGATGCCGACCTTGACCTCGGGCTCGGGCAGGCCCAGGCGCACGGACTCCTGGCGGATGCCGGTCAGCGGGCTGCGGAGGTTGCGCTCCACGTCCACCGCGAGCGCCTTCAGCGGGGACACGTACAGCACCCGGCAGCGCTTCTTCGGGTCGGCCGGGGGCGGGGTGGAGGCCAGCTGGTCCAGGGCGGCGAGGAAGGCGGCCAGTGTCTTGCCGGAGCCGGTCGGCGCCACCACCAGCGCGTCCGACCCCTCGTTGATGGCCTTCCAGGCACCGGCCTGGGCCTCGGTGGGCGCGTGGAACGCCCCCGTGAACCACTCGCGGGTCGCGGGGGAGAAGCCTTCGAGGGCCGGGTGGGCGGAACTGACCATGCCTCCATCCTGCACCCGCCCACTGACAATCGGGCTGACCAGGGCAAACGGGACGGATCAGGGCGTGCCGCGACCGGCGGGCGTGGCCGACAATGGCCGTATGGCGGGTTCGGGCGAGCGGGCACGGCACTGGCGGTACGCGGAACTGCCCGGGGTCGACCTGCTCCGCGCCCGCTACATCCGCAAGACCTTCGTCCGCCACACCCACGAGAACTTCGTGATCGCGGCCATCGCGGACGGCGTCGAGGTCTTCCACCACCAGGGCGCCGACGTCTCCGTGGGCGCGGGCGCCCTCGCCCTGGTCAACCCCGACACCCCGCACACCGGCCGTGCGGGCGTCCCCGAGGGCTGGCGGTACGGCGCGGTCTACCCCTCGCCCGAGGTGGTGGCCCGGATAGCCGCAGAGACGACCACCATCCGGGGCACGCCCGGCTTCGCCGCGCCGATGGTGGACGACCCGTACACCGTCGGCCTCATCCACCAGGTGCTGCGCGCCGCCGAGGAGGGCAACGCGCTGGCCGCCGACACCCTGCTGAGCGTCGCGGTCACCCGGCTGCTGCGGCTCAACGGCGGCCCGCTGCCCGAGCGCCGCCCCCGCTCGGCCGGCGCCGGGATCGCCGCACGCGCGCGTGCCGTGCTGGAGGAGCGGATGACGGAGCCGCCCAGCCTGGAGCGGCTCGCCACCGACCTCGGCACCAGCCGCTTCGCCCTGCTGCGGGCCTTCCGCGACGCCTACGGCATGCCCCCGCACACCTGGCTCACCGACGCGCGCGTGCGCCGCGCCCGGCTCCTGCTGGACACCGGCACCGCGCCCGCCGAGGCCGCGGTGCTCGTCGGCTTCACCGACCAGCCTCACCTCAACCGCCACTTCGCCCACATCGTCGGCGTGCCTCCGGGCGCCTACCAGCGCGAACGCGAGAACCGCGAGACCCTGACCGGGCGCAACAACGTACAAGACTCCGCCGGTCGGGCGGCCGTAGCGTCCGGGGCGTGGCACAGCGACAGACAGCACTCGCGGACAGGGCCGCCGAAGACGTGGGAAAGCCGGACAGCGCCGTCGTACGGGACGCCCTCGGGGTCGGCGTCGCCGTAGGGCTCTCCGGCTTCGCCTTCGGCGTCACCTCGGCCGGCGGCGGACTCGGACTTCTCCAGACCTGCGCACTCAGCCTCCTGGTCTTCACCGGCGCCTCCCAGTTCGCCCTCGTAGGGGCGCTCGCGGCCGGCGGCAATCCGTTCACGGCCGCCGCGGGCGCGTTCTTCCTGGGCGTGCGCAACGCGTTCTACGGGCTGCGGCTCTCGCAGCTGCTGGCGCTCCCGCGCGCGGTGCGGCCGTTCGCCGCCCAATGGGTGATCGACGAGACCACCGCCGTCACCGTGGCCCAGCCCGACCGCCGCTCCGCGCGGCTCGGCTTCACCGTCACCGGGCTCAGCCTCTACGTGCTGTGGAACCTCACCACCCTGCTCGGCGCCCTCGGCGCGCGGGCCCTCGGGGACACCGACGCCTGGGGGCTGGACGCGGCCGGGCCCGCCGTCTTCCTGGCGCTGCTCGCGCCCATGCTGACCACGTTCACCGAACGGGCCGTCGCCGTCCTCGCGGTCGTCCTGGGCCTCGGCCTGCTGCCCGTCCTGCCCGCCGGGGCGCCCGTCCTGGTGGCGGCCCTGGCGGCGCCGCTCGCCCTGTTCGTCCAAGGTCTGCGGGCCCGCTCCGCCCGGCGGCCCGACGCCCCGGAGGAGGACCGTTGAACACCTGGCTCGCCATCGGCGTCACCGCGCTCGGCTGCTACGCCGTCAAGCTCGCCGGGCTGCTCGTCCCCGCGAGCGCCGTGGAACGGCCGCTGGTCAAGAAGCTCGCCGCGCTGCTGCCGGTCGCCCTGCTGGCCGCGCTGACCGCCCAGCAGACCTTCGCCGACGGCCACGCGCTCGTCCTGGACGCGCGGGCCGCGGGGGTGGCCGCGGCGGCCGTCGCGCTGCTGCTCCGGGCGCCGTTCCTGGTGGTCGTCGCGGTGGCCGTGGTGGTGACCGCCGGCGTACGCGCCCTGACCGGCTGAGCCGCCGGGTCAACCGACGTAGCGGCCGTACGCCCGGAGGGTGCGCAGCGCCTCGATCGTCACGCCGGCGCGCGCCTCCAGCGCCGGGGCGGGCGCCCATCGGCGCCATCGGACCGGCCAGCCGCCGTCCTCGTCCTGCTCGGCGGCGAGGAAGTCCAGCGACCGCGCCATCTCCTCGTCGGTGAACCACGCGCGCGCGAGCGAGTCGGGGGTGCGCGCGAAGTCGTGCGGGAAGTGGTGCTCACCGGGCGCGTAGCCGGGGGCGACGGGGTACGCGTCGAGCTGGTCCGGGTCCAGCGCCGCGAGCCGCCGCTCGCGCACCAGGCGGCCGAGCCGGTCGGCGGCCGCCTCCGCGCGGGCGCGGTCGGGAGCGGCGTCCAGGAAGGCCACGGCGGCCTCGACCTCGTAGGGATGCGACGCCTCCAGGGCGCCCACGGCCTGCCAGCAGAAGTCGGTGGCCCGGAACAGCCACGCGTGCCACACCTCGTTGCGGTGCAGCAGGCCCACCACCGGGCCCGTCGCCAGCAGCTCGCTCGGCGGGTCGTCGACCACCGGCACGAAGGGGGCCACCGGATAGCCGCGCTGGCTCGGACAGACCCCGGGCAGGGCGCCGTCGGCGGTGGACACCGAGGTCAGATAGCGGCACACCCGCTCCACCCGCTGCCCGCAGCACCGGCCGACCGCGTCCAGCACGTGCAGCGCGCGGGCGGTGTGCAGCGGCTGGCTCACCGGACCGCGCAGGTCGGGCTCCAGGGCGTGGCCGTAACCGCCGTCCTCGTTGCGATAGGCGTCCAGGGCCCGCTCCACCGGGTCCGCGCCGCCGTTCAGGAAGCGGTGCGCGAAGAGCCGTTGCTCCAGCACGCGCGCGGTGAGCCAGACGAAACGCTCCGCGCGGAGGAGCGGGGTGTGCGCCGGGCGCGCGTCGGGGAGTGAGGGACCACCTGATTCGGCCATGGACCAGACCGTAGGGCCCCCGGCCCCCACCGAGAACGGTCCCGGACACTCCCGCCCCCCGAGGCGGGATACTTGAGGCATGCGGTTGACGGTCTTCTGGCAGCGGACGGCCTGCCGACCTGCGGAGGTTCCGCGAGCCAGTGCTACGGCCAGCACTGATGTGCGAAATCGATAGCCGCCGCGTCTCAGCCTGTCCCGCGCTGAGACTCCCTGGATTGCATTCGAACTCCCCGGAGACCCCCCGGATCCCGCCCGGCGCGGTGGACCAGCGCAGGTGCTGCCATCCGCCAGAGAGCCGCGAAGACATCCGTGGGGCGAGCACATACGGCATGATCGGCCGTCGTGGAACCTGAAGTGACAGCAGCATGGATATCTGCCTTCGGAGCACTCGGCGGCGTCGCCTTCGGCACCGTCACCGCCATCGTCGCGGCCCGCATCCAAGCCAGACCCGCTCACCGGGCAGCCGAGGCAGCCCACGCACAGGCGGAGGCCGCCTACCGCGCCGCCCTTGACTCCGCTCGCGAGCAGATCAAGGGGGCGGCAGCCCAAAACACGGGCAGCGCGCGGCGCCAGGTATATGCGGCCTTCATCAACGAGGCACACAAGCTGCAGCTTGCCGTAGAGGTTTTCGACAAAGACTTTTACGGGGTAACCCACGATACGCGAGAGGCACGTGAAGCCCTCGACCGCGTGGAGAAAGCGGCTGCTCTTGTGTTCCTGGAAGGTCCACAGGAGGTTACCGATGCGGCCTGGGAGGTCTACAACGAAGGCAGCTCGGGCCTTGGTGACTACGAGTCCTCGGAGGCGGCACGTACCTCGTGGTCAGTGGTTGTCCGTGCCGGACTCGAAGAATCAGTTGCGACAGCTTTGGATCAAATACGCCACGGGGTGAGGGATCTGGTTTCTCATGCCTGGAGAGAGACAGCTGTCCATTGGGTAATGGAGGTGGCGCTGGGTTCGGAATCGCCATTCCCCCAGATGCCCACCCATTCGCGGTTGGGTGGTAGGACTGTTCCGTACTCGGTCGACCGAGAGGCGAGAATGGGAGGATACGGACTGGGTCGACTCGTGGCGCCCCGTGAGGGCACTTCCCCAGTGCCCTTCTACGAGACCGTCAGGCCGCAGTCCGACCTCGTGGCGCGCCTCCTCGCCAACGTCGAAACGCACCTGTGGTTCTGCGGCCCCCTGATTGAGGACGGTTCACTCACGCGCGAGCAGGCGTGTCAGATGCTCGAATACGCTCTACATGCCGAGCACGCGGTCTCTCCGGAGCGGGAGTTCTCCTGGACTGCAGGCGATGTGGCCAATGATCTCCTCAAGTTCGTCCAGCTTGCCCGTAATGTCCTTAACCCTCTGGAAGTAGATCAGGGGCGCTCCAGCGCCTGAGTCGGCTCGCCGATCAGTAATAGATGCACGAGCGCCGTGCCGCCAAGGTGTCCACCGTGTGAGATGGGCGGACTGGACCGCGTCGAGAAACCTCTTCGACCCCGCTGGGTGTATTTCGTGGGCGGTGTCAATCCAAACGCGCAGCGGAACTCTACTGCTCGGCGAGCCGGGCGTGCACGTGCTGTATCGGTTAGCTTCGTCAGGCTCACCGACGCCGAGCAGTGGCTCGCCCACGCTCCTGCAGCGACGGGACGGGACCGACCTCGCATGAGGCCTTCGAGCAGGTGAATCAGGTCCACGACGCCTTCGGCGTCTGCATGTACGTGAGGGCCGGCGACACGGAACTGCTGCGGTGTCTATGCCTCCGACACGCGGCTCAGGAGACGTCGCAGCTGTACCACCCAGACGACGACCGCAGCCAGAGCGATGGAGATCACCGCCATGCCCATGCCGGCCCGGATGCCGACCGACACGGTGATGCTGCTGGCGACCAGGGCGCCGAGCGGGACTCCCAGGCCAGACGAGAGCATGCGGCGGGTGGTATTGACCCTGCCCTGCAGCTCGGCGGGCGTGACCTCCTGGGAGTAGGTCATCGTGTTCACCAGTACGACCAGATAGGCAGTTCCCCATGCCGCCAGCGCCACCAGCGAGATCCGCCAGTCCGTGGTGAACACGACGAGGAGTCCGAGGAGCGCGCCGATCGGCAGCACCCCGAGGAGCAGCTGAAAGGCGTCGAAGTGTTCGCGCAGCCGGGGAAGCAGCAGGGAGCCGCCGATGCCGCCGGCGCTCCACGCCATGTAGAGCAGGCCGATACGCCCGTCGGAGCCGTGGATACCGAGGGCACGGTCCGCGAAGACGACCAGTTGACCGACGATGGCTCCGCCGGAAAACGACTGGAGCGTGCCGACCACCGTCATGGTCCGCAGCGTGCGGTGACCGGCCAGGAAACGGAGGCCCTCCGTCACCGACTCCCGGAAGCCGGGTCGCTTGCTGCCCGAATCGGCCGGGCGGGAGGCGACGTTGGTGACCGCCCTGATGAACAGGGCAGAGCACGCGAAGCTCAGGGCATCCAGGGCGAGCGTGCCCACGGGGCTCGTCAGCGCGATGAGAACGCCCGCGACGGCGTTGCCGGCGATGCGGACGACGGTCTCGGCGCCGTAGATCGCGCTGTTGGCCTGGGTGAGTTTGTCCTTGCCCACGATGTCGGGAACGAAGCCGTACACGCCGGCGTCGAAGAAGAGCGAGAGGCTGGAGGAGAGGAACGCGACCACTACGACCTGGGTGACCGTCAGGATGCCCAGGGCCCAGGCGGCCGGTATCGAAGCGAGACTCAAGGCGCTCAGGCAGTCGGTCACGATCATCAGGGTGCGTCGGTCCGTGCGGTCGGCGACGGCACCGGCGATCAGACCGAAAGCGAGATAGGGCAGTGTCCCGGCGGCCGCGACCAGGGAGACCAGGAGGGGGGAGCGACTCTCCTGGAAGACCAGGACGGGCAGCGCAACGGTGGTGATGGCGGATCCGAGGCCGGACACGGCACGGGAAAGCCAGAAGTTCCGGAACCCGCTGATCTGCCGCAGGGGCGAGGCTTGAATGGTCGACATGGTGTTGCCTGTTGGTCTTTCTGCTCGGTCTGATGAGAGAAGGTGCGGGAACAGCCGCCTCGGAGAGGCGGCGTGGGTCAGGAGGGGTCCTGTGTCAGGTGGGACAGGACCTCCGGCAGTGGGCCGGCATGGAACACGTGGAGGAACCGGCTTGCCCGGGTGAGCGCCACGTAGAGGTCGCTGAGGCCCCGGGTGGAGCCGTCCAGCATCCCCTGTGGGTCGGCCACGACCACCGAGTCGAACTCCAGCCCCTTGGCCTGGCGGACGCCGAGCACGACGACGTCCCTCTCCAGGTCGACGTCCGCGCCCCAGGAAGCGTCGGGGATCCTCGCGGAGACCGCGGCGGCGAGCCGTTCCAGGTCGGCGGTGGGTACGACGATCGCGGTGCGGCCGCCCGCCGCACGGCGGGCGGCACTGGCTGCGGCCTCGGCCAGTCCGGCGGGGAACTCCTCCGGCGTGGTGCCTGTGCAGCGCGGCGGTTCGGCGCCGTGCCGTACCGCACGTGCCGGCAGCAGTTCGGGCGAGATGGCCTTCAGTACTTGGCGGGACGCCTCCATGATCTCGCCGGGGGTGCGGTAGTTGACGGTGAGCTGCGACAGTCGCCAGCGCGTCCCGAAGAACGGTTCCAGAGCCTCTCGCCAGGACGTCGCTCCGGCCGCGTCACTCGACTGCGCCGCGTCACCGACGACGGTGAAGGAGCGGGTGGGGCAGCGGCGCACCAGGAGGCGCCAGGTCATCGGGGACAGATCCTGCGCCTCGTCGACGATGACATGGCCGAAGACCCAGGTTCGGTCGGCCGCTGCGCGCTCCGCGACGGTACGCAGGTCCGTCTGCGTGTGCCACCCGGCGAGCTGTTCGGCGGATACGAGGTCGGCGGCGTGCAGATGATCGTCCGCGTCGCGGGAGCCTCGCGCGATGTCCAGGACGCCTTGGGCGTAATCCCGTTGGGCGGCTCGGCGGGCGGCCTGCCGCTCGGTCTCGGCATGATCGTCGTATCCCAGTAGTTCGGCGGCTTCGTCCAGGAGGGGTACGTCGGACAGCGTCCAGGGCGCGCCCCGCTCCCGCACCAATAGGGCCCGGTCCTCCTCTTCCAGCTGAGGCGCGGCCTCGGCGAGGCGTGCGGGGTCGGCGTACAGGTCGTCCAGCAGCTGCTCCGGGGACAGGAGCGGCCATAGGGAGTCCAGCAGTCGTTGGGCGTCCCGGTCCCGGGGCAGTGCGTGCAGCCAATTGGCCTTGCGCTCGGTGAACTCGGCGGGTAGCTGTGCCCTGAAGTCGTAGGCCTTGGCGTCTTGTCCGAACACACCGGCCAGGTCTTCCTGCACAGCCAGATCGAGGGCCTGGACGTCCATCTCGCCGGCGAGGATCTCCTCGAAGCCGACCTCGATGTCGCCGATGACACGGGCCAGCCGGTCGGCCAGCTCCTCGAAAAGGATGTCGCGGAACTCCGGTCGGGCCAGGTTGTGCTGCCGGCCGCCCTCGGTGGCGCGGGCAGCCGCGTCGGCCAGGAAGTCCCGCGAGAGCCGGAAGTGTTCGCCGCCGATCAGCGCGTCGACCGACTCGGTGACGGCGGCCTGTCGCGCCCGTACGGCACGGTCGAGGACATCCGCCATGACCAGGCGCCCCTTGATCTCGGCGGAGGCCACCGGCTCCCCGGCCGACGCCGAGAGACCCGGATACAGGCTTCCGACGGAGGACAGCAGCACGCTGGTCTCGCCGAGACCGGGCAGCACTTGGCTGATGTACTCCAGGAAGACCGAGTTCGGGCCAACCACCAGGACGCCGCTTCGCTGCAGCCGTTCGTGGCTGTAGAGCAGGTAGGCGGCGCGGTGCAGTGCGACGACCGTCTTGCCGGTGCCGGGGCTGCCCTGGACCACCGTAACGCCCGCGTGCGGCGAGCGGATGATCTTGTCTTGCTCCGCCTGGAGAGTAGCGACCGCGTCGTGCATCCGGCCGGTCCTGCCATGCCGGAGGGCGGCCAACAGGGCGGCTTCGCCCGAGAGTTGGACGTCATCGGGCACACCCGCAGTGTCATCGAACAGTTCGTCGTCCACCCGCAGTACGCGACGGTTCCGTGTATGCAGGTGCCGACGTAGGCGTACGCCTTGCGCGGCCGCGGCCGTGGCGGTGTAGAAGGGGCGGGCGGCGGGGGCGCGCCAGTCGATGAGTAGGGGGTCATCGTCGCCAGCACCCGACACCCCAATACGGCCGATGTAAAGACGGTCGTCCTCGGCCCGGTCCAGTCGGCCGAAGCACAGTCTGTTCTCGGCGGCCTCCATCATGAGGAGTTTGCGGGCGAGCCGCTCGGCTACGACTCCGCGTTCCACTTGCCCCTGCGCCGTCCCGGACGACTCGCGCAGGGCGGTACGGAGATCACCTCTGATCTCCGTACACAGGGTGTCCAACCGATCGTGAAGCAGATCCAAGTAAGCCTGCTCGTGGGCATGTTCGGTTGACTGAGATGAAGGTGCGGTCATGGCAGACTCCGTGGCGAAGGGTCGGCGAGTGGCGTTGGCACGTGGGCTGGGTAGGGCGCAGTGAACTGCGGCGGGTGATGGGCAGGACCACCGTGTGTCGGGCGTGGAACAAAAAAATGGTCGACACCCGGTGGGTGTCGACCTGTAAAGACTGCGTTCTCGCGGGAAGATGACGTCCGCTGTACGAACTGGCTCTAGGCATGGATGCACTCAAGAGCCGAAGCTGATCATAGCAGGGGTGCGAGGGGCTTGTCGAGGTCGACCCTGTGGATCTTGGTCACGCCGTAACGGTGGGCGTGGTGAGGGCTCGGCGTGGTGGTACTGGTTTCCGGGCAGGCCGGCGCCGGGCGGTCCCGCCTGGCTTCGTATCCGTACTCTGGTGCAAGGCGCATCCTGCGGGCCAATCGCACCGGTTGGAGCCTACGGAGCGCAGGTCGCAGGAGCTTGTCAAACGGAAAATACTGCAGGGATCGAGCCTTTACCGGCCAGCATCACATCAAGCACGTCGCAAAGGCGACCGAGTTCCTCTGCAGAGTTGTAATAATGGGGCGAAATCCGCAGTAGGCTGCTAATGCCCCGATTTTCCATGTCGAGGCACGCGGAATTCTCAAGGCACACCCAGGTGTTGATCCCGGCACGGATCAAGTTGTCCCTGACCCACATTTCATCAAAATGATCAATGGAAACAGCAATGTTTCCGCTCCGGTCCCTACCTCGGTCCTCCACCCTGATATTCCGGATCCCACTAAGGTCCTTGCGCAACCCCTCAGCCAGAGATTGAACCCTGTTCGAAATCCGCTCTATGCCCCATTCGAGGGCGTACTCAACTGCCCTTCCGAGGCCGATTCGGGATACGCAGTTTGCTTCCCAGTTCTCGAATCGGCGAGCGCCTGGTGCCATTCGGTAACTTCCCGAAAGCCACTCCGCTCCATCGAGACCCAGTACGAAGGGGGTCAGCTTCTCTGCTACTTCCTGACGTGCATAGAGAAAGCCAGTCCCCCGTGGCCCCCGAAGAAACTTACGTCCGGCCCCCACCAGTAGATCGCAGTTTGCTTCATGGACATCCACAGTCAACTGGCCAACCGACTGACAAGCATCCACCAGGAAGAGAATCCCATTCTTCCGGGCGATACGCCCTATTTCTACCAGCGGATTGACCAGGCCGTCATGCATCGGTACGTGCGGCAGCGCAATGAGTCGCACGCGCTCATCCAAATAGTTTTCTATCCCCAGGTAATCAATGACGCCGTCGGAGTCGACCGGAAGTACTTCAACTGATACACCCATGCGCCGGCACATGTGTAGCAAGTTGATGTAGTTACTCCCATACTCCATCGACGAGACCAGGACTCGGTCCCCGGGATTCAGCGCTATGCTCGATACAGCCATGGCCCAGGCTCGGGAGGCGCTCTCAAAGATAGCGACCTCCTGGGGATTACAGTTGAGGAGCCCGGCAATTGCATCGTAGACGCCATTTATCGTCGCTTGTACCCGCTCCGCCGCCTCGTAGGCGCCTACCTCACTTTCCAACTCGAGGTGGCTCTTCATCGCGTGGACCACAGTCTGCGGCATAAGACCCGCGCCGGCATTATTCAGATGGATGACATGGTTGACGCCAGGTGTTTCGGCACGCGCCCTCTCGACATCAAAGCTAGCGTCAACTTGGTACATTCGGCGGCTCTCTCTACTAGTGACTCGTGATCCTATTCGTGGAAATGCTCGTTGAGTCTCATATTGATCTCGTCAATTGAAATCACCGCTGCGCAAAGGCTACGCTTCGATGGCCGTGGATACCCACGATGCCCTTCTGTCCAGGTGGGAGGTGACGTACCATGCACCCGCCAGGGCGATTACCGAATATGAAGGGGCTGAAAACAGGAAAGACTTCTTCCTCGAATGTAGCTTTGGCGGCACTGTCAGAGAAACTGATTCGGCAGGGGGTCGCCTCTACGTAATCTTGAGCGATGTAACCCTCGGTTGCCACCGCCGTGTCAACTGCACTTTCCCATAGTTTCGGCTCACAGTTTCGCCCAACGAACACATCCCGAGACATCATTCCGGCGGCCGGCTTGAGGATGAACTCTTCGCGATGCTCCACAAGCAACTCAGGGAGGGAATACGTTGCGCCCTTCCAGTGCGTCGGGCGGTCGCCTGCCACTCGAGTCCAAGGGATGTAACGATCGACTATTTCACGGTCGGAGTCCGTCATCCAAGGAAGGCCTTCCGAGAGCCATCCCAAGACCTTTTTGTTGGCGACGAGGTACGCGGTCTGAGTCGCGATGAGCAGGCATCCTCTATCGAGGGCCTCCTGAACAGGACTCAGATCTATTCCAAGATCACGCCAGTCCGGAACGGTGAAGTGTCGCAACCCCAGTTGATATCGGAGTGCTCCAGGCGAACCGATACCCTCCAGCAGCTCCTCGGGCTCGAAAAAGTCTGCCCGTATGCCTTTTTCTCTCAGTGAATCCACCTGTAGTCCGAAGTATCTGCCTGCGTCCCGTCCCTCCACGTCTCTGGCGGTTCCGACGACAGCGACCGCCGGCTCGACATCAAGCTCTTTTATAACCCGCTGGAACAGTGCATCGCGGACGGGCAGCGGATCAATACCACGAAATGGCGAGTGTTCCGGTCCGCCGAAAGCCGCATACCATGCTGCGGAATTGAGGGAGGTGTCAAGGACGCCACCGAACCCGGAACCGATATTAAATTCGAGGAATTTTGGTCCAGTGCTGGTTACTATGACATCCGGGCGAGTCATACACGTAGCAAACTTCTCTTCATGAGGCCCATCGGCGACCAGCGGATACATATTCTCGTCGGCGCCCAGCGCCGCTATTCGACCAGCCGCGGTGGGAGCGGACTCAAGAAGCGCTCTGCGCAGGAGTCGCAAGAGGGCAATCGCAGCGGTAAACAACTCGTCGTATGCGGCTCTTGTGAGAACCACCGGCTGCACAGCAATTTGCGACTTGCTCGCATAATGGCTGAAACCGCTTTTTTCCATTGCGCCTGTGACCTCCTCGACAACCTCCGGAAGTGGCCGCCGTGAATCGCGAGAAGGGGAGAAGCTGCTGTACCGGTGCCCGTCCATGTTGTACCTTCGTGTCTTGTATCAGTTTCCGGACTTTCGCTCTATCCATCCGAAAAATGCATCAGCGACCTGTGAGAGTTCAGGCTCGGGCATCATCGTGAACCCACCGTAAGCAGTGCACCATTCATTGAGCAGAGGACCCGACTCAGTCATGAGCCAGTCGATGCAAATCCATTCTGCGTGCAGGCTCGCTGCAATTTTTCTGCACGCGTCGATCACCTGTAGGTGATCTTCGTTTACTTCAATCGATCCCCCCTGGCTAACGCTTGCCAGGTAGCCATTGTGTTTGGGCCGCCGGCTCAGGGAAGACACCACCTCTCCGTCCGCCATGAAGACGCGCATGTCCGCATGATGCGGAATGAAAGGCTGGATTATGTATGCAGCACCAGTTTGTGCCGCGATATCGATCGCCGAGCTGAGTTGCTGGTCGGAATCGATCCGCAGTACGCCGGTACCGCTAGACATCTCTCGAGGCTTCAGAATGTAGGGACCGTCGCCAATGGCCTCCCGTACTTCTCTGATCGCTCGACGAGCGTACGCCCCGCGCGGAACCGAAATGGTTGCAGCAGTCGGAATGCCCAGCTTCGCTGCGTATTGCAGAATTCCGAGTTTGTCCCTCTCCAGATAGTCGGGCCCGTCGAAGGAACGGTTGAGCAGAACTGAGTCGCTCATGGCGATGGTCCGGTAGATGGCCTGCAGCGCTTGATGACTCTGCGAGTCTGGGCTCGTGTCTTCTACAATAAAACACTGCTTCTGGCTCAGTAGATCCTGCCCCTGATATCGAAGTACGGGTTTCCCGAGGCAGAGCGGAACAAGCTCCGATGCATTTACGGCGCGAAATTTGAATCCACGCGACTCGGATACTGCCGCATAGCGCTTCGTAATGCTCTGCTCAAACCCCGCCACCGCTGCCGGGTCTATGTCGTCGGATTGATAGATCCATGTGACCTGGGCGACCATTTTTATCCCTGTTTCTTTGCTCTACGCTTAATAAGCGTCGCAGTGAAGTCCTACGACAGAGGTGCGAGGAATTCATCGAGGTCGACGTGGCTGATCTTTTCGATACCTGGGACCTTCGCTGAGAAGTCGAGCCGCGCCGGCCGGTGATCGTCATGAAAGTAGACCGCCTCGAGCAGTCCGTCCGCAGTCTCGGCGAGGGTTGGGTTCGCGACGAGGTAGTCCCGAACAGCAGGGGTGTCCTGGCACACCTGAAGCCAGAGGCGCTTGTCGCCAAAGTGGTTCGGCGGCATGATCACCCGGGTGCTGAACCGGCGCTTCCACTGGAAGGTCCCCTTGCTCAAAAAGGGTTCGGTACCTTGGAAGTCGAGACACTTCACGCCGTTCTCCGCGGCCCAGCCGATGAGCAGGTGATAGATCGCCTTGAACGCGCCGCTCTCGTAATGCCGTTCGGCTCCGCCCTCCACGCCCAGCAGGCGCAGCGTGAGGACCTTCTGACGGGGCGCCCAGTGGCACAGGGCCCCGCCGACGGGCTTGCCGTTCTGCGTCAGCCGGAACAGTTTCCCGGTGCGGAAGAGGCACTCGTAGGCGGCGTTCCTGCCCTCGGTTCGCTCGCGGGTGCCGTGCCGCCGGAACATGGTGGGACGGTAGTGGTCGTCGTAGAAGGTGTTGAACCAGTCGGGCTCGCTGGTCACCTCCCATCCCCATTGGTGTCGGCGCATGCCGCTGTTGAACTGCGAACGCTCGCGCCTGGAGATGATTCGTCGCTCCGATTCCGGGTCGCCGTCGAAGTCGATGACGAAGTGCACGCGCATGGGTATGACCAGCGACGCCTCCTTCGGCATGCGGCGGGCCAGCGAGGCACTGGTGCCCACGATGCGGATGTCCGCCTCCGGCAGCGCCGCGGGATCGCGGAGCCGCGCCCCTGATACCAGGCTCGACGCCCGCACTGCCGGCGATTCCGCACCCTCTTCTCGGCGCAGCTCGGTGAACTCCAGGGTGTAGGCGAGACCTTCCCGCAGGCCTGTGTAGCCCACCGACAGGCCGGCGAGGTCCGAGCGGACGGACGGGAACACCGCGGTCCTGCGCGTGTCCCAGTTGTCCCGGAGGCGGGTCACGAACGGACTGCCGCTGTTGCGCCAGTGGTAGCCGACGTGCATGCGCGCCCGTTGCGGGAACGGGTCGCGCGAAGCGGGTTTCACTGCGGACAAGGGGAGGTCACCTCGGCGCTGACGGATGGCGGACTGGGAACCTGCGGAGAAGGCCGGTCGAGGTCACTGCTTGACGGCGGTGAGAACCAGCTGGTGCAGTGCCGCGACGTCCTCGACGCGGTGCGTGTCGTGGATGCCCACGCTGTCGAAGTCGGAAGCCGAGTAACTGCCCGAACCGTGCACCAAGATGTCCTGCTCGCCGATCAGGCCCCGGTCGATGCCATTGAGGACACCCGTCACAGCCATCACCAGCGACCATTCGCGCAGCGCCCGAGGGTCGGCGGGCAGGCGCATCTTCGCCTCGCCGAGGATGTTCCGGACTTGGGCATAGCGCTGGAGGCACTCAGCGAGCGAGACCACGAGCCCGCCTCCGCCCTGTCCCTGGATCAGCTCGTTCATGCGGGGAGAGGTCGGGGGGTTGCGGGTGTAGAAGGTGGGGTCGAGCGCTTCGTGCGGGTCGTATGTGAAGGCCGGGAAGTGCGGGTCCCGCTCCTGGGTGTAGAGCCCGGTCTCGGGCTGGAGGGAGTATGCCGGCATGTTCCCCGGGTCGGTCGAGCCGTCGTTGTACAGGCTCAGCACCATGTCCGGTGCGCCGAGGTGCTGGACGAGGAAGTACCGGGGGTCGGGCGTGCCGGCGCGGTCGGCCTCGGGCAGCCGGGTGCGGCCGTAGGCGTGTCCGAGAAGACCGTAGGCACTGGAGACGGCATGCGCGTGCAGTCTCGGCCGGTCAGCGGTCGCCGGGAAGAACTCGGCCTCCGACAGGGCTCGTACGATGTCAGCGGCCAGGTAGTTCTCCAGCTGGAGGGTGTACCACAGGTGGGTCTTGTGGTCTCTGGTCAGCTCTTCGCCGTGGGAGTCGACGAAACCCCGGGCGATGTCCTTCACGGCGCCGGGGGTGCGGTCGCGGCCCAGCACCGCGATCGGGTTGCGCGTGCGCAGGTAAGGATCGCTGTACAGCCCGGTGCGACGCAGCTTGGCGACGGAGCCCTCCGGGACGAGGACCACGATGTTGAGCTGGTCGGCGCCCACAAGGCCGCAGTTGACGGCCCGCAGCACCGCGTCCCGCAGCGCGATGGCCTTGTTCGCCGACGAGGGTGTGACTATGGTGATTCGCTCACCGGTGTCCTGGATGAAGCGCACGGCCCGGGCGACGATGACCAGCGAGGCGAAGGTCTTCGTCGTCATGGTGGCCGGGTTGCTCATCAGGTCGAGCAGTGCCAGGTTCCGGCCGTCGTAGGAAGGCAGCGGCGCGACGGACACATCGGAGACCGACAGAAATTCCTGAACGGCCGGCGTGAGGCGAGGCAGCTCGACGCCAGGCGTGAATTCGGTGGGATTACTGCTGGGAGTACTGCTCTGTCTACCACCGAGCAGGTCGCGGAGTGCCGCCTGGACCTGTTCGTAGTACCGGGACAGACTATTGTTCACGAACATGCTTAGCCCCCTTGAATGCCTCGTTAGCCAAGCGGCGGCACGGCTCGCCGGGGGATTGATTCATGGGAGCCGTACCGCACACGTAATTCTTGTCCGTCAGGGCTTGACGCCGATGTGGAACCCGTGCTCGTAGTCGAGTTCCGCAACGGTGCTGATGTTCTCGAAACCGGCCTCGGAGAGCCAGCTTTCGAAGTCCTCGGCCGGGTACGCCATACCGGTACCACTGGCAAGAATGTTGAAGTAGAGGCCGAGACGGGCGCCGTAAATGCCCTTGGTCTCATCCTCCGTGACGTTGTAGTCGTAGATGAAGATGCGTCCGCCGGAGGGCAGCACGTCGTACGCCTTCTTCAGCAGGGTGCCGATTTGCTCGGCGGAGAAGATGCCGAGGACGTGGCTGAAGAGCACCGCGTCGGCACCCTCGGGGAAGGGGGTGTCGAAGAAGTCACCGGTGACGAGATCGATCCGGTCGAGGAACTTCTGCGCCTCCTTGCCGTGGGCGAGCCCTGACACGCTCGGCTGGTCGAAGACGGTCGACCGCATCTGGGGGTAGCGGTCGAGCAGCCGCGCAGTGGTGGTGCTGTCGCCGCCGCCGATGTCCAGCAGATGCTTGACCGTGCCGAACTCCTCGCGCTCCACCAGATCATTGATCGAGGCCAGCGTGAAGGCGGCCATGGCCTTATGGAACACGCCCTCGAGCTCGGGGTTCCGGGTGAGCCGCTTGTACAGCGTGGACTCGTCGCCCGGGTAGCTCTCGAGCGCGGTGTTCGTACCCGCCTTCAGGGCCTTGGTCATCTGGCCGAAAGCGGGGTAGTAGATCTCCTTCCACCCGATGAGGGTGTGCGCCCAGCTGTCGGGCTCGTCGGAAGCCAGCAGGTCCTGAGCCACCGCGGAGTTGCGGTACTTGCCCTCGGACCTCTCCATCAGACCGGCCGCGCAGACGCCCTGGAGCAGGACCCGGAGCTGGTGCGACGGTACGCCTGTGAACTCGCGTATGGCTCCGAAATCGGAGCCCGGGTTCTCCGAAAGGAAGATGAAAATGCGCAGTTCCGCTGCGGTTGCGGCGGCATTGAACAGAGCCGGCGCATTCATGAGGAAGTCGAACTTCTGGTACTCCGGGCTATTCTTCTGCTGGCTTGGCATTACTTCCTGAGCCTCCGCGTCCCTGGAAACTGTGAGTTCCGGTCGATTCGGTACGTATCGGGCTGTCTCGTGCAGGAAAGCAGTTGGTGAGCCATGAAAGTATCGGCAGCCCCTGAGGAGCCAGTCAACAAGATCGCGATGTGACGCAGGTAACATTTGGGTAACTAAAAAATTTGATTGCGCCAGTTCGGAGGGTCATGTAAGCATGGCAACCGAATGCCAACTGCAACCAGTTTGTCCAGTTTACTCATTCATGTCGAGATATGTGTACGGGGATCGACAATGTCGCTGAATAGCTTTGATGAATGGTCGCCGCTCAGGGAAGTCATTGTCGGCTCGGCGAAAAACTATGTTTCGCATGAGCGTGAACTCTCTTTCGAGCTGTTTTTCCACGACAACATCGCCGGCGACAACGACGCTGCCCGGCTGGAGTGGTATTACCCGCGGCTCCGCTCGCGCGGCGAGGGCGAGGCCGCCGGCGGTACCCGGGTCCCGGTCAAGAGGCGTTACGTCGACGAGCTGAACGAGGACCTGCAGGGATTGGCCGACACCCTCGCCTCTCTCGGGGTCACGGTGCACCGCCCCACGGACGTCGCCCCGGAGACAGGCTCGGTGCACACTCCGGCCTGGTCCGCCTCGGTCGTGCCGCCGCTCAACATCCGCGACAACACCCTGATCGTCGGTGACGAGATCATCGAGACGTCGCCGATGATCCGGTCCCGGTACTTCGAGACCCAGTTGCTCAAGCCGGTCTTCCAGGAGTACTTCAGGCGCGGCGCTCGCTGGTCTGTCATGCCCAGGCCGTTGATGACCGACGCGTCCTTCGATCTGTCCTACGCGCGCTCCAGCTCGGCCGGCGGCCCTATGGAGCCGATCGAGGACCCGAAGCCGTCACGCTACGACGTCGGCCACGAGATGCTCTTCGACGCCGCGCAGTGTCTGCGCTTCGGCCGTGACATCGTGGCCAACGTCTCCACGCGCAACCACGAGCTGGGCGTCGACTGGCTGGAGCGGCACTTGGAGGGCCGCTTCCGCATCCACCGCGTCCACAAGCTCAGCGACAGCCACATCGACAGCATGGTGCTGGCGCTGCGCCCGGGAACGCTGCTGTGCCGTTCCGAGGCGGTGCTGGAATATCTGCCGGAGCCGCTGCGGAAGTGGGACGTCATCGTCCCGCCGACGCCGGAGAGCTACAACTTTCCGCAGTACGAGGACGACGACCTGATCCTCACCAGCCGGTACATCGACCTCAATGTGCTCTCGGTGAGCCCGGACACCGTACTGGTCAATGAGGCCTGTCCCGAGCTGATGCGTGAGCTGGAGCGGCATGGCTTCACCGCCGTCCCGGTCCGCCACCGCCACCGTCGGCTGTTCGGCGGCGGCTTCCACTGCTTCACCCTGGACACCGTGCGCGACGGCGGGATCGAGGACTACCTCGTCTGACCCTTCCGCAGCCCGCTCCCCACCTAAGGAGGTCTCACTTGTCCGCGGAACCGGTGCCCGCGCACCCCACCGAGCGTGGCCGACCGTTCGATCCGCCCCAGGAGCTGATGGAGTGGCAGGCCGGCGGGCCGTTGAGGAGCATGCGTTACCCCGACGGACATGTCGGCTGGGTGGTCACCAGCCACAAGCTGGCCCGCGCGATGCTCACCGACCCCCGGTTCAGCGCGCGTTCCGAGTTCAAGCGGGCGCCCGTGCACCGGCCGGGCACCGAGCCGTTCTTCGGCGTTCCGGCTGCCCCCGGATGGCTCGTCGACATGGACCCCCCGGAGCACACCCGGCTGCGGCAGCAGCTGGCGGGCCAGTTCACCGCGCGCCGGATGCGCGAGCTGCGGCCGCGACTGGCAGGGATCGTGGACGAGTTGCTGTCCGCCATGGAGTGCGGCGGGCCGGGTGCCGACCTCGTGGAGGCCTTCGCACTGCCCCTCGCCTCCCAGGTGATCTGCGAACTGCTCGGCGTCCCGTCCGGTGACCGCGCGGAGTTCCAGCGCAACAGCCGGACCCTGTTCAACCTCGGCTCGACCGCGGCGGACACCTCCGCGGCCCTGGACCGGCTGTACGCCACGATTCGCGAGATCGCCGCAGGTGGCGCGGAAGACGGCGAGACGCCCGGACTCCTTCAGGCGCTGGCCGAGGACGGGACCCTGGACGCGGAGGAGATCGCCGGGGTGGGCGTCCTGCTGCTGACCGCGGGACACGACTCGACCACGGGATCGCTTGCGCTGAGCGTGTTCGCGCTGCTGTCCCACCCTGACGAGCTCGCCCGGCTGACAGCCGATCCGTCCATCGTCGACAACGCCGTGGAGGAGCTGATCCGATATCTGACGGTATTTCATTTCGGAGTCCCGCGAACGCCGTTGGAAGACCTCGAGTTCGCGGGCCGGCGACTCAAGGCCGGTGACTCGATCACTGTCTCACTGTCTGCGGCCAACCGTGACCCGGACTGGTTCCAGGACGAGGCGGACCGGCTGGATCTCACGCGGCGCACCACCGGACATGTGGCCTTCGGCTACGGCATCCACCAGTGCCTCGGCCAGAATCTGGTCCGGATGGAGATGCGTACGGCGCTGCCCGCGCTCTTCCAACGGTTCTCCACGCTCGCCCTGGCCGTCCCAGCCGCGGACGTCCCGCTTTCCACCGACATGAGTGTGTACGGGGTGCACAGCCTGCCCGTCGTCTGGTGATCCACTACCCACAAGGGAGGACCAAAGTGCACGTGTCCGTGGACACGACTCTCTGTATCGGGTCGGGCCAGTGCGCCATGTCCCTGCCCGAAGTCTTCGACCAGGACCAGGCCGAGGGCCTGGTCGTCCTGCTTGACGCGAAACCGCCCCGCGAGTTGCACGACGACGTGGACGAAGCTGTCAACCGCTGCCCGGTGCAGGCGATCTCGACAACCGCCCCCTGACGCCCACCGTCCAGAAAGAAGCCTTCTGACATGCGACTGAACAGCTTTGACGACTTCACTCCGCTCAGGGAGATCATCGTCGGATCCGCAGACGGATACGTCGACCGGATCCTTGACCTCTCGTTCGACATGTTCATCAGCGATAACCTCTCGGGCACGCGTGGGTACTTCCCGAGCCTGTCGACGTGGCGCGAGAGCGAGGCTCGGTCCCGGCGCAACGACCCCGACCGCCTGGCCCTCAAGAAGCGCCTCCTCGACGAGCTCGTCGAGGACGTGGAGGGAGTGGCCCAGCAGCTCGAGGCTCTGTCGGTGAAGGTGCACCGCCCGGTCGAGCCGGCCCCCGACCTCACCAAGGTCACCACGCCGGCCTGGGACGCTACGGTGGTTCCGCCGCTCAACGTCCGCGACAACACACTCATCATGGGCGACGAGATCATCGAGACCCCGCCCACGCTGCGCGACCGGTACTTCGAGAACCAGTTCCTGAAGCCGGTGTTCATGGAGTACTTCAACCAGGGCGCGCGCTGGACGTCCATGCCCCGACCGGTGATGACGGACGCCTCGTTCGACCCGAACAACGAGAACGCCGCGCCCAACATCGAGGTGCCGGAGAACCCGCAGCCGTCTCCGTACGACGCGGGCGTGGAGCTGCTGATCGACGCCGCGAACTGCCTGCGGCTCGGCCGGGACCTGATCGTCAACATCTCCAATGCCAACCACGCCCTGGCTTGCGACTGGCTGGAGCGGCACCTCCAGGGCCGCTTCCGGGTGCACCGGATGCACAAGCTGACCCAGAGCCACATCGACAGCGTCGTCGTCCCCCTGCGGCCAGGCACCCTGCTGGTGCGCTCGGCGGACGTGGCGGACTTCCTGCCCGAACCACTGCGCAAGTGGGAGCTGATCGTGCCGCCGGCCCCGCAGATCAGTGACTACCCGCAGTACCCGGACGGCGACCCGATCCCGCCGAGCCCGTACATCGACCTCAACGTCCTCTCCATCGACGAGAACACCGTCATGGTCAACGACGCCTGCAAGACCCTCATCCGCACGCTCGAGGAGCACCACTTCACAGTGGTCCCGGTGCAGCACCGCCACCGTCGGCTCTTCGGCGGCGGCTTCCACTGCTTCACGCTCGACACAGTCCGCACCGGCGGCGCCGAAGACTACATCTGAGCCGCTCCAGCACGTCGTGAAGGTGCGTCCACTCGTGGCAAAGGGAGGCTGACGCATGCGCATAACCTCTGGCGGTCCGGCCGCGGAGAACGGTCCAGAACCAGATCTGTCCGACCCACACTTCTACGGCACCGGTGACCCGCACCCGGTATGGACGCGGTTGCGCGCCAAGGATCCCGTGCACCGGCAGTGTCCCTTCGGCGCGAAGCCGGAATTCTGGGCCGTCACGCGACACGCGGACGTGTCACGGGTGCTGGTCAGACACACCGAGTTCACGACATCGCGGGGCAACATCCTGACGACGCTCGGGCAGACCGACATCGCCGGCGGGAAAATGCTCGCGGTCACCGACCCGCCGGGGCACAAACGGCTCAAGGACCCGCTGGCCCCGCACGTGTCCCGGCAGGCGGTCCGCGACCACGAGCCCGCACTGCGGAAGTTCTCGCGGCGGCTGCTCTCCATCGGTGCCCGCGAAGAGACCTGGGACTTCGCGGCCCAGGCCGCGTACTACCCGATCGCCATCGCGGGTCTGCTGCTAGGGATCCCGGAGTCCTCCTGGGACCGGCTGAAGCACTTCACGTACGCGGCGGTGGCTGAGTCCGACCCGGATTACGCCCCGGCAGGTTCCTCGCGTTCCCAGGTGCTGAGCCGGGCGCACTCCGAGATCTTCCTCTACTTCGCCACCGAGGTGTCCCGGCCGGGACGGGCCGAGGCGGACGACCTGATCGGGGCGCTCCTGCGAGCCACGCCGGACGGTGAGCCGCTGAGCCGCGAGGAGGTCATCCTCAACGCCTACAGCCTCCTGATCGGTGCGACCGTCACCACGTCGCACGCGGCCAGCGGCGGCCTCCTGGCGCTGCTGGAGAACCCCGGCGAGTACGCCCGGTGGCGGGCCTCCGGGGACACGGCTTCCCTGGTTGAGGAGATCCTGCGCTGGACCTCGCCTGCCAACCACGCACTGCGCCACACCACCGACGAGGTGCGTCTGGGCGACGCCTGCATCGGCGCCGGACAGCCCGTCACCGCGTGGCTCGGCTCGGCCAACCGTGACGAGAGCGTGTTTCTGGAGCCGTTCCGCTTCGCGGTGGACCGGAAGCCGAACCGGCACATCGCGTTCGGCGTCGGGGCGCACCGCTGCATCGGCGCGCACGTGGCGAGGCTCGCCCTGACCGTGCTCTTCGAGGAGATCGCCGGAAACTTCGAGCGGATCGAACTCGCCGACGAGCCCCGCCACCTCCACTCCACGTTCATCGCGGGCATCAAGAGCCTGCCCGTTCGCACCGTCCTAGGGCCCGACGGGGTCGGCCTGCGAGACCTGAAGCCACTCGGCAACACCACTGAGGAAGCACTGTGACAACCCCGGCACACGCGATGACCGCGCCGAACGAGACCAATCCCGACCTCGGTTCGCACCCGTCCCACCACGTGGTCCGGTGCCTGCGGATCACGGGTGAGTTCGACGGCGAAGCCGCACGCGACGCCCTTCGCCCGGTCACGGTCCGTCCTGCGGCGTCTCACGACGCCCACGTCATGGCGGACGACAGTCCCGCGTCGCCGTCGGGCGCGACGCACGTCGACTTCGCCGAGTTGCGGGTGTCCGCCGACGAGGCGATCGAAGTGGCCGTAAGGGAAGCCGGCGCGCCGTTCGCGCTCCCGCACGGCCCCCTCCTGAGGATCCGCGTTCTGCGCGTCGCCGACCGTGAGTGCCTCCTGGTCGCTGTCGCCCACCGTTCGCTGCTGGACGCCGTCGGGCTGGACGCCTTCCTCATCGAGCACGCGCGCGCCTACAGCGCGGTCCGGCGGGGCGAATCCCTCGCCCACGCCGAGCCGCCGCAGCCGGCACGGCCCTCCGCCGGGCAAGCGGCTGCCGACCTCGCCTACTGGCAGGCGCAGCCGCCGCTCCCCGTGCTGGACCTGCCGACGGACCGGCCACGCCGCCTCCGGTCCGTCCGCAGCGGCGCGGTGGAGCGTTTCACCCTGCCGACCAGCCTGATGGGGAGCCTGAGCGAGCTGTCCGGGACCCCGGACGCCACCACCGCCGTATACGCGGCCGCCACTGTGCTCCTCTCCCGCCACACCGCGCAGCCGACGATCCCGCTCCTGGTGCCCGTGAGCCCGTTCCCGGCCGACCCGCACACGCGCGGTGGCCGGCCCGAGACCGATGTCGTGCTGACCCTGCGGCTGGACGGCGACCCGACGTTCCGTGAGCTGGTCGCTCAGACCGGTGCCGAGCTGGCCCGAGCACGAGCCCACTCCTCCGCCCTCCCGCCCGGCTCGCTCGCCGAGCTGGCCGGCGCGTGCGGGGACCCGGACCGCCAAGCGGCACCCGCGAAGTTCGCCGTCCGGAGACGGCCCGCCGGGCTGCCGGACTACGCGGAAGCCTCGTGCGACCCGGTCGGCCTGCACCTCGGCACGGCCGCCCGCGACCTGTCCTTCGCCCTCGACCTGCGCGACGACGAACTCCACGGGACGCTGGAGTACGACACCGACCTGTTCGCCCCGGTCACGGCGAAGCGGCTGGTGCGCCGCCTGGAGCACTTTCTCATCGCGGCCGCCCGGCAGCCCGACACCCGCGTCGCCGACCTGCCTGTGCTTCCGCCCGAGGAGCGCGAGCTGGTCATCTCTGTGTGGAACCGGACAGCGCGTGACTTCCCACGCGACCGCACCACCGCTGCCTTCTTCGAGGAGCAGGTACGACGGGACCCCTCGGCGATCGCCGTCGAGCACGAGGACGTGACGCTCACCTACGAGGAGCTCAACACACGGGCGAACCGTCTGGCCCACCAGCTGATCGGCCTGGGCGTGATTCCCGACCAGCCCGTCGGCCTGTGCCTGCCTCGGTCGGTCGACATGATCGTCTGCCTGCTCGGCATCCTCAAGGCAGGGGGCGCCTATCTCCCGCTCGATCCCGGCTACCCTGCCGAGCGGCTCGCCTACGTGGTCGATGACGCCGAGGCTCGCGTCGTGCTCACGGACAAAGAGCACGCGGCCGCGTTCGCCGGGACCGCGGCCCAGGTGCTCCTCCGCAACGAGTCGGAGTCCACGGGCGGGACGACCGAACCGCCCGTGACTGACCCGGAGGTTCCGGCCACGGCGGAACACCTCGCCTACGTCATCTACACCTCGGGTTCCACGGGCACCCCCAAAGGCGTCGCCGTCACGCACCGGGCTCTCGCCCGGCTCGTCAAGGGCGCAGACTACGTCGAGCTCGGCCCGGGAGAGGCCCATCTGCAACTCTCGCCGCTCTCCTTCGACGCGTCGCTGATCGAGCTGTGGGGATCGCTGCTCAACGGTGGCACGCTGGTGCTGCCGCCCTCCGGGCTTCCGTTTCCCGACCAGCTCAAGGCCGCACTCCAGCGCCACCGCATCACGACCCTCCTCCTCGTGTCACCCCAACTGCACGTGGCGGCCGAACAGTTCCCCGAGGAATTGGCGCGCGTCCGGCAGTTGCTCGTGGGCGGCGACGTGCTCTCGCCCGCCAGCGCGGCGTCCCTCTTGCCCTATCTGGACGACACCCGTTTCCTCCATGTCTACGGGCCGACGGAATGCACGCTCTTCGCGACCTGGAAGCCCATCGAGGCGGTCGACACCGGCCGTCCCACCATTCCCATCGGCCGGCCGATCGCCAACACCCAGGCATATGTCCTGGACGAGGATCTGAACCCGCTGCCCGCGGGAGTCGCCGGGCACCTCTGGCTCAGCGGCGACGGCCTGGCCCGCGAGTATCTGGGCCGCCCCGAGCTGACCCGGGAGTGCTTCCTGCCCGACCCGTTCGGCCCGCCGGGAAGCCGTATTTACCACACCGGTGACCTGGCACGCTGGCTCCCGGACGGCGACCTGGAGTTCCTTGGACGCAGCGACGACCAGGTCAAGATCCGCGGCTACCGCATAGAACTGGGCGAGATCGACGTCGCTCTCGCCGCGCACCCGGACATCCGGTCCGTGGCCACCGTCGCCCGTGACGACGCCCCCGGCGGACGGGCGCTGGCCGCCTATCTGGTGGGCGACCGGCACCCCGACGACGCTGAGCTGAGGGCACACCTCGGGTCCCGCATGCCCGCCTTCATGGTCCCGGCCGCCTTTGTCTGGCTCGACGCGATTCCCCTGACCGCGAATGGCAAGGTGGACCGCAAGGCCCTGCCCAAACCGGAGTTCGGTGGCGGAGGCGGCCTGGAGGACAGATCGCGCTCCTCGTTGGAGAAGCAGATCCTCGGCACGATCGCCGAGACCCTCGGGCTGCGCGCGGTGGGGGCCGAGGAGGACTTCTTCGATCTGGGCGGCAACTCTCTGCTGCTGGTCGACCTGTTCACCCACCTGGAAAAGCTGCTTCCGGACAGCGGGCTGAGCCTGCTGGACCTGCTGGAGAACCGCACGGGTGCCGGGATCGCCGCACTCATCGAGCGATCGCGAGAACGCGCGTGACCCACGGCACGACACCCTGGCTTCTCGGGCGTGTCGAGCCCGGTACCGAAGGCGAGCGCCTGTTCTGCTTTCCACACGCGGGAAGCGGCGCGAGCGCCTTCCGCCTCTGGCCGTCGCGGCTGCCCGCCTCGGTCCAGTGCTGCCCGGTTCAGCTCCCGGGCCGTGAGAACCGGGTCGCGGACCCCATGCCGGACACGATGGACGAACTGGCGGAGTGGACTGTCGAGGCCCTGCTGCCGATGCTGCGCCCGCCGTACGTCCTCTTCGGGCACAGCTTCGGCGGCCTGCTGGCGTACGCGGTGGCCCGGCACCTGCATGAGCGAGGACACCCGCTGCCGCGGGCGCTGCTGATCTCGGGCGCCCGCCCGCCGCACGTCGCGGCCGAGGAGTCGTACCACACGCTTCCGCACGACGAGCTCCTCAGCCATGTGCGCGCGACCAACGGCATCGCCGAACCCCTCTTGAAACACGAGGAATTCGTCCGTCTCCTCCTCAGTGTGCTGCGCAACGACCTGCGGATCGCCGCCGAGTACCGTCCCGCTGCCGACGTCCCACTGCGCTGCCCGATCCGGGTCTTCGCGGCGGACGACGACCCGGTGGTGGCGCCCTTGGTCATGGAGGGCTGGCGCGCTTATGCGGGCGGGGAGTTCGACGTCCGGCGGGGTCCTGGCGATCACTACGCGGTCTACGACGTGTCCGGCGGCCTTTTCGCCGAAGTCGCCCGCCATGGTCTGGCTGACCGCTGAGCGTGCGGGACAGGCGTGAGGCCCATCTCGCCGCGACGACAACGATGAGGAGACAACCCGGTATGGACACAGCCGTGTCAACCCGATCGCCCGAGGCGCCGCAGCTGTCCGGCGCGGTGGACAGCCGACTACCCGCGTCCCCCCTGTTCCGCGGTGGCGCCGCGGCGGACGCGCGCCTGCTGAGCACCTACACCGAAGGCTGCGCCGAATTGATTGCGGCTATGCCGCCCCGAGCCGAGCGCTCTGCCGCCGAGCGCGGCGACGCCGACCGGGTCGAGCAGGCCGCACGGCGTGCCCGAAACCAGTTCCTCAAGGTGCACGCCGGAGACCTCTACGACGAGCTCACCGACGGCCGCAACCGCCAGGTCCGCCTGGACGAACTGGCGTTCGCCGCGGCGGAGAACTACCCGGGCCTGGTCCCCACCCGCGCGCAGGTGTCCGCCGACCGGCAGCTGCCCCAGGCCGAGAAGTCGGACGGGGAAGTCGACCAGGGAATCCTCTTCGCGCACCTTCTCGACCGTCGTGAGACGGGCGAGCACCTCCTGCGGTCGATGTTGGCGCCGACTCAGCGCGCGCTCGATCTGCTCCCGGAATTCCGAAGGACCGGCCATGTGGACCTCGGCCAGGCGGTGATCCATCGCGACGGCTTCGTGGCCGTGGTGACCATCTGCAACCAGGACGTCCTCAACGCCGAGGACGACGCGGTGGTAGAGGCAATGGAGACGGCCGTCGACCTCGCCCTCCTCGACGACGCGGTGTCGGTGGGCATACTGCGCGGCAGCATCCTGTCCCATCCCCGGTACAGCGGCCGGCGCGCCTTCGGCGCCGGCATCAACCTCACCCACCTCTACACCGGGCAGATATCGTTCATCGACTTCATGCTCCGCCGTGAGCTGGGGTACATCCGCAAGCTGATCCACGGCCTGCACCACGGCCCGGCGGACGACCTGTTCCACCTCCCGGGCGGCAAGCCGTGGGTGGGTGCCGTCGACACCTTCGCCATCGGAGGTGCCACCCAGGTGGCGCTGGTCCTCGACCGGGTGGTCGCCGGGGCCGACGCCTACTTCTCGCTTCCCGCGCTTGCGGAGGGCATCATCCCCGGCGCGGCCAACCTGCGCCTCGGACGCGTGGTCGGGCGGCGCATGACGGAGCGGCTGGTCTTCTTCGGCGAGAAGGTCGCGGCGACCAGCCCCGAGGCCCGGGAGCTGTGCGACGAGGTCGTCGCGCCGGAAGCGGTCGATGGGGCCGTGGCAGCGTCGGCCGAGCGCCTCGCCGACCCCGCGGTTCCCGCCAACCGCCGCATGCTGCACCTGGCCGAGGAGTCCGACGACCTCTTCCGCACGTACATGAGCCGGTATGCGCTGGAGCAGTCGGCCCGGATGCACAGCCCCGACGTGGTGGCCAAGTTGAAGCGCACCTGGATCAACAGGAGGGCGGGCGGCGCGTCGTAGAGCGCGCGGTCCGGACGGGCCGGGGAAGTACCTGAGCCCGGCGTGGCCCGTCCGCAGGACAGTGCCCGGCCGCCCCTGAACCGTAGAGAAAGCGAGCATTCCCATGTCGATCACAGCCGACGGGTACCTCAACGGTACGCGGCCGGCGCCGGACGAACTGCTGCCCTCGGCCGTTCCGGTGCGGTTCGTCACCGAGGAGGGAACCGCGGCCGACGCGCCCTCGGAGTATGCCGCCTCCTCCGACGACAGGCTGGGTGAGGCATATCGCCGGATGGTCGTGGCACGGCGGTTCGACCAGCAGGCGAGTGCTCTGACCCGGCAGGGGCGGCTCGCCGTCTACCCGTCGAGCCGGGGGCAGGAAGCATGTCAGGTCGCCGGGGCCCTGGCGCTGCGGCAGCAGGACTGGCTCTTCCCCACCTACCGCGACACGGCGGCCGTGGTGTCGCGCGGTGTGGACCCGGTGGAGGTCCTGACCCTGCTGCGCGGTGACTGGCACTGCGGATACGACCCCGTGGCGACCCGGGTGGCGCCGCTGTGCACCCCGCTGGCCACGCAGTTGCTACACGCGGTCGGGATGGCGGACGCCCTGCGGCGCAGGGGCGAGGACGCCGTGGTGATGGCCTTCGTGGGGGACGGGGGAACGAGCGAGGGCGACTTCCACGAGGCGCTGAACTTCGCCGCGGTCTTCGGCGCCCCCGTGGTCTTCCTCATCCAGAACAACCAATACGCGATCTCCGTACCGCTCGCGGAGCAGACCGCGGCACCGGCTCTCGCGTACAAGGGAGTCGGATACGGGGTGCGCTCCGAACAGGTCGACGGCAACGATCTGGTGGCCGTGCTGGCAGTGCTGGACGAGGCAGTGGAACATGCGCGCTCCGGGCACGGCCCCTTCCTCGTCGAGGCCCACACCTATCGTCTGGACGGCCACACGAACGCCGACGACCCGGGCCGCTACCGAGACGAGGAAGAGGTACGCCGGTGGGCCGCCGCGGACCCGCTGCCCCGGCTCCAGGCGTGGCTGCGGACGCGCGGGACGCTGACCGATCAGGACATCGACGCAGCGCAGGCGGAAGCCGAGGCGCTGGCTGCGGACCTGCGGGCCAGGATCGAGCTGGACGGGCCGCCGGACGTGCTTGAGATGTTCGACCACGTCTATACCCACCCGACACCCCAGCTGAATGAGCAGCGGCGCTCGCTCGAGACCGAAGTAGAGGGCACGGAGGCCTGACGTGGGTACGGTGACGATGGCGCAGGCCCTCAACGCGGGGCTGCGGGATAGCCTGACCGAGGACGACCGCGTGCTGGTCTTCGGGGAGGACGTGGGCCGCCTCGGCGGAGTCTTCCGTATCACCGACGGACTACGGGACGAATTCGGTGAGCAGCGCTGCTTCGACACGCCGCTGGCCGAGTCAGGGCTCGTCGGATTCGCGGTCGGCTTGGCCATGGGCGGGTTCCGGCCCGTGGTGGAGCTCCAGTTCGACGCCTTCGCGTACCCGGCATTCGAGCAGATCGCCTCGCACGTGGCGAAGATGCGCAACCGCACCCGGGGTCGTGTGCCGCTACCCATGGTGATCCGCGTCCCTTACGGCGGAGGGATCGGCGGCGTCGAGCACCACAGCGACTCCAGCGAGGCGTACTACGCCCACACCCCCGGCCTGAAGGTGGTCACCCCGGCCACGGCCGAGGATGCCTACTGGCTCTTGCGGGACGCGGTGCGCGACCCGGACCCGGTGGTGTTCCTGGAACCGAAGAAGCTGTACTGGTCCAAGGAGGACGCCGGCCTGGCACGGCGAGGCGCTGCGCCGACCGGGCGGGCGGTGATCCGGCGCCCGGGCCTGGACGCCACCCTGCTCGCGTACGGCCCCTCGGTTCCGGTCGCGATCGACGCCGCGGTCGAGGCGGCACGGGACGGTATCGACGTCGAGGTGGTGGACCTGCGCACGCTCGTTCCTTTCGACGACGAGACGGTTACGGCGTCGGTACGGCGAACGGGGCGCTGCGTGGTGGTCCAGGAGGCGCACGGCTTTGCGGGCGTGGGTGCCGAGATCGTGGCGCGGGTGCAGGAGCGTTGCTTCCACTCGCTGGCGGCCCCGGTGATACGTGTCGCCGGCTTTGACGTCCCGTACCCGCCGCCGAAGCTGGAGCATGCGTACCTGCCGGGAGTGGACCGGGTGCTGGACGCGATCCACCGGCTGCAGTTCGACGACCAGCCCGACGTCCGGCACCTCGCACGGGAGGCCTCATGACAACCGTGCGCGAGGCCAGGGTGTTCCAACTGCCCGATCTCGGTGAGGGGCTGACCGAGGCGGAGATCGTCGCGTGGCGGGTGGCTCCGGGCGAACGCGTCGGAGTCGACCAGGTGGTCATCGAGGTCGAGACGGCCAAGGCTGTCGTCGAGGTGCCCGTGCCGTACGCCGGGACCGTCCTGGAATTGCACGCCGACATCGGTGCCGTGCTCCCCGTGGGAGCCCCGCTGATCTCCGTGAGCGGCGCCGCGGCCACCGAGCCGACTGCGGAACAGCACGGCGAAGACGCCCCGGGCGGGAGCGGCAACGTCCTTGTCGGCTACGGGACGAGTCCGGCCAGTGCCCGGCGCGGCCGTCGGGTCGGGGCATCGGCCGCATCGACGGTAACAACGTCCTCCCGGGACGAGGAGCGCGGCACCGATCCGGCGGCCGTGCCGTTGGTGATCTCCCCGCTGGTCCGCGTACTGGCACGGCGACACGGCGTGGACCTGAGCACGGTCGTACCGAGCGGGGCGCACGGAGTGATCCTGCGCCGTGACGTCGAGCAGGCCATGGCGGCGAACGCACGGCCCGCCGAACGGCGCGCGACGGAGGCGGGAGGGGCCGCTGCCGACGAGCGCGTACCGCTGCGGGGCCTGCGCAGGACCGTGGCGGACAAGCTGGCCCGCAGCAGCGCGATCCCGCACGCCACCACCTGGATCGACGTGGACGCCACCGTTCTGGTGGAGGCCAGAGAGGCCCTTCGGGCCGCCGATCCGACGCGGCGGATCGGATTGCTGGCATTGCTGGCCCGCTTCTGCGTCGCCGGGCTCCGCAAATACCCGGAGCTCAACTCGACGGTGGACGTCGAGCGCGGTGAGATTGTCCGCCTCTCCGCCATCCACCTGGGCTTCGCCGCGCAGACCGAACGCGGTCTGATGGTGCCCGTCGTGCGGGAAGCCCACCGGAAGACGACGGCCGAACTGGCCGGCGAACTCGCCACGCTGACCGGACTCGCACGCTCCGGCGGCCTACCGCCGACGGCTCTCACGGGCAGCACGTTCACGCTCAACAACTACGGCGTGTTCGGCGTCGACGGCTCGACGCCGCTCATCAACCACCCCGAGGCCGCGATCCTCGGCGTCGGCCGCATCGTCGACAAGCCCTGGGTGGTCGACGGCGCGCTCGCCGTGCGCAAGGTCACCCAGCTCTCCCTCACCTTCGATCACCGGGTCTGCGACGGAGGCGTCGCCGGCGGCTTCCTGCGTTACGTCGCGGACTGTGTGGAACGTCCCGCAGTGCTTCTGGCCGACGTCTGACCCGCCCTGCCACCGCCGCTTCCGACGTCCCAGGACAGGTCTCGGCGGCCTACCGACAAGAGGATTCGATCGTGATCTCATCGTTCCCACTGATGCGCACAGCCAGCCCGGTGCCCGATGACCAGCGTGCCGCGATCCTTGACGCACCCGGGTTCGGCCTGCACTTCACCGATCACATGGCCTTCGCCGACTGGACGGCGGAGGCCGGGTGGCACGATCGCAGGGTCCAGGCGCTCCAGCCGTTCTCCGTTCACCCCGGCGCGGCGGTGCTGCACTATGCCCAGGAAATCTTCGAGGGGTTGAAGGCGTACCGGCACGCTGACGGGAGCGTTTGGCTGTTCCGGCCCGAAATCAACGCACAACGCTTCAGGAGGTCCGCAGAGCGGATGAGGCTGCCGCAACTGCCGGAGCAGGACTTCCTCGCGAGTATCGAAGCACTCGTCCGAGCCGACAAGCCGTGGGTACCGGTGGCCGCGGGAGAGAGGAGTCTCTACCTCAGGCCGTTCATGTTCGCCGCAGAGGCCTTCCTCGGCGTGCGACCGTCCAGGCGGGTCGTGTACTCGGTCATCGCCTGTCCCTCGCAGCCGTATTTCGCCCCCGGTGGTGTGAGCCTGTGGGTGAGCACGTCCTACACCCGCGCGGCCGCCGGCGGCACTGGTGCCGCAAAGTGCGGGGGCAACTACGCCGCGAGCCTGGCGGCCCAGGCCGAGGCGGAGCGACACGGCTGCGATCAGGTTCTCTACCTGGACGGCGCGACTGAGGAGGCCTGCATCGAAGAGTCCGGCGCCATGAACCTCTTCCTCGTCACCGCCAGAGGCGAGCTGGTGACGCCGGCGCTCGGCACGATCCTCGCAGGGGTAACCCGGGACACCGTCCTGACACTGGCCTCCGAGTTGGGGCTGACGCCG
Source organism: Streptomyces seoulensis (assembly GCF_004328625.1). NCBI lineage: Bacteria > Bacillati > Actinomycetota > Actinomycetes > Kitasatosporales > Streptomycetaceae > Streptomyces > Streptomyces seoulensis. The sequence continues at coordinate 4,705,791 of NZ_CP032229.1, forward strand.
GTCGAGCGGGCCGTTCCCCTCGCGGAACTGCGCGCCGGGCTCGCCGACGGGACTGTGACGGAGGTGTTCGCGGCGGGTACCGCTGCGGTCATCACGCCAGTCACGGGCATCAAGGCCGAAGGCTACGCGTTCACGATCGGCGGAGGGGAGCCCGGCAAGGTGACGTCGGCGCTTCGTGAGCTGATACTGAACATCCAGTACGGGCGGGTTGCCGACACACACGGCTGGCTGCGACATGTCGTCTGACGGTCGAAATCCGATGGCAGCGTTGGTGCTCATCGCGTTGGGGCTTCTCGCTTCGAACTTCGGAGTCTTGTGGGCCATGGACTACCGGGGGATGGTGACCCGCCTTCACCGTCTTCTGCGCGCGGAGCGCGAGCAGATGCCGCAGCGGCTGCGCCGGATGACACTGCCTCCGGCGCAGCCTGCCGCCCAACGCGTCACAGGAGCGCTACTCGCCGTCGTCGGTTTGGTCTTCGCCGTCACCGGCGTCTGGGCCCTCCTGTCGTAGCCGCGGACTCTGCAGAACCTCTGTCCAGCAAAATGCCTCCGCCAAGACCAGCTGTCGAGAGCTCCCAGCAAGCCCATAGTGGTGTACGGCCTCATGGTGGAAACGCACTCCACAACTCACCGTTCCGAGGCTTCTACCCCTACATCTCCTACGTCGGATCGACGCCGGCGTCCAGCTCGAAGCCGGCGAGTCGATGGTCTCCTCCGCCCGCTGGCTCGGGCACGCCGACCCTGGCTTTACTCTGCGTACATACACGCACTTCGTGCCCCACGCCGGCACGCGAGGCCGCGCCGCCATGGATGCTTGGTTCCGTGGGGAGGCGAACTCGCTGGAAACCCCCTGACGGTCACGCTCGGGTGCGAAAGGTGGGAAACATGCAGGTCATAGCGGTGGTGGAGTGGAACTCATGCGGTTGACGGTCTTCTGGCAGCGGATGGCTGAGCACTTCGGTGCGGGGTATGCCGATTCCTTCGCGCGCGATCACATCATGTCCGAGCTGGGCGGACGGACGGTGCACCAGGCGCTGGACGCCGGCTGGGACGCCAAGGACGTGTGGCGTGTGGTGTGCACGGTGATGGACGTGCCGGGGGACAAGCGCTGAGCCACGGTCGTCGCCCGTGCCGGGCGACGTCGGCCGAAAGGCGGGGGCGAAATACGCGGATCGCCGGTCCCCCGGTCGGCGGACGGTCCGGCGGGTGTGTTGACGGCCACATACCGAGTAGGTCACCCGGGCCCTCATACGGTCCGCGCTGTCGGTGGCGTGGGCGAGACTTGGCGCGTGGCACGCATCGACGACATCGAGCCGACCGACCCGCAGACGGCACCTCCGGCCGGGGCGGCGGCCACCGCTGAGGGCACGCCGCCGCGCGAGCCCGTGGCCGGTGCGCTCACCGGTGCCCGGATGCCGCGCTGGCTGCCGCGCGCCATGGTGCTCGCGCTCGCGCTGGTCGCCCTGTTCCAGCTGGGGAGCTGGGCCTTCCACGAGCTGACCGGGCTCCTCCTCAACATCCTGATCGCGTTCTTCCTGGCGCTCGCCATCGAGCCCGCCGTCAGCCGCATGTCCGCGCGCGGGATGCGCCGGGGGCTCGCCACCTTCCTGGTCTTCCTCGGCCTGGCCGTCGTCACGGCGGGCTTCTTCACCCTGCTCGGGTCGATGCTCGCGGGCCAGATCATCAAGATGATCGAGGGATTCCCCGAGTACCTCGACTCGGTCATCAACTGGGTCAACCAGACGTTCCACCTGGAGGTCCGCCGGGTCGACGTCCAGGAGGGCCTGCTCCACTCCGACTGGCTGCGCAAGTACGCGCAGAACAGCGCGGCCGGCGTCCTCGACGTGTCCGCGCAGGTGCTCGGCGGACTCTTCCAGCTCCTCACCGTCGGCCTGTTCTCGTTCTACTTCGCCGCCGACGGCCCCCGGCTGCGCCGCGCCCTGTGCTCGGTGCTGCCTCCCGCGCGGCAGGCCGAGGTGCTGCGCGCCTGGGAGATCGCCGTCGACAAGACCGGCGGCTACATCTACTCGCGCGGCCTGATGGCGCTCATCTCCGGCATCGCGCACTACATCCTGCTCCAGGCCCTCGGCGTGCCCTACGCGCCCGTGCTCGGCGTCTGGGTCGGCCTGGTCTCGCAGTTCATACCGACCATCGGCACCTACCTCGCGGGCGCGCTGCCGATGCTGATCGCGTTCACCGTGGCGCCCTGGTACGCGGTCTGGGTGCTGATCTTCGTCGTGGTCTACCAGCAGTTCGAGAACTACATGCTGCAGCCCAAGCTGACGTCCAAGACCGTCGACATCCACCCGGCCGTCGCCTTCGGCTCGGTCATCGTGGGCACCGCCCTGCTCGGCGCGGTGGGCGCCCTGATCGCCATCCCGGCGGTCGCCACGCTCCAGGCGTTCCTCGGGGCGTACGTCAAGCGGTACACCGTCACGGACGACCCGCGTGTGCACGGCCACCGACTGCGCCGGCAGGACCGCCCGGACACCTTCATCCGCCTCCGCCTGGGACGCCCACGGGCACCGGAGCCGGACTCCGAGGGCTAGAGACTCTCCCGCTTGGCGCGGCGATGGGCCGCCACGCGCTCGCGGGTGGCGCAGCGGCGTGAGCAGTAGCGGCGGGGCGGCCCGCTGCCCTGGGTGACGTAGACGTTGCCGCAGCTCGGGGAGGCGCAGGTGCCGCCCGGCGGCCGCCGGCGGTCCCAGAGCAGGACGGTCAGCGCCAGGCAGGACGAGGCGAGGAACCACTCGGCCCAGGGGGCGTCGTCCGCGCGGTCCAGGTGGGGGTGCCAGGGGGTGGTGCCGTCGTGCGAGGAGAGCCTGAGCCGGCCGGTGTGCGCGTGCAGCAGGCGGTTGAGGGTCGCGGCTGCCAACGCTGTGTTGGCCGTCTGGTGGTGGCGCCGGACGTGGTGATCCGGCTGGGCGCGCTGGTGCAGGCCGCCGGACTGGCGCTGGCGGCGACGGGGCGGCCGGCCGCGCTGATCGGGGCCGCGTTGCTGGTCGGCGCCGGGGAGGGGCCGCAGCTGACGGCGCTGTTCGCCGTGCGGCACCGGGAGTCCCCGGATCACCTGCGCGGTCAGGTCTTCGCCACGGGCGCCAGCCTGAAGATCACGGGCTTCGCCGTAGGGGCCGCTCTCGCGGGGCCGCTCGCGGCGCGTTCCTTGCCGGGGGCGCTGCTGCTGGGGGCCGGGGCTGCCGCTGTCGCGTGTGTCGGGGTAGGCGGGCTGGGTACCCGACCACGCCTGACCCGCCGGGGGACTGGAGATGCTTGACACAAAAATCGAACATCCATTCTCATGGAAGCTCAGGCGAGGCCGACGACAGGGATTTACGTACGGTTCGGGTAGGGATGTACCCCAGTTATCCACAGGCCGGACCGGCGTCGGGGCGCGTTGTCAGTGGCAGGCGTTAGCGTCTTTGACGTGAAGCGATCGACTCAAGCAAACCGGGTGGAACCCATGGCAGGAACCGACCGCGAGAAGGCGCTCGACGCCGCGCTCGCACAGATTGAACGACAATTCGGCAAGGGCGCAGTGATGCGCATGGGCGAGCGGTCGATGGAGCCCATCGAGGTCATCCCGACCGGCTCGACCGCCCTCGACGTGGCTCTCGGTGTCGGCGGTCTGCCGCGCGGCCGAGTCGTGGAGATCTACGGCCCGGAGTCCTCCGGTAAGACGACCCTCACCCTGCACGCCGTGGCCAACGCGCAGAAGGCCGGCGGCCAGGTCGCCTTCATCGACGCGGAGCACGCCCTCGACCCCGAGTACGCGAAGAAGCTCGGCGTCGACATCGACAACCTGATCCTCTCCCAGCCGGACAACGGCGAGCAGGCGCTGGAGATCGTGGACATGCTGGTCCGCTCCGGCGCCCTCGACCTCATCGTCATCGACTCCGTCGCCGCGCTCGTCCCGCGCGCGGAGATCGAGGGCGAGATGGGCGACAGTCACGTGGGTCTCCAGGCCCGTCTAATGAGCCAGGCCCTGCGGAAGATCACCAGCGCGCTCAACCAGTCCAAGACGACCGCGATCTTCATCAACCAGCTCCGCGAGAAGATCGGCGTCATGTTCGGCTCGCCGGAGACCACGACCGGTGGCCGCGCGCTGAAGTTCTACGCCTCGGTGCGTATCGACATCCGCCGCATCGAGACCCTGAAGGACGGCACGGACGCGGTCGGCAACCGCACTCGCTGCAAGGTCGTCAAGAACAAGGTCGCCCCGCCGTTCAAGCAGGCCGAGTTCGACATCCTCTACGGCCAGGGCATCAGCCGCGAGGGCGGTCTGATCGACATGGGCGTGGAGCACGGCTTCGTCCGCAAGGCCGGCGCCTGGTACACGTACGAGGGCGACCAGCTCGGTCAGGGCAAGGAGAACGCCCGCAACTTCCTCAAGGACAACCCCGACCTCGCCAACGAGATCGAGAAGAAGATTAAGGAGAAGCTGGGCGTCGGAGTGCGCCCCGAGAAGCCCGCCGCCGAGCCGGGCACCGACGCCGCCGCGGTCACCGCCCCGGGCGCCGACGCCAAGGCGGTCCCCGCCCCGGCCAAGGCCACCAAGCCCAAGGCCGCCGCAGCCAAGAGCTGACCCGTGACGCGACGAACCGACTGGGCCGAGTACGACCACTCCGCGTCCGGTGCCCCACGGGGGAGGGGCATCGGAGGCGACCCGGCCACGGCCGCGCCCGGTGACGACGCGGGCGGACCTGAGGACAGCCACCCGCCACGCCGGTCCGGGTGGGACGGCACACGCTCGGAGGGGTCCCACGGGGGCGGCTCCTCCCGGCGCGGCCGTCGTCGGCGCGGCTTCGGGGAGCCGGCCGGCACGGACGAGGACACCCCGCGCTCGTCGAGGGCCGGGCAAGGGGTGTCCTCCACGGAGGCGGACCCGGCCGAGAAGGCGCGGAACATCTGTCTGCGCCTGCTCACCGGAACCCCGCGCACCCGCAAGCAGCTCGCGGACGCCCTGCGCAAGCGGGAGATCCCGGACGAGGTCGCCGAGGAGGTGCTGTCACGGTTCGAGGAGGTCGGACTCATCAACGACGGTGCCTTCGCGGACGCATGGGTGGAGTCGCGGCACCACGGCCGGGGGTTGGCCCGCCGCGCCCTCGCCCGTGAACTGCGCACCAAGGGCGTCGACTCGGCGCTGATCGACGAGGCCGTGGGCCAGCTCGACTCCGAGCAGGAGGAGACGACCGCCCGCGAACTGGTGGACCGCAAGCTGCGCGCCACCCGTGGACTCGACCGGGACAAACGGCTTCGCCGCCTCGCCGGGATGCTCGCCCGCAAGGGGTATCCCGAGGGCATGGCCCTCCGCGTCGTCCGCCAGGCGCTGGAGGAAGAGGGCGAGGACACGGAGTTCCTGGCGGAGGACGGTTTCTGACGGGCGGACAGGATGGTCCGCTCCGGGCGCCTGACCCCGGGCGGACCTGGTCCTCAGGCTCCCGGCTCCACCGGAAGCCCCGCCGCGCGCCACGCCTGGAAGCCGCCCACCAGATCGGTCGCGCGACGCAGACCGAGCTGGTGCAGGGAAGCCGCCGCGAGGCTGGACGCGTAGCCCTCGTTGCAGATGATCACGACCCGCAGATCGTGCCCGGTGGCCTCCGGCACCCGGTGGCTGCCCTGCGGATCGAGCCGCCACTCCAGCTCGTTGCGCTCGATCACCAGGGCGCCGGGGATCAGCCCGTCCCGGTCGCGCAGGGCCGCGTACCGGATGTCGACCAGGAGGGCCCCGCCGTCGCGGGCCGCCTGGTGCGCCGCCCGTGGCTCGATGCGCCGGTAGCCGGAGCGGACCCGGTCCAGCAGCTCGTCGATCCCGACCGGACGCAGCGCGTCGCCGTCGCCGCTCACTGCCAGTCCTCCGGGCTCTCGACCTGCTCCAGCCGGAGCACCTGGCCGGTGCGGCTGTAGCGACGGATGCGCGGCAGCGGCGGGTAGTAGGCGTGGACCGAGACCGCGTGCCGGTCGGGGGAGTCGTTGAACACCTCGTGCACATGGTGCCGGCCGAAGGCGCGGCCCTGACCGGCGCCGAGGCGGCGTTCGCGGTCGACGTCCTCGGTGAGTTCCAGGGTCCGCCAGCCGTCCGTGGGCAGCCGGGCGGCCAGCGAGTTCTCGTGCAGCTCGCCGGAGGCGGTGAGGAAGGCGCCGACCGAGTCGGCGTGGTCGTGCCAGCCCGTGCCGGTGCCGGGCGGCCAGCCGATCAGCCACGCCTCGCTGCCCCCCGGACCCTCCAGCCGCAGCCAGGTGCGGCCCTCGGGGTCGAGCGGGAGGGAGGCGATCAGTTCCACGTCGGCGGCGGCGCGCCGGACGAAGTCGAGCAGGTCGACCTGGCTGGGAGCCGCGGATGGGGCGGGGGAGGTGAGGGGGGAGACAGACACGTGCACCGTCCTGAAGAGGGTTCGCCGAACGGGCGCGCGACGGCGCCCGGGAAAGGGATGCGAATTCAGCAGGACGGGCGACACACGCAGCCCGCGTAGCGGAGCAGGTCCATATGGACTCTCCGCCACAGGCGTACACGGGTGTCGGTCACGATCCGGAGTACAGCATGCCGCCGTACTCCGGTCAATCGGTCGTCATCATGTGGACAGCCAGGGGCGGCGCCCGAGGTCAGCGCGCCCCCGAACCGGCCTCCGCCTCTTCCTTCACGGCGTCCTCCAGCGGCACCGCGCCGCCGAGCGCGGCCTCCGCCGCCGCGTACAGATCGGCGGGGCGTACCCCGCTGAGCGCGGTGACCAGATGGCCGTCCGGACGGATCAGGAGCACGCTGTGCGCCGGGGCGCCGGGATAGTCCTCCGCGACCAGCAGCTCCGCCCGGTGCGGCAGCGCGGTCACCGCCGCCGCCAGCCGGGGCATGACCCCGGCGGACATCCAGTGCTTGCGGTCCCACACCCCCGTACCCGGCGCGATCAGGACGACGAGCAGCGCTCCCCGGCCCAGCCGGTCGCGCAGCCGTACGAAGGAGCCGTCCTCGGCGGTGACCCGCACATCGGTGACGGGGGCGCCCGGCGCGGTGTCGACCGGGATCTCGCCCTCCAGGTAGCGGGGCGCGAGCGGCGAGGTGGCGTACGCCCCCGGCTCGCCGAGCGCTCCCCGGCCCAGATGACCGTCCGTCATCAGGGTGTCCTGGTTGCGGGACGCGCCGGGGACGTAGCCGCGCAGTCCGCCGGTGCCGCGCAGTACCGGCAGCAGTTGGTCGGCGGCGCGCAGCCGGGCGGCGACCACCGCGCGCCGTTCGGCCTGGTAGCTGTCGAGCAGCGCCTCGTGCGCGCCGTGGTGCCAGGCGACGGCCAGCTTCCAGGCGAGGTTGTCGGCGTCCCGCAGCCCCTCGTCGAGGCCCTGTGTGCCGAGCGCGCCCAGCAGGTGGGCGGCGTCCCCGGCGAGGAACACCCGGCCGGAGCGCCAGCGGCGGGCGAGCCGGTGGTGGACGGCGTGCACCCCGGTGTCGAGGAGGTCGTAGGCCGGGACCGCGCCGCCGGTCCAGCCGGCCAGGGTCTTGCGGACGTTGCTCACCAGGAACTCGGGCGTGATCAGGTCCTTGCCGGCCGGCAGCAGCCAGTCCAGGCGCCAGGCGCTGTCCGGGAGCGGGCGGGCGCTGACCTCCGTGGAGGAGTGGCCGGACGACCGCCACGGCGGCATCCGGTGCAGCAACGCGCTGCCCTCCCAGGGGAGTTCGACACGCAGAGTGGCGACCGCGTGCCGCTCCACCGCTGTCCTGCCGGGAAAACGGATGTCCAGCAGCTTGCGGACGGTGGAGCGGGGGCCGTCGCAGCCGACCAGATGGCTGCCCCGCCACCAGGTGCCCCGGGGGCCTCGGGTGTGCGCGGTGACGCCGGAGCGTTCCTGTTCGAGGGAGTCGAGTCGGCTGTCCGGGGCGACCTCGATCAGCGGTTCGGCGTCGGCGGCCGCGCGCAGGGCGGCGGTGAGGACGTGCTGCTCGATGTGGAGCGGCGCGGGGTCACCGGCCGCGAAGGCGATCTCGCCCACCACCTGCCGGCGCCGCTGCGACCGCCAGCCGGTCCAGCGCAGCCCCAGGTCACCGGCCCGTACCCCGGTCAGCCGCGCCAGGAGAGCCGCGGTGTCCTCGCGCAGCACGACGGTGCGCGCCGGCCGGGGCTCGTCCTTGCCGCCGGTCTCGTCGAGGACGACGGACGGCACCTCCTGGCGGGCCAGCGCCAGGGCGAGCGTGAGCCCGACGGGCCCCGCTCCGACGATGATCACCGGGTCCACGGTGTGGCGCCCCCTGCCCATGACGATGCCTCGACGAACACGCGGGAACAGGAAGGTGAAGCGGGGTGCACGATCACAGAACGTATGCAACCCATTGGCAGAGTATGCGTCAAGTGACCGGGGCCCGTGGCGATCACCCCACCAGGATCGGGCACGGAGCCCAGGACCGCAATGGGGGGCCGGGACGGCGCGCGCACGCCGACCCGGCCCCCCAGGGGCTCATCTGAGCAGGTGTCAGGCGGACACCGCGCCGTGGGCGTCACCCGCGTTGAGGTCCTCGACCGTGCCGGCCCCGAGCACCGCGCCGGTGCCGCGCGTGCTGCGGCGCAGCCGGCCCTCCAGCCAGGAGGCGAAGGAGGTGAGCAGGAAGTTCAGCACGATGTAGAGGACCGCCACCACGGCGAAGCTCTGGATGACGTTGGCGTAGTTGGCCGCCAGGGTGCTGCGGGCGTTGAGCAGGTCGGGGAACTGGAGCATGACACCGCCGAGCGCCGTGTCCTTCACGATCACCACGAGCTGGCTGACGATGGCCGGGAGCATCGCGGTGACGGCCTGCGGCAGCAGGATGCCCGCCATCGTCTGGCCCTTGCGCAGCCCGATGGCGTACGCGGCCTCCGTCTGCCCCTTCGGCAGCGAGAGGATGCCCGCCCGGACGACCTCGGCGAGCACCGAGGCGTTGTACAGCACCAGGCCGGTGATGACGGCGTACAGCGGCCGGGAGTCGCTGGGGATGTCGGTGGAGCGGACGTAGAACTCACTGGCGAACAGCATCAGCAGCAGCACCGGGATGGCGCGGAAGAACTCCACGACCACACCGGCCGGTACGCGCACCCAGCGGTGGTCGGACATCCGGGCTATGCCGAATACCGCGCCGAGCGGCAGCGCGATCACCATGGACAGCGCGGCGGCCTTCAGGGTGTTGCCGAGGCCGGGCAGCAGATAGGTGGTCCATGCCTCGCTCGTGGTGAAGGGCTTCCACAGCGCCCCTGCCAGCTGGCCCTTGTCGTCCAGCTTCAGCACGGCCCACCACAGCACCAGCGCGAGCACGGCGAAGAAGACGACCGAGAGGACGACGTTGCGCGTCCGGGCGCGGGGGCCGGGCGTGTCGTAGAGGACGGAACTCATCGCTTCACCGCCAGTCGCTTGCCGAGCCAGCCCAGGAGGAGGCCGGTCGGCAGGGTCAGTACCACGAAGCCGAGGGCGAAGACGGTGCCGATGGCGAGGGTCTGGGCCTCGTTCTCGATCATCGACTTCATCAGGGTGGCGGCTTCGGCCACACCGATGGCGGCCGCCACCGTGGTGTTCTTGGTGAGGGCGATCAGGACGTTGGCCAGCGGGCCGATGACCGCGCGGAACGCCTGCGGGAGAACGATCAGCCGCAGTGTCTGCGAGAAGCTCAGCCCGATGGCGCGGGCTGCCTCGGCCTGCCCGAGCGGCACCGTGTTGATGCCGGAGCGGATCGCCTCGCACACGAACGCCGCCGTGTAGGCGATCAGCCCGAGCACCGCGAGCCGGAAGCCCTGGATCTTGAAGTCCTCGGCGCCCATGGTGACGCCGAAGATGTCGGCGAGGCCGAGCGAGGTGAACAGGATGATGATCGTCAGCGGGATGTTCCGCACGATGTTGACGTAGGCGGTGCCGAACCCGCGCATCAGCGGGACAGGGCTGACCCGCATGCCGGCCAGCAGGATGCCCCAGACGAGGGAGCCGACGCCGGAGAGAACGGTGAGCTGCACCGTCGTCCAGAACGCCCCCAGGACGTCGTAGCCTTCAAGAAAGTCGAACACGTTCTCCCGCGCTTCCGGGTGTGTGGCCTACGGGGTGGTCGGGGCGCGCCGCCGTCCGGGAAGCGGTGGACGGCGGCGCGGGCCGTGGGACCGTGCGGAGCCCGCCAGGTCCTCGCGTCGTGGTGCCAGGACTACTTGACGATGTCGCCGATCTTCGGGGCGGGCTCGTTCTTGTAGCGGGCCGGGCCGAAGTTGTCCTTCACGGCCTTGTCCCACGACTTGTCGGCGACCATCTTCTCGAGCGCCTTGTTGATCTTGTCGACGGTCGTGGAGTCGCCCTTCTTGACCCCGATGCCGTAGTTCTCGTTGCTGAGCTTCAGGCCGACGAGCTGGAACTGGCCCTTGTACTTGTCCTGCGCGGCGAAGCCCGCGAGGATCGAGTCGTCCGTGGTCAGCGCGTCCACGGCGCCGCTCTGGAGACCGGCGACGCACTCCGAGTAGCCGGACAGCGGGCGCAGGTTGGCCTTCGGGGCGATCGTCTTCTGGACGTTCTGCGCCGAGGTCGAACCGGTCACGGAACACAGTTTCTTGCTGTTGAGGTCCGTGCCCTTGGTGATGTTGGAGCCCTTCTTCACCAGCAGGTCCTGGTGGGCCAGCAGGTACGGGCCGGCGAAGTCCACCTTCTGCTTGCGCTCGTCCGTGATGGAGTAGGTGGCGGCGATGAACTTGACGTCGCCGCGCTGGAGGGCGTTCTCGCGGTCGGCGCTCTTGGTCTCGACCCACTCGATCTGGTTCGGCTGGTAGCCGAGCTGCTTGGCGACGTAGGTGGCCACGTCCACGTCGAAGCCGGAGAAGGAGCCGTCGGGCTGCTTCAGACCGAGACCCGGCTGGTCGAACTTGATGCCGATCTTGATCTTCTTGCCGCCCGAGGCGTCGTCCTTCTTGTCGCCACCGCACGCGGTGACGGACACGGCGAGCGCCAGCACGACGGCGGAGGCGGCGGTGACCTTGCGGAGCTTCATGGTGGACATCCTTTGCGTGATGCGTGACGGAGCGAACGTGAGGGAGAGCGCCAGGACGCTGGCCGCCGCGCGGACGGCTCCGGGCCGTCCGGAGATCCGGACGGCCGGGGCGGCACGGTCGGCGCGCGAGCCCGGTCGGCGGCTCAGTGGTGCAGGATCTTGGACAGGAAGTCCTTGGCCCGGTCGCTGCGCGGATTGCTGAAGAACTGCTCGGGGCTGGCCTGTTCGATGATCCGGCCGTCCGCCATGAAGACCACGCGGTTGGCGGCCGAGCGGGCGAAGCCCATCTCGTGGGTGACGACGACCATCGTCATGCCCTCGCGGGCCAACTGCTGCATGACTTCGAGGACTTCGTTGATCATCTCGGGGTCGAGGGCCGACGTGGGCTCGTCGAAGAGCATCACCTTCGGGCCCATCGCCAGCGCCCGCGCGATGGCCACGCGCTGCTGCTGGCCGCCGGACAACTGCGCCGGGTACTTGTCGGCCTGGCTGCCGACGCCGACCCGGTCGAGCAGGGCGCGCGCCTGCTCCTCGGCCTTCTTCTTGTCCGTCTTGCGGACCTTGAGCTGGCCCAGCATCACGTTCTCGAGCACGGTCTTGTGCGCGAAGAGGTTGAAGGACTGGAACACCATCCCGACGTCCGCCCGCAGCCGGGCCAGCGCCTTGCCCTCCTGGGGCAGCGGCTTGCCGTCGATGGTGATGCTGCCGGAGTCGATCGTCTCCAGCCGGTTGATGGTGCGGCACAGGGTCGACTTGCCGGACCCGGACGGGCCGATGACCACGACGACCTCGCCGCGGCCGATCGTCAGGTCGATCTCCTGGAGCACATGCAACGCGCCGAAGTGCTTGTTGACGCTCTTCAGGACGACCAGGTCGTCGGACGCGGCCACGTCTTCCTTGGCCACCGCTACTTCGGTCATCGCTCTCGGGCTCCGTCCTCCTCGGTTTCGGTGGACAGTAGTGACGACCCCGCACCGGCGTCATCACATCTGAGGTGAATCTGAGCATCACGATCCGATAGCAATCGGACACGTGTCGTAGCACTTGCGTTCTGTGCGCGTATCGGCCGGATAACGGAAGGCTTGGGCAACCGGAACGCTCTTGACGGCGTCGTCCTTCATCGGCGTCACTGCATGGTGCACACGCGCGCACCATCGGTACGCGCCCGAGAAGAACCCAGACCGTACGAACGCTGAACTGAAGGGGGCGGGGATGAGACTGCTGCTCGTCGAGGACGACAACCACGTCGCCGCTGCCCTCTCCGCGGTCCTCGCCCGGCACGGCTTCGACGTCACCCACGCCCGCAGCGGCGAGGAGGCGCTCCAGGCGCTCGTCCCCGAGGGCCCCGGCTTCGGCGTGATCCTGCTCGACCTCGGCCTGCCCGACCAGGACGGCTACGAGGTCTGCGGCAAGATCCGCAAGCGCACCGGCACCCCGGTCATCATGGTCACCGCCCGCTCCGACATCCGCTCCCGCATCCACGGGCTCAACCTGGGCGCCGACGACTACGTGGTGAAGCCGTACGACACCGGTGAACTCCTCGCCCGCATCCACGCGGTGAGCCGCCGCACCGTCCCCGAGGACGCCGTGCCCGGCGACGACGGCGCCGCCCTGCTGCTCGGCACGGTCCGCATCGAACTGCCCACCCGGCAGGTCAGCGTGGCCGGGACCACCGTGGCGCTCACCCGCAAGGAGTTCGACCTGCTCGCGCTGCTCGCCCAGCGGCCCGGGGTGGTGTTCCGGCGGGAGCAGATCATCAGCGAGGTGTGGCGCACCAGTTGGGAAGGGACCGGGCGCACGCTGGAGGTCCATGTGGCGTCGCTGCGCGCCAAGCTGCGCATGCCCGCGCTGATCGAGACCGTGCGCGGGGTCGGCTACCGGCTCGTCGCCCCGGCCGGATAGCGGGGCCGGGTGCGCACTCGGCTCCTGCCGCTGCTCATCGTGCTGATGGCGGCCGTGCTCCTCGCCCTCGGCGTACCGCTCGCCGTCAGCGTGGCCGCGGCCGAGCAGCAGCGCGTCATCGTGGACCGGATAGACGACACCGCGCGCTTCGCCGCGCTCGCCCAGTTCGTCACCGACACCCCGAGCGGCGGCCGCTCCACCGCCCCCGACGAGCGTCTCCAGACCCTCCGCCGCGAGCTGGACAGCTACCACGACGTCTACGACATCCGGGCCGGCGTCTTCTACAGCGACCGCTCCGCCATGGTCAACGCACCCGGCGACTGGCTCGTACCGCAGGAGGGGGCGGTCCGGGCGGCCTTCGAGGAGGCGCTGCTCAGCCGCCGCAGCCACGACCCCGGCCAGGTGTGGCCCTGGCAGCGGTCCCGGCTCGTGGTCGCCTCGCCGGTCATCCGGGACGGGGACGTGGTCGCCGTCGTCGTCACCGACTCGCCCACCGAGCAGATGCGGTGGCGGGTGCTGCGCGGCTGGGCGCTGATCGCGGCCGGGGAGATCGCGGCGATGCTGCTCGCGGTGGGCGCGGCGCTGCGGCTGACCGGCTGGGTGCTCAGACCGGTGCGCATCCTGGACGCCACCACCCACGACATCGCCACCGGACGCCTGAAGTCCCGGGTCGCGGTCGGCGGTGGGCCGCCCGAACTGCGGCGACTGGCACGCTCGTTCAACGAGATGGCGGACAACGTCGAGGACGTGCTGGAGCAGCAGCGCGCCTTTGTCGCGGATGCTTCCCATCAGTTGCGTAACCCCCTGTCGGCTCTGTTGCTGCGGATCGAACTGCTCTCTCTCGAACTCCCCGAGGGCAACGAGGAGATCGCCTCCGTGCGCACCGAGGGCAAGCGGCTGGCCCAGGTGCTGGACGACCTGCTCGACCTGGCCCTGGCCGAGCACGCCGAGGCCGAGTCCCGGCTGACCGACATCGGCGCGCTGGCCGAGGAACGGGTCGCCGCCTGGACACCGACCGCCGAAGCCAAGGGCGTCCGGCTGGTCGGTGACTGCCCGCCCACCACCGCCTGGGCCGACGCGATCTCCCTGTCCAGCGCGCTGGACGCGGTGATCGACAACGCGGTGAAGTTCACCCCCGAGCACGGCACGGTCCAGGTCGGTGTCCTCGCCGGCGGCGACACCACCACCGTCCAGGTCACCGACACCGGGCCGGGCCTGACCGACGAAGAACTCGAGCGCGTGGGCGACCGGTTCTGGCGCAGTGGCCGCCATCAGAACATCAAGGGCTCAGGGCTGGGCCTGTCCATCACCCGCGCCCTGCTCGCCGCGACGGGCTGCGCCATCTCCTACGGCCACCACGAGCCCGGGGGCCTGCGGGTCACCGTCACCCTGCCCCGGCACGCCCCCGTCCCCGGTCCCCGTCAGGGCTTGACGGAGCGGTAGTAGCGCCGGGCGCCGGTGTGCAGGGGGAGCGGGTCGGTGTAGATGGCGGTGCGCAGATCCACGCGCTGCGCGGAGTGCACGTGCTTGCCTATCTCGTCCCGGCTCTTGATCACGATGCGGGTTATCCACTCCGTGAGCCTCGGGTCCAGGTCCGAGCGCGTCATCAGCAGGTTGGACACGGCGATGGTGGCCACCGTGGAACCGCCCTGCACGAGCGGATACGCGGACTCGGGCATGTTGGTGGCGCGGTAGTAGCGCGCCGCCTCTCCCTCGGCGTGCAACCGGGAGACGAGCTTTCCCTCTATCGGTATGAACCGGAACCCCGACTTGTCCGCCAGCTCCGTCAGCCCCCCGGTGGGCAGCCCACCGGACCAGAAGAAGGCGTCGATGTCGTGGTCCGCCAGCATGTCCGGGCCGGTGTCGATCCCCGCGGACACCGGGACGATGTCCTTCTCCGGGTCGATCCCGGCGGCCTTCAGTACACCGTTCGCGATCAGCCGTACCCCGGAGTTGGGCAGCCCGGTGGCCACCCGCCTGTTCCGGAGGTCGGCGACGCTGTCGATCTTGGCGCCGGGCGCCACGATGAGCTGCACATAATCGTCGTAGAGCCGGGCCACGCCGCGCAGCCGGTGCTCGGCGGGGTGCGCCTGCTCGTACGTCTGTACCGCGTCGGCGGCCGCGATGGTGAAGTCGGCCTTGCCGGACGCCACCCGCTGCACGTTCTCCTGCGAGCCGGCGCTGCTCGTGAGCTTCACCGTCAGACCCGGCATGTCCTTCGCCAACTCGTTGCGCAGGCGGCGGCCGTACTCCTCGTACACCCCTCGGGTGCCGCCGGTGCTGAACACGATCGTCCCGCTCGGCGGCTTCTCGCCGAGCGGCGCCAGCCACCAGAGCAGCAGACCGAGCACCACGACTCCCACGCCCGACGCCCACAGCAAGCGGCGCCGGCCGGGCAGCCGGGCGGAGATCTCGGCGAACGGGAACACCTTGGACATGCGGGCGATCCTGCCAGGCCGGAAGCGGGCCGACCAGGGCTGTGGACAACCGGCCGGCCCGCTCTCCGACGGCCTGTGGACAACCGGCCGGGCTGTCGGAGGCGGCGGATACAGTCGCCGCATGAGCACTTCTCCCGCCCGTCTCGTCAGCGAGTTCCACCGCGCCTTCGGTCTCGACGCCCGCGCCATACCCACCGAGATCAGTCCCGAACTGGCCGCGCACCGACGGGAACTGCTCGCCGAGGAGGCCGCGGAGGTGGCCGAGGTCTCGGTCACCGGCCCGCTCGACCACCTCGCGCAGGAACTGGCGGACGTGGTCTACGTCGCCTACGGCACCGCCCTGGTCCACGGCATCGACCTGGACGAGGTCATCGCCGAGATCCACCGCGCCAACATGAGCAAGGTCGGGCCGTCCGGCGAGATCAGCCGCCGCGAGGACGGCAAGGTCCTGAAGGGCGACCACTACCGGGCGCCCGACGTGTCGGCGGTCCTGCGCCGCCAGGGATGGACCCCGGCCGAGGGCTGACGACCGGCTGTGTCCCCGGTCACGGGCCGCCGGGAGCGGGGCGGGAGCGGGGACCGAGGGCCTCCCCGGACCGCCTACCCTTGACCCATGACCATCAGCAGCGACCGGAGCCCGGCAGTGGACGTTCGAGAAGCCAAGACGTACGAGGTGCGCACCTACGGGTGCCAGATGAACGTCCACGACTCCGAGCGATTGTCCGGTCTGCTCGAGGACGCCGGTTACGTACGGGCGCCCGAGGGTTCCGACGGCGACGCCGACGTGGTCGTGTTCAACACCTGCGCCGTCCGCGAGAACGCGGACAACCGGCTCTACGGCAACCTCGGCCGGCTCGCGCCCCGGAAGGCTTCGCGGCCCGGGATGCAGATCGCGGTCGGCGGCTGCCTCGCGCAGAAGGACCGCGACACCATCGTGAAGCGCGCGCCCTGGGTCGACGTGGTCTTCGGCACGCACAACATCGGCAAGCTGCCCGTGCTGCTGGAGCGCGCCCGCGTCCAGGAGGAGGCGCAGGTCGAGATCGCCGAGTCGCTGGAGGCGTTCCCCTCCACCCTGCCGACCCGGCGCGAGAGCGCGTACGCGGCCTGGGTGTCGATCTCCGTCGGCTGCAACAACACCTGCACCTTCTGCATCGTCCCGGCGCTGCGCGGCAAGGAGAAGGACCGCCGGACCGGCGACATCCTCGCCGAGATCGAGGCGCTGGTCGCCGAGGGCGTCAGCGAGATCACGCTGCTCGGGCAGAACGTCAACGCCTACGGCTCCGACATCGGCGACCGCGAGGCGTTCAGCAAGCTGCTGCGGGCCTGCGGAAAGATCGAGGGCCTGGAGCGCGTCCGCTTCACCTCCCCGCACCCCCGCGACTTCACCGACGACGTGATCGCCGCCATGGCCGAGACGCCGAACGTGATGCCGCAGCTCCACATGCCGCTCCAGTCCGGCTCGGACACCGTGCTGAAGGCGATGCGCCGCTCGTACCGACAGGACCGCTACCTCGGCATCATCGAGAAGGTCCGCGCCGCCATCCCGCACGCGGCCATCACCACCGACATCATCGTGGGCTTCCCCGGCGAGACCGAGGAGGACTTCGAGCAGACCATGCAGGTGGCCCGCGAGGCCCGCTTCGCCCAGGCGTTCACCTTCCAGTACTCCAAGCGTCCCGGCACCCCCGCCGCGACCATGGACGGCCAGATCCCCAAGGAGGTCGTGCAGGCGCGCTACGAGCGTCTCGTCGCCCTCCAGGAGGAGATCTCCTGGGAGGAGAACAAGAAGCAGGTCGGCCGCACCCTGGAGCTGATGGTCGCCGAGGGCGAGGGCCGCAAGGACGGCGCCACCCACCGCCTCTCCGGCCGCGCCCCAGACAACCGCCTGGTCCACTTCACCAAGCCGGACGACGAGGTGCGTCCCGGCGACGTCGTCACCGTCGAGGTGACCTACGCGGCCCCGCACCACCTGCTCGCCGAGGGCCCCGTCCTCGCCGTGCGCCGCACGCGCGCGGGCGACGCCTGGGAGAAGCGCAACGCGGCCGAGACCGCCGAGAAGGCCGGCGTCATGCTCGGCCTGCCGAAGATCGGCGTCCCCGCGCCGCTTCCGGCCGCCACGAGCGGCTGCGGCTGCGACTGATCCTCGATCCGTCTCACCCCTGGTCCACGGTGCGCGCGGGCCGGGGTTGAGGCGGGTTACGCTGCCGATCATGCTTGTCGCAGCCGCCGTCTGCCCCTGCCCACCGCTGCTCGTCCCCGAGGTCGCCGCCGGTGCCGCGCCCGAACTGGACGCCGCCCGAGCCGCCTGCGCGGACGCGCTCGGTGTGCTCGCCGCCGCCCGCCCCGACCGCCTGCTGGTCATCGGCCCCGCCGAGCGAGGGGGACGCCACCCGCAGGGCACCCGGGGTTCCTTCCGGGGCTTCGGCGTCGGCCTCGACGTGACGCTCGGCCCCGGAGACGCGCCCGGTCCGGAGCTGCCCGCTTCCCTGGCCGTCGCCGCCTGGCTGCTGGAGCGGACCGGCTGGGCGGAGGTGCCGGTCGAGGGCGTGGCCGTGGACGCCGATCTCCCGGCCGGCCAGTGCGCCGCACTCGGCGCCGGGATCAGCGGCGGGAACGACCGGCTCGCCCTGCTCGTGATGGGCGACGGCAGCGCCTCCCGCACGCTCAAGGCCCCTGGCTACCTCGACGACCGCGCGGCCCCCTTCGACGCCGCGGCCGCCCGCGCCCTGGGCACCGCCGACCTCGCGGCCCTGGCCGCACTGGACGCGGGGCTCGCCCGCGAACTCCAGTCGTCCGGCCGCGCCCCCTGGCAGGTCCTCGCCGCCGCGGCCGAGGGCGCGGGCCTGGACGGCACCCTGCTGTACGACGAGGCGCCGTACGGCGTCGGCTATCTCGTCGCCGCCTGGAGCTAGCTCTTCGGCGGGGTGTGCGGCGGGGTCTGCGGGCCCTGTCCGGGCTTCTGACCCTCCTGGCCGAGGCGGTCCACCGCTTCCTTCGCCTTGTCCGTACCGGCGTGGATCTTGTCGGTGTACTTGCCCTTGGTCTGCTTGTCGACCACCTGCGCGGCCTTGTCGAGACCGTCCTGCACCTTGTCGCCGTGCTGCCGGGCCAGGTCCGTCACCTTGTCCTTGGCCGGGCCGAGCGCGGCCTTCACATTGTCGAACAGACCCATGATCCACCTTCCGGAACAACCCCGAATGCGCGTGATGCGGCGCTTGTGGGGCACGCTACCCCTCCCCCACGGGCGTCACACCACGCGATCACTCAGGCCACACCCGTAAACCCCGGCCCGTCCCGCCGCACGTCATCCACCGTCGGGCACCGGCGGGGCCGCGAGGTTTGCGAGACTGGTGCGGTGAGCAGTGCATCCCCCGCCCCCCGTGTCATCGCCGTCGTCGGCCCCACCGCGGCCGGAAAGTCCGACCTCGGTGTCTTCCTGGCCCAGCAGCTCGGCGGCGAGGTCATCAACGCCGACTCGATGCAGCTCTACCGGGGGATGGACATCGGCACCGCCAAGCTCACCCCCGAGGAACGCGGCGGAGTCCCGCACCACCTGCTCGACATCTGGGACGTGACGGTCGCCGCCTCCGTCGCCGAGTACCAGAAGCTGGCCCGCGCCCGCATCGACGCCCTGCTCGCCGAGGGCCGCTGGCCGATCCTGGTCGGCGGCTCCGGACTGTACGTACGCGGCGCCGTCGACCACCTGGAGTTCCCCGGCACCGACCCCGAGGTCCGGGCCCGCCTGGAGGACGAGCTGGCCCTGCGCGGCCCCGGCGCCCTGCACGCGCGCCTCGCCGCCGCCGACCCCGAGGCCGCCCGCGCCATCCTGCCCAGCAACGGGCGCCGCATCGTCCGCGCCCTGGAGGTCATCGAGATCACCGGGCGCCCCTTCACCGCCAACCTCCCCGGCCACGACTCGGTCTACGACACCCTCCAGATCGGCGTCGACGTCGCCCGCCCTGAGCTGGACGAGCGCATCGCGCGCCGGGTCGACGTCATGTGGGAGGCCGGGCTCGTGGACGAGGTGCGCGCGCTGGAGGCCCAGGGGCTGCGCGAGGGCCGTACCGCGTCCCGGGCGCTCGGGTACCAGCAGGTGCTCAACGCGTTCGCCGGGGAGTGCACCGAGGAGGAGGCGCGCGCGGAGACCGTGCGCACCACCAAGCGCTTCGCGCGCCGCCAGGACACCTGGTTCCGGCGGGACCCCAGGGTCCACTGGCTCAGCGGGGCCGCGGCGGACCGAGCGGAACTTCCGGGGCGGGCGCTGACGTTGGTCGAACGACCGGTCACAGCCTGATCACGTCCTGGCATCGGGATGCGCCACCGGTCGGCCCGGCCTCCGGCGCCGTGCCATCATCGAGCTTCGATCGACCAGTGAAGTCCTAGTTGGGAGGGCGCGTGGCGATGGAGGCCAGCCCTCGTGACACCGCAGCAGGCACCGAGCACCTCACCACCGACGGTGACGAGCCCGGCGTCGAGGACCGTCTGACCGACGACGGTCCCGACGACATCCCGCTCGTGGTCGTCGCCGACGGACCGACGCCCGAGGAGATGTTCGCGGGCGGCCCCGAGGTCGAGGTCGAACTGCGTCCCCAGCGGCGGCTGCGCATCTGGCAGCTCGCGCCCATCGTGGGCCTGGCCGCGCTCGGCTCGCTGATGTTCGCCTTCCCGCTCGCCTTCGACTTCGGCGACAGCGGCGCGGTCATCGCCATGCTGGGCCTGCTGATCTGCTCCTGCGCGGCCGGCTGGGGCATGATGGCCGCCCGCCGCGTCGGCTACACCTGGCCCGGCCTCCCCCCGCGCGGCTCCGGCCGCCGCGCCGACTGGCGCGTCGCCCTCACCTACGCCCTCCTCGTGGGCGTCGTCGCGGTCCTCGCCGTATGGCGGGTCGCCCGCCTGCGCTAGGGCCTGTCTTCCGGATCTGGCCGACTCGGGCCGAGGGTGCCTCTCGGCCGACCCGAGCGGGGTCTGGTGCGTGCAGCTGCAAGGCGGAGGAGGGAGTCGACGCGGCGCGTCGGCGACCGACGACAACGCCGCAGATGTGCGTGCCAGACCCCGCGACTCCGGCAAGATCCGGAAGACAGGCCCTAGGTGTATTGACTCGCAGCGTTGTTGACGCGGCTGATCGGTGGGTGGCCTCCGAGTGCGGTGTGGCAGCGGTGGTGGTTGTAGGTGTGGAGGAAGTCTGCCAGGGCGTCGGTGCGTTCGGTGTTGGTGGTGTAGGGCCGCTGGTAGGCCCATTCGTCGAGCAGGGTGCGGTTGAAGCGTTCGACCTTGCCGTTGGTCTGCGGCCGGTAGGGGCGAGTCAGCTTGCCGGCCGCACCGATCTCGGTGAGCACCTTTTTCCAGGCCAGGCCCTTGCGGTAGGCCCAGGCGTTGTCGGTCAGGACCCGCTCGATCCGGTCGATGCCCTGGGCGTGGAAGAAGGCGGCCGCGCGGGTCAGGAAGCCCGCGCAGGTCGCGGCTTTCTCGTCGGGGTGGATCTCGCTGTAGGCCAGGCGGGAGTGGTCGTCGACGGCGGAGTGGATGTAGTCGAAGCCCATGCCGCGGATCGGGCGGCCGGCCTCGCGGCCGTGGGTCTTGTGGCCGCCGCCGTCGGGGATCCGGCCCAGCTTCTTCACGTCCACGTGGATCAGCTCGCCGGGCCGGTCACGCTCGTAACGGCGGATGACGGTGCCGGTCGGCCGGTCGATCCAGGCCAACTGGTTGAGGCGGTGGCGGGTCAGGATCCGGTGCACGGTCGAGGTGGGAAGGCCCACGATCGGGCCGATCCGGGCCGGGCCCAGCTTGCGGCTCTGCCGCAGGTCGCAGACGCGGTCTTCCACCGCGGACGCGGTCCGGTGCGGCGTCGTGCGAGGTCGGCTGGAGCGGTCCTGCAGTCCCGCCTCGCCCTCGGTCCGCCACCGGCGGATCCATTTATGGGCGGTGGCGCGGGAGATACCCATCTCGGCGGCCACATGAGCGACCGGACGGCCTGAGCGGACACGTTCGACCAGCAGCCTCCTACCGAAGACGGTCAGCCGGGCATTACGGTGGGGCACGAAGACCTCCGTGCGGTGAGTTCCTAGACAGCTCCCACCACACCGGAGGTCTTCGCCATGTTCAAGACCACAGCCGTGTCAACAACGCTCGTGATCAATACACCTAGGCCCCGGCTGTCCTCGGACGGTGTCCCGCTCACCCCGTACGATCGAGGGATGAGCACGCGGATCGCATTCCTCAAGGGGCACGGCACCGAGAACGACTTCGTGATCGTGCCCGACCCCGAGAACGCCCTCGACCTGACGCCCGCCGCCGTCGCCGCGCTCTGCGACCGCCGGGCCGGCATCGGTGCCGACGGGGTGCTGCACGTGGTGCGCTCCGCCGCCCATCCCGAGGCCCGGGACATGGCCGGCGAGGCCGAGTGGTTCATGGACTACCGCAACGGGGACGGCTCGGTCGCCGAGATGTGCGGCAACGGGGTGCGTGTGTTCGCGCGCTACCTCCAGCACGCCGGACATGTGGGCGAAGGTGACCTGACCGTCGCCACGCGCGGAGGCGTGAAGCGGGTCCACATCGCCAAGCACGACTCCGGCGCCGGAGACGTCACCGTCGGCATGGGCCGGGCCCGGCTGCCCGAGGGCGAGGTCACGGTCGGTGTCGGCGCGCGGAGCTGGCCCGCGCGGAACGTGAACATGGGCAACCCGCACGCCGTCGCCTTCGTGGACGACCTCGCCCACGCCGGTGACCTGTACACCGCGCCGCCGGTCGGGCCGGAGGGCACCTACCCGGACGGCGTCAACGTGGAGTTCGTCGTCGACCGGGCCCCCGGGCACGTCGCCATGCGCGTGCACGAGCGCGGCTCCGGCGAGACCCGCTCGTGCGGCACGGGCGCGTGCGCCGTCGCCGTGGCCGCCGCCCGGCGCGACGGCGCCGACCCGGCCGCCACCGGCACCCCGGCGACGTACACCGTGGACGTGCCCGGCGGCCGGCTGGTCATCACCGAACGACCGGATGGTGAGATCGAGATGACCGGTCCCGCCGTGATCGTCGCCGAGGGCGAGATCGACGCCGAGTGGCTGGAAAGCGCGACCCGCTGACCTGGACGGACCGGCCCCCGGTGGCTCCGCGGGCCGGGGACCAGCCGTTCTCCGACAGCGAGGCCGTTCGAAACCGCGGCCGACTGGAGGGCACGTGGCGCAAACTCTAAACCTCCGTCCCGTCGCTCGAATGGGTGATCCGTTTCACGCTGGCCGAGAGGCGGTCGGTAGCACGTGATGGGGTCGATAGCATCAAGCACCGGCACGGACGGGGGAACGTCGCCAACCCTGAGCCGCGTATGCCCCTCGGGCCCCGTCCGCCGGTCCACGAGCCGGAGGTGCCCATGAGTGCGGAGGCCACGAACCCCGCGAGCCCAGGCCCGGTAGCGCCCACGGCGCCCACGGTGGCCCGCAGGAAGTCCCGGCCGCGGATCGACCTGCGCAGGCTGGGCCGGGCCGCGCTGCTCGGCCCCGCCGTCCGGAGCAAGCTGCCCGACGCCATCGGACACGTCGCCGAGGCCCACCGCGCCCACCACCCCGACGCCGACCTCGACCCGCTGCGCCGCGCCTACCTGCTGGCGGAGACCTCCCACCGGGGCCAGATGCGCAAGAGCGGCGAGCCGTACATCACCCACCCCCTCGCCGTCACCCTGATCCTCGCCGAACTGGGCGCCGAGACCACCACCCTGACCGCCTCCCTCCTGCACGACACCGTCGAGGACACCGAGGTGACGCTCGACCAGGTCGGCGAGGAGTTCGGGGAAGAGGTCCGCTACCTCGTCGACGGCGTCACCAAGCTGGAGAAGGTCGACTACGGCGCCGCCGCCGAGCCGGAGACCTTCCGCAAGATGCTCGTCGCCACCGGCAACGACGTGCGCGTGATGTCGATCAAACTCGCCGACCGGCTGCACAACATGCGCACCCTCGGCGTGATGCGCCCCGAGAAGCAGGCGCGGATCGCCAAGGTCACCCGCGACGTTCTCATCCCGCTCGCCGAACGCCTCGGTGTGCAGGCCCTCAAGACCGAGCTGGAAGACCTCGTCTTCGCCATCCTCCACCCCGAGGAATACGCACGCACCAGCGAACTCATCGCGGCGAACGCCGCAGGCGGGGACCCGCTCGCCGAGGTCGCCGACGAGGTGCGCGCGGTGCTGCGCGAGGCCGACATCCCGGCCGAAGTCCTCATCCGGCCCCGCCACTTTGTCTCCGTCCACCGCGTCTCCCGCAAGCGCGGCCCGCTGCGCGGCACCGACTTCGGCCGCCTGCTGGTGCTGGTGAACGAGGACGCGGACTGTTACGCCGTCCTCGGTGAACTGCACACCTGTCTCACCCCGGTGGTCTCGGAGTTCAAGGACTTCATCGCCGTACCGAAGTTCAACCTCTACCAGTCGCTGCACACCGCCGTGGCCCGGCCGGACGGCCAGGTCGTCGAGGTCCTCATCCGCACCCACCGCATGCACCAGGCCGCCGAGGCCGGGGTGATCGCGCTCGGCAACCCCTACACCCCGCCCGCCGAGGAGCAGACCGCCGGCCTCGACGGCGAGCGCGCCGACCCCACCCGCCCCGGCTGGCTCTCCCGCCTCCTCGAATGGCAGCGCGGCGCCTCCGACCCGGACACCTTCTGGTCCACCCTGCGCGACGACCTCGCCCAGGACCGCGAGATCACCGTGGTCCGGCCCGACGGCGGCACCCTGGGCCTCCCCGAGGGCGCCACCTGCGTCGACGCCGCCTACGCGCAGTACGGCGACGACGCCCACGCCTGCATCGGCGCCCGCGTCAACGGCCGCCTCGCCGCCCTCGGCACCGTGCTGCGCGACGGCGACACCGTGCAGCTCCTCATGGGCCAGGACCCTGCCTCCGAACCCTCCCGCGAATGGCTGGAGCACGCCCACACCCCGGCCGCGCGCATCGCCATCCAGCGCTGGCTCGCCGCCCATCCCGGCGCCGACGCCCGCCCCGCAGACACCACCGACACCACCGACACCACCGACGGCCCCGGCGGCAGCCGCCCCGTCGCCGGCGCCCCCGCCGCGCGCCCCCGGGGCGCCGACGTGCTGCTGGACCGGCCGGGCGGGCCGGTGCGCCTGGCCGGCTGCTGTACGCCCGTACCGCCGGACGACATCGTGGGCTTCGCCGTGCGCGGGGGAGCGGTGACCGTGCACCGGGTGGGGTGCTCCATGGTCGAGGACATGAAGGGCCGGGGGCGCGCGGAGATCGCCGTGCGCTGGGGGGACACCACCGCGTGCCGGGTCACCCTGGTCGCCGAATCGTTCAGCCGTCCCCATCTGCTCGCCGACCTCACCGAGGCGATCGCCGTGGAGGGCGCCGAGATCGTCTCCGCCACCGTGGAGTCCCCCAACCAGCAGCGGGTCCGCCACACCTACACGCTCCAGCTCCCCGACGCCGCCGAACTGCCGGCTCTGATGCGCGCGATGCGCGACGTGCCCGGCGTGTACGACGTCAGCCGGGCCCAGGCGCCCGCCGCCTGACCGACCCGAATGGGTGGGCCTGGCGCGCGCCGTCGCCACCCGGCGGCCGGGCGCTGGTAGCGGTGGGGCATGCTGCTCACTCGCCCCACGCGCCCGCACCCCG
The DNA here is from genome assembly GCF_004328625.1 of Streptomyces seoulensis. Taxonomy (NCBI): domain Bacteria; kingdom Bacillati; phylum Actinomycetota; class Actinomycetes; order Kitasatosporales; family Streptomycetaceae; genus Streptomyces; species Streptomyces seoulensis. The sequence continues at coordinate 4,730,708 of NZ_CP032229.1, forward strand.
CACTCCGGTTCCTCCGGCGCCCGAAGGCGGCCCTGCTCGCCTCGGCCGTCACGGTCTGTCTCGTCGCCGCCGGAGCCCCCGCCGAACCGCTGGGCGTCGGCGACCGGATCTTCCCGGAGCTGGGCAACCCCGGCTACGACGTGGCCGCGTACGACCTCGCCCTCACCTACCCCGGCAGCAACGACAAGCCGCTGAAGGCCGTCACCACCATCGACGCCCGGCTCACCAGCTCCCTGAACCGGATCAACCTCGACTTCGCGCACGGCACCGTCGAGTCCGTCGACGTCGACGGCCGCAAGGCTGCCTTCACCAGCGCCGGCGAGGACCTCGTCGTCACCCCGGACCACGCGCTGCCGCTCGGCAGCGTCACCCGGATCACCGTGCGGCACACCAGCGACCCCCGCCCCGCCGACGACCAGGACGGCGGCTGGGTGCGGACCACCGACGGGCTCGCCATGGCCAACCAGGCCGACGCCGCGCACCTGGTCTTCCCGTGCAACGACCACCCGTCCGACAAGGCGATGTTCACCTTCCACGTCACCGCCCCGGACGGGTACACCGCCGTCGCCAACGGCCTGCCGACCGGCGCGGTCAAGGCGGGCGGCTCCACCACCTGGAGCTACCGCTCCCAGCACCCCATGGCCACCGAACTCGCCCAGGTGTCCATCGGCCGCTCCGCCGTCGTCCGGCGCACCGGACCGCACGGACTGCCGGTGCGCGACGTGGTGCCCGCCGCCGACAAGAAGGAACTGGAGCCCTGGCTCGCGAAGACGCCGGACCAGATCGCCTGGATGGAGAGCAAGATCGGCCCGTACCCGTTCGAGACCTACGGCGTGCTCATGGCGCAGGCCAGCACCGGGTTCGAGCTGGAGACGCAGACCCTGTCGCTGTTCGAGAAGGACATCTTCACCGAGCCCGCCTACCCCAAGTGGTACATCGAGTCGGTCATGGTGCACGAGCTGTCCCACCAGTGGTTCGGCGACAGCGTCAGCCCCCGCACCTGGTCCGACGTCTGGCTGAACGAGGGCCACGCCACCTGGTACGAGGCCCTCTACGCGGAGGAGAAGGGCGACCACCCGCTCCAGGACCGCATGAAGGCCGCGTACGGGGCGTCCGACCGCTGGCGCGCCGCCGGTGGCCCGCCCGCCAGGCCCAAGCCGCCGGCCCCCGGCCAGAAGATCGGCATCTTCCGTCCCAACATCTACGACGGCGCCGCCCTGGTCCTGTTCGCCCTGCGCCAGGAGATCGGCAAGGACGCCTTCGAGCGGCTGGAGAAGGTGTGGGTCCAGGAGAACCGGGACACCAGCGTCGGCACCGCCGACTTCGTCCGCCTCGCCTCCGCCATCGGCGGCCGTGACCTGACCGGCTTCTTCCAGGACTGGCTGTACGGCGAGAAGACCCCGCCCATGCCCGGCCACCCGGACTGGAAGCAGGTCCTGCCGCCCGCCGCCGCGGGCCCGGCCAGGAAGAGCTGACCCTCGGTGCCCGGGGGATAACCCGATGACGCGGTGCGCCGCGCCGTGCGACCATCGTCCGGTCGGCGCGGCGCGGCGCACGGGAATCTCCGGGGCCACGCGCGCGTTGTCCCTGTTACAACCCGGTATCTCGACGGCCCCTGGCCGCCGGACCGGTCCTCCCTCGACGTAAGCGACGTAAGGAACAAATGACCTCCTCTTCTTCCCCTTCACAGGACGCCAAGCGCCTGGCGCACGCCTATCCCGAAGGTCTTCGGGCCGATGCCCTGATGGAAGAGGACGTCGCCTGGAAGCACGACATCGACGGCGCGCGTGACGGCGACCAGTTCGACCGCTCCGAACGCGCGGCCCTGCGCCGCGTGGCGGGGCTGTCCACCGAGCTGGAGGACGTCACCGAGGTCGAGTACCGCCAGCTCCGCCTGGAGCGGGTCGTGCTCGTCGGGGTGTGGACCAGCGGCACCGCGCAGGACGCGGACAACTCCCTCGCGGAGCTGGCCGCCCTCGCGGAGACGGCGGGCGCCCTCGTGCTCGACGGCGTGATCCAGCGCCGCGACAAGCCCGACGCGGCCACCTACATCGGCTCCGGCAAGGCCCTGGAGCTGCGCGACGTGGTGATGGAGACCGGCGCGGACACCGTCATCTGCGACGGTGAGCTGAGCCCCGGCCAGCTCATCCAGCTGGAAGACGTCGTCAAGGTCAAGGTCATCGACCGCACGGCCCTGATCCTGGACATCTTCGCCCAGCACGCCAAGTCCCGTGAGGGCAAGGCGCAGGTCGCGCTCGCGCAGATGCAGTACATGCTGCCGCGACTGCGCGGCTGGGGTCAGTCGCTGTCCCGGCAGATGGGCGGTGGCCGCGGTGGCCTCGCCACCCGTGGTCCCGGTGAGACCAAGATCGAGACGGACCGGCGCCGCATCCGCGAGAAGATGGCGAAGATGCGCCGGGAGATCGCGGAGATGAAGACCGGCCGCGAGATCAAGCGCCAGGAGCGCCGCCGCAACAAGGTGCCCTCGGTCGCCATCGCCGGTTACACCAACGCGGGCAAGTCCTCCCTGCTCAACCGCCTCACGGGCGCCGGAGTCCTGGTGGAGAACGCCCTGTTCGCCACCCTGGACCCGACCGTCCGCCGCGCGGAGACCCCGAGCGGCCGGCTGTACACGCTGGCCGACACCGTGGGCTTCGTCCGGCACCTGCCGCACCACCTGGTCGAGGCGTTCCGCTCCACCATGGAGGAGGTCGGCGACTCCGACCTCATCCTGCACGTGGTGGACGGATCGCACCCGGTCCCGGAGGAGCAGCTCGCCGCCGTGCGTGAGGTGATCCGGGAGGTCGGCGCGACCGACGTGCCCGAGATCGTCGTCATCAACAAGGCGGACGCGGCCGACCCGCTGGTGCTCCAGCGGCTGCTGCGGGTCGAGAAGCGGTCCATCGCCGTCTCGGCGCGCACCGGTCAGGGCCTGGAGGAGCTGCTCGCCCTGATCGACGAGGAGCTGCCCCGCCCCTCGGTCGAGATCGAGGCGCTGGTGCCGTACACCCAGGGCAAGCTGGTCGCCCGCGCGCACACCGAGGGCGAGGTGCTCTCCGAGGAACACACCGCCGAGGGCACCCTGATCAAGGTCCGGGTGCACGCGGAGCTGGCGGCCGACCTGGCCCCGTACACGCCCACCGCGACCGCCTGACCGGCTCTTTTGCCGGAGCACGAAGAGGCCCGCCGCCCCCTCGCGAGAGGGAGCGGCGGGCCTTCGTCATGGGTGCGGGGCGGCTACCGGTTCGCGAACTTCGCGCTCACCGAGTCGTACACGCCCTTGGCGACCTCACCGAGCCGGGGACCGGCCAGCCAGCCCGAGGAGGCGGGGCCGATCGAGGTGTTGGAGACCAGCGCGGGCTTGCCGTTCGCGCCCTGCTCCACCCAGCCGCCGCCGGAGGAACCGCCGGTCATGGTGCAGCCGATGCGGTACATCGTCGGGTCCGCCTTGGCGATCGACAGCCGGCCCGGCTTGTCCTGGCACTGGTACAGCAACTGGCCGTTGTACGGCTCCGCCGCCGGGTAGCCGCTCGCGGTGACCGCGCTGACCTCGGTCGCGGCCGGCGCGGCGAAGTCCACCGGCAGCGCGCCGCCGACCGTCTCCTCCAGCGACTTGCCCCCGTTGCCCTGCTCCGGCGTCACATGGATCACCGCGAAGTCGTACGAGGCACCGTTGCCGCCCGTCTCGCCGCCCCCGTCGATCCACTGCTGCGAGGTCTTGGCCGCGTCGGCCCACCAGACACCGTACGGCGCGACCTGCGCGCGGGAGGCGCCCTCCATCTGGGAGGAGGACAGGCTCTGGTTGTTGTACGACGGCACGAAGGCGATGTTGCGGTACCAGCCGCCCTTCTTGCCCGCGTGCACGCAGTGGCCGGCCGTCCAGATCAGGTTGGACTTGCCGGGGTGCGCCGGGTCCTCGACCACGGTGGCCGAGCAGACCATCGTGCCCTTGGGGGAGTCGAAGAACACCTTGCCCGAAGTGGCCGCGTTGGTGTGGTACGGCGGGCGGACCGCCTTGGCCTGCACCGGCTGCGGCGTCGGGTCGGTCACGCCCTGGTCGCCGGAGAGGTCGTTGTTGTCGACCCGCTTGGCCGGGTCGTCGGCGCCCCGCATCCGGTCCTTGTCCCACAGACCGTTGATGATCGGGTTGATGAAGTCGTTGGCCTCGCGCAGCCAGTCGTCGCGGTCCCAGTTCTTCCAGGCGCCGCCCTTCCACTTGTCCATGTCGATGCCGTGCTGGCGGAGCTTGTCCTGGAGGTCCTGCGGGACCCGGACCTTCCCGTCCGAACCGTGGGCGCCGGAGGACGGGTTGCCGCCGGCGTTGTCGTCACCGTCTCCACCGCACGCGGTGGCGGTCAGCGCCAGCGCCGAGGCGAGCGCGACGGCCGCCAGCACGCGGGAGGTCCTGCGGGGCGTACCCCTTCCTCGGCGAGCGGTGGACGACGGCCGTATGGATCGCATGGTGGTGACTCTCCCTGTTGTGACGGAACGTGGCGCTTCGGCCCGGTACCGGCCCCCAACTCGCTGCGGAACGGCGCCGGTTCCCCGGACTTCCGGGACGGGACCACACACTATGCGTTCGCTGTAGGTGACTTCCGACGGAACCGCAACGGTTGCGTCACGGCAAGGATCTTGAGGCAACCCGTAACCAGGCGGCCGGTCGGCTGTTGGTAGCCGTGGGGGACCGCTGCCTGCGCCCGTCCCCGACGAGCAACTCGCCTCTGGACAGCGGGAGGACAGCGAGCCGTGGCCGTGACCGAGTCGGAGGCCGACAGCACCCACCGGGTGACTCCGGCCGTGCACGAGGGGATTCTCAGGCGCCAGTCGGCGCGCGAGTCCGCCGCGCGCACCTATGCCCGGGCCCTGCCCATCGTGCCCGTGCGGGCGCGTGGCCTCACCATCGAGGGCGCGGACGGCCGTCGTTACCTCGACTGCCTCTCCGGCGCCGGGGCGCTGGCGCTCGGGCACAACCACCCCGTGGTACTGGAGGCGATCCGCAAGGTCCTCGACTCCGGGGCGCCCCTCTCCGTGCTGGACCTGGCGACCCCGGTGAAGGACGCCTTCATCACCGAGCTGTTCCGCACCCTGCCGGCCGGGTTCGCCGACCGGGCCCGCGTGCAGTTCTGCGGCCCGGCCGGGACCGACGCCGTCGAGGCCGCGCTCAAGCTGGTCCGGGCCGCCACCGGTCGCAACGGCATCCTCGCCTTCACCGGCGCCTACCACGGCATGACCGCGGGCGCCCTGGCCGCGTCCGGCGGCGCCCCCGACCTCCAGGTGGGCCGCCTGCCCTATCCGCAGGACTACCGCTGCCCCTTCGGCGTCGGCGGCCCGCGCGGCGCCGAACTCGCCGCCCGCTGGACCGAGTCCGTCCTCGACGACCCCAAGTCGGGCGTGCCCCGGCCGGCCGGGATGATCCTCGAACCCGTGCAGGGCGAGGGCGGGGTGATCCCGGCGCCGGACGACTGGCTGCGCCGGCTGCGCCGGGTCACCGCCGACCGGTCGATCCCCCTGATCGCGGACGAGGTCCAGACCGGGGTCGGCCGTACCGGCGCCTTCTGGGCCGTGGACCACAGCGGGATCACCCCCGACGTGATGGTCCTGTCCAAGGCCATCGGCGGCAGCCTCCCGCTGGCCGTCGTCGTCTACCGCGAGGAACTCGACGTCTGGCAGCCCGGCGCCCACGCGGGCACCTTCCGCGGCAACCAGCTCGCCATGGCCGCGGGCACCGCCACCCTCGCCCACGTCCGCGAGAACGGCCTCGCCGAACGAGCCGCCACCCTCGGCGACCGCATGCTGAAGCAACTCCGCCAACTGCAGGACGAGTTCGCCTGTGTGGGAGACGTACGGGGGCGCGGGCTGATGATCGGGGTCGAGCTGGTCGACCCGGCGGGCGAGTCCGTACCGGAAGCGCGCCGCTCCGAGGCGGACGGCTGGGACTTCGCCCCGGCGCCCCACCCCGCCGACCCCGAACTCGCCGCCGCCGTCCAGCGCGAGTGCCTCGACCGGGGGCTCATCGTGGAACTCGGCGGCCGCCACAACAGCGTCGTACGGCTCCTGCCTCCGCTCACCATCAGCGACGAGCAGGCGTCGGCCGTACTGGACCGTCTCGCCGACGCGGTGACCGCCGCGAGCCGCGACCGCCGGCACACGGGCTAGCCACCGCCGGACCATCCCACCGCCGACGCGCACCATCCCCGCGCGTCGGCGGAGAGCGGCGAACCCGCCTCCAGGCATCGCCACCCTGCCGAACCCGCACACCAGCCGTCGTGCGTCGGCACCCCCTGCTCGCATCACCGCCCCGCCTCTCATCCGCCGTGCGGAACCCCTCCGCGACCGGACCCGCACCCGCTTCACCCCCGAGGACCTGTCATGAACGCCACCCCCGCACCCGACGGCCGTTCCGAGACCCCCGACGAACCGGCGGACCCCGGCAGCGCCCCCGTACCGCTCGCCGAGGCGGTGCCGCACCAGAAGCGGCGCACCCCGGCCGCCGGACGGCCCGGCGAGCCCGACGCCGACCCGCTGGAGGGCGCCGACCCGCACACCGCGGCCCAGGCGGCGGCGGTGGAGAACCTCCTGCGCTGCTGGGTACGCGAGACCGCCCTCACCGCACCGGACAACGGCACCCTGCACATCCCGCTCCCGGCCAGCGGCACCGCCCTCATCACCCCCGTCCGCCACTGGTCCCCGACCGGCTGGCACCGCTTCGGCCCGCCCCGGCTCGCCGCTGCCCCCGAGCACGCCCCCTCGGTCGACGCCGTCACCCTGGCCGCCCTCCTCACCCGCGAGCGCCCCGGCCGGGCGGACACCACCGAGCCGCACGGCACCGCTCCGGCGGACGGCGCCGAACTCGTCGCCCGGGTCGCCGACTCACAGCGCCGCACCGCCACCTTCCTGACCGACCGACGCGCCCACCCCGAGGACGGGCCCGACCTCTTCCTCAGCGCCGAACAGGCCCTCCTCCTCGGTCACCCCCTGCACCCCACCCCCAAGAGCCGCGAGGAACTCACAGACGCCGAAGCCCGGCAGTACGCACCGGAACTCCGTGGCTCCTTCCCCCTGCACTGGATGGCCGTCGCCCCCTCCCTGCTCGCCTCCGACTCGGCCTGGACCGAACGTGGCCGCGCCGTCCCCGCCGGTGGGCTCCTCCGTCAGCTCGCCGGAACCGACCTGCCCCTGCCCGACGGCTACAGCGCCCTGCCCCTGCACCCCTGGCAAGCCCGCGACGTACGCCACCGCGCCCCGGTCGCCGCTCTGCTGGACGCCGGCCTCCTGCGCGACCTCGGCCCCCTCGGTTCCCCCTGGCACCCCACCTCCTCCGTACGGACCGTGCACCGCTCGGACGCCCCGGCGATGCTCAAGCTGTCGCTCGGCCTGCGCATCACCAACTCCCGCCGGGAGAACCTGCGCAAGGAACTCCACCGGGGGGTCGAGGTGCACCGCCTGCTGCGCGCCGGGCTGGCGAAGCACTGGCAGGCCGTCCACCCCGGCTTCGACATCGTCCGCGACCCCGCCTGGCTCGCGGTGGACGGTCCGGACGGGCTGCCGGTGCCCGGCCTCGACGTGATGATCAGGCACAACCCCTTCGCTCCCACCGACGACATCGGCTGCGTCGCCGGACTCGTCTCCCCGCGCCCGGACTTCGAGCCGAGCGCGACGGCAGGGCCCAGGGGCCTCCGCTCCCGCCTGGCCCGGCTCGTCGGGCGGCTCGCCGCCCGCACCGGCCGTCCCGTGGGCGCGGTCGCCGCCGAGTGGTTCCTGCGCTACCTCGAACAGGCCGTCCGGCCCGTGCTCTGGCTGGACGGCGAGGCCGGGATCGCGCTGGAGGCGCACCAGCAGAACACCCTGCTCCGCCTCGACCAGGACGGCTGGCCCGCCGGCGGCCGCTACCGCGACAACCAGGGCTACTACTTCCGCGAGTCCCGCCGGGGCGAACTCGACGCCCTGCTGCCGGGCATCGGCGAGCGCAGCGACACCTTCGTCTCCGACGAGGTCACCGACGAACGCTTCGCCTACTACCTCGCCGTCAACAACGTGTTCGGCCTCATCGGCGCCTTCGGCTCCCAGCGCCTGGCCGACGAGCACCTCCTTCTCGCCGCGTTCCGCCGCTTCCTCACCGCCGCCGCCACCGGCCCCGCCGCCCTGAGCAGTTCCCTGCCGGGCAACCTGCTCGACTCACCCGTACTGCGCTGCAAGGCCAACCTGCTGACCCGGCTGCACGGCCTGGACGAACTCGTCGGACCCGTCGACACCCAGTCCGTCTACGTCACCATCGCCAACCCCCTCCATTCCTGAACCCCTTCTCACCCGCCCCCTGAGAGGAGCGCACGTGTCCGTCACCGAAACCGGCGCCGCCGAAGCCCTTCCCCTCCCGGCCGCCCCCGACCGCTCACCCGGCGCCGACACCGGGGCGAGCGCGCTCCTCTGGGACAACGAGGAGACACTGGATCTGCGCCTGCCTCCCGAATTCGCGGCGCTGCGAGCCGCGTTGCCCGGCCAGGCGGCATCACCACGCGACGCGGACCTGCTGGACGGCCTCCGCACCTGGGGCCCAACCCCCACGCCCGCGGGCACCTTTGAGCTGATCCCCGTCCACCCCGACCGCGATCTCCCCCTCATCCACGGGTGGATGAACGACCCCGCGGTCGCCCAGTACTGGGAACTGGCCGGAACACCGGACCTGACGGAGCGCCACCTCCGCGCCCAGCTGGACGGCGACGGACGCAGCGTGCCCTGCCTGGGCATGCTCGACGGCACCGCCATGAGCTACTGGGAGATCTACCGGGCCGACCTCGACCCGCTGGCCCGCTTCTACCAGGCGCGCCCGCACGACACGGGTATCCACCTGCTGATCGGGGACGCCGCGCACCGGGGGGGAGGGCTCGGCTCCGCCCTGCTCACGGCCGTGGCCGAGCTGGTCATGGAGCACCGCCGCACCTGCACACGCGTCGTCGCTGAACCTGACATGCGCAACACCCCCTCGGTGATCGCCTTCCGTAACGCCGGTTTCCAGTGCCGGGCGGAGATCGAGCTGCCCGGCAAGCGGGCCGCCCTCATGATCCGGGACCGGGTCCGGCCTGAACTCTCGTAGCACCACGTGACCGGGTGCTCACCTGTTGTACGTATGGCGGTTCCGGCGAGTTCCCGCTTTTCGGGAAAAAAGTTCAGGAGTTCGGACGTGTTCGCATCCCGCTCCGCCCGCCCCGGCGAGCGGGCACGATTGTCAGTGGGGGGCCGTAGGGTGGTCGGGCTATGACGAAGCCCTCACTCCCCGAACTCCTCCACGCCGCCGTCTCCGCCGTCGGCGGCACGGAGCGCCCCGGCCAGGTCACCATGGCCGAAGCGGTCGCCGAGGCGATCGACGACACCTCCCATCTGCTGGTCCAGGCCGGTACCGGCACCGGAAAGTCGCTCGGTTATCTCGTGCCCGCGCTCGCGCACGGGGAGCGGGTCGTCGTCGCCACCGCCACGCTCGCCCTCCAGCGCCAGCTCGTGGAGCGCGACCTGCCGCGCACGGTCGACGCCCTGCACCCGCTGCTGCGGCGCCGGCCCGAGTTCGCCATGCTCAAGGGCCGCTCCAACTATCTGTGTCTGCACCGGCTGCACGAGGGGATGCCGCAGGACGAGGAGGACGGCCTCTTCGACCAGTTCGAGGCGGCCGCCCCCACCAGCAAGCTCGGCCAGGACCTGCTCCGGCTGCGCGACTGGTCCGACGAGACGGAGAACGGCGACCGGGACGACCTCACACCGGGCGTCTCCGACCGGGCCTGGGCCCAGGTGTCGGTGTCGTCGCGCGAGTGCCTCGGCGCCTCGAAGTGCGCGTACGGGGCCGAGTGCTTCGCGGAGATGGCCCGGGAGCGCGCCAAGCTCGCGGACGTCGTGGTGACCAACCACGCGCTGCTGGCGATCGACGCCATCGAGGGTGCCCCGGTGCTGCCGCAGCACGAGGTGCTGATCGTGGACGAGGCGCACGACCTAGTCTCCCGGGTCACCGGCGCCGCCACCGGCGAACTCACCCCCGGCCAGGTCAACCGGGCGGTCCGCCGCTCGGCCAAGCTGGTCAACGAGAAGGCCGCCGACCAGCTCCAGACCGCCGCCGAGGGCTTCGAGCGGCTGATGGAGCTGGCCCTGCCGGGCCGCCTGGAGGAGATCCCCGAAGACCTCGGCTACGCCCTGGCCGCCCTCCGTGACGCGGCCCGCACGGTGATCACCGCGCTCGGCTCGACGCGCGACAAGTCCGTCCAGGACGAGGACGCCGTCCGCAAGCAGGCGGTCGCCTCCGTCGAGACGGTGTACGCCGTCGCCGAGCGGGTGCTGAACGGCTCGGAGTGGGACGTCGTCTGGTACGAGCGCCACGACCGCTTCGGCGCCTCCCTGCGGGTCGCCCCGATGTCGGTCTCCGGGCTGCTCCGGGAGAAACTCTTCACCGATCGCAGCGTGGTCCTGACCTCGGCGACCCTGAAGCTCGGCGGCGACTTCAACGGCGTCGGCGCCTCGCTGGGCCTGGCACCGGAGGGGACCGAGGGCGACGACCTGCCGCAGTGGAAGGGCATCGACGTCGGCTCGCCCTTCGACTACCGCAAGCAGGGCATCCTCTACATCGCCAAGCACCTCGCCCGCCCCGCCCGGGACGGCGACCGGGGCGACATGCTGGACGAGCTGACCGAGCTGATCCAGGCCGCCGGCGGCCGCACGCTGGGCCTGTTCTCCTCCATGCGCGCCGCACAGCTCGCGGCGGAGGAACTGCGGGTGCGCATCCCCGAGTTCCCCATCCTGCTCCAGGGCGAGGAGACGCTCGGCGAGCTGATCAAGAACTTCGCGGCCGACCCCCGCACGTGCCTGTTCGGCACGCTGTCGCTGTGGCAGGGCGTGGACGTGCCGGGGCCGAGCTGTCAGCTCGTGGTGATGGACAAGATCCCGTTCCCGCGCCCCGACGACCCGCTGATGAGCGCTCGCCAGAAGGCGGTGGAGGACGCGGGTGGCAACGGCTTCATGGCGGTGGCGGCCACCCATGCCGCGCTGCTGATGGCGCAGGGCGCCGGCCGGCTCGTCCGGGCGTCCGGGGACCGTGGCGTGGTCGCGGTCCTGGACCAGCGGCTGGCGACCGCCCGCTACGGGTCGTATCTGAAGGCGTCGCTGCCCGACTTCTGGACCACGACCGACCGCAATCAGGTGCGCAAGTCGCTCGCGGCGATCGACGCGATGGCGAAGCAGGCCGAGGGGGCCGAGGAGGAGTGAGCCGGAGCCGCAGGCAGGAGCGCTGCTGACGGCAATGGCAGGGCCCCGGAACCGGCGCAGGGGTTCCGGGGCCCGGTGCAGGGGGACGAGCCGGGGGCTTGTCCGGTGCGGGGCGTCACACGCGGCGGAGCACCGCGACGACCTTGCCGAGGATGGTGGCGTCGTCGCCGGGGATGGGCTCGTAGGCCGCGTTGTGCGGGAGGAGCCAGACATGGCCGTCCTCGCGCTTGAAGCGCTTGACCGTGGCCTCGCCGTCGAGCATGGCGGCCACGATGTCGCCGTTCTCCGCGACCGGCTGGCGGCGGACCGTGACCCAGTCGCCGTCACAGATCGCGGCCTCGATCATGGAGTCGCCGACGACCTTGAGGACGAACAGCTCACCGTCACCGACGAGCTGCCGGGGGAGAGGGAAGACGTCCTCGACGGACTCCTCGGCGAGGATCGGGCCACCGGCGGCGATGCGGCCGACCAGCGGGACGTACGACGCGGCGGGCTTGCCGGCGGTGTCCGTGGGCTGCACGCTGACCGCCTGGTCGGAGCCGCGGACCTCGTACGCGCGGGGCCGGTGCGGGTCGCGGCGCAGGAAGCCCTTGCGCTCGAGCGCCATGAGCTGGTGCGCGACCGAGGAGGTGCTGGAGAGGCCGACCGCCTGGCCGATCTCCCGCATGGACGGCGGGTATCCACGACGCTGCACGGAGTCCCGGATGACCTCGATCACCCGGCGCTGGCGGTCGGTGAGCCCCGAACTGTCCGCGCGAATGCCTGGAGGCCGGCCCGGCTGGGAGCGCTTGTGGCCCTCGGGCGTGGCTTCGTTCATCGCGTGCACCGGCTCCACCCGGCCCTGGGAGCGGTCCTGGGCGGTGATGGCGGCACTGTCTGCGGTCGTGGTCACGTCGGCCCCTCTCGATGGTCTCCCTGCTGCACAACGGTAGTAGCTTTCGAAAGGTTGCGCCAAACACACGTTCGAGTGAAAAAGTCCGATTCACCTGACGCGATCAAGTGTCCGGGTGTATGGCTCGCGCGGTGTCCAGCGGGCAAAAGCGCCCATTGTTGTACTCTTCACCGCCGGGGCGGATGGCCTCGCGGCCGTCGCCAGTGTGCCATTCGAACGGTGAACGACCGGTGGCCGGGTCCGTCCGCCGTGTGATCCCCGCCGTATCGCACCGAGGGCTCCGCGCGGCCTTCACGGTATCCCCGTGTCCCCGCCCGGCCGTGCGGGACGCTCGCGCGTGTCGCTCCGGCGCGCTCCAGGGCGGCTCCTGGCGCCTCTGTCCACAGCGACACGCGCGTCTGCCGCGAAATCTGGGTCATCCCTACATGTAGTGGTGAGGCGGCTACAGGGCCCCACAAGTTGTGGTTGATCTTGGACCCCGGGTCTTTCGGGCCTCCGCGATCGCCTATGCTTGGGGCTGCTTCGTGAGGCCCCTGAGGCCCGGCGAGGCCATCGAGTCTGCTGTGAGGAGGGTTGGAGAATCATGCACTGCCCCTTCTGCAGGCACCCCGACAGTCGGGTGGTCGACAGCCGTACGACCGACGACGGCACGTCGATCCGCAGGCGCCGCCAGTGCCCCGACTGCTCCCGTCGTTTCACGACCGTGGAGACGTGTTCGCTCATGGTGGTGAAGCGGTCCGGTGTCACCGAGCCGTTCAGCCGCACCAAGGTCATCAACGGTGTGCGCAAGGCGTGCCAGGGGCGTCCCGTGACCGAGGACGCGCTCGCCCAGCTCGGCCAGCGGGTCGAGGAGGCGGTGCGGGCCACCGGGAGTGCCGAGCTGACCACCCACGACGTGGGGCTGGCCATACTCGGCCCGCTGCAGGAACTCGACCTCGTCGCCTATCTGCGGTTCGCCTCGGTCTACCGGGCGTTCAACTCGCTGGAGGACTTCGAGGCCGCCATCGCCGAACTGCGCGAAGTGACGCCGGACCCCGCCGCGGACGACGGGCACGTCGAGGACGCGGCCGCGGGGAGCCAGGAAGACCAGAGCGGGACGGGACGGACCACCCAGGTCCCCGTGCCCGCGCGCGCCGCCGACTGACCGGCCGGCGCACCCAAGACCTGTCGCGGGGTCGCAGCTGAGGCTGCCCGCGGCACCAGACAGAACACATGCCCTGGGAACATCGGGGCATTTCAGGGCGTTTTCGCCCGTACATGGGAGGCGGCATGACAGAGACGGCGAGCGGTCCGGCGCGAGGTTCCCGCACCAAGGGCGCCAAGGCCGGCAAGGGGCTGCGCGTCGAGCGCGTCCACACCACCCCCGGCGTGCATCCGTACGACGAGGTGGCGTGGGAGCCCCGTGACGTCGTCATGACCAACTGGCGCGACGGCTCGATCAACTTCGAGCAGCGTGGCGTCGAGTTCCCCGACTTCTGGTCGGTGAACGCGGTCAACATCGTCACCAGCAAGTACTTCCGGGGCGCCGTGGGCACCCCGCAGCGCGAGACCGGGCTCAAGCAGCTCATCGACCGCATCGTGAAGACGTACCGCAAGGCCGGCGAGGACCACTCCTACTTCGCCTCGCCCGCCGATGCCGAGATCTTCGAGCACGAGCTGGCCTACGCCCTGCTGCACCAGATCTTCAGCTTCAACAGCCCGGTCTGGTTCAACGTCGGCACGCCGCAGCCCCAGCAGGTCTCCGCCTGCTTCATCCTGTCCGTCGACGACTCCATGGAGTCGATCCTCGACTGGTACAAGGAAGAGGGCATGATCTTCAAGGGCGGTTCGGGCGCCGGTCTGAACCTGTCCCGCATCCGCTCCTCCAAGGAGCTGCTCTCCTCCGGCGGCAACGCCTCCGGTCCCGTCTCCTTCATGCGGGGCGCCGACGCCTCCGCCGGAACCATCAAGTCCGGTGGCGCCACCCGCCGCGCGGCCAAGATGGTCGTCCTCGACGTCGATCACCCCGACATCGAGGACTTCATCCAGACGAAGGTCAGCGAGGAGGAGAAGATCCGCGTCCTGCGCGACGCGGGCTTCGACATGGACCTGGGCGGCGACGACATCACGTCCGTCCAGTACCAGAACGCCAACAACTCGGTCCGCGTGAACGACGAGTTCATGCGCGCGGTCGAGAACGGCACCGACTTCGGCCTGCGGGCCCGCATGACCGGTGAGGTCATCGAGGAGGTCGACGCCAAGGCGCTCTTCCGCAAGATTGCCGAGGCCGCCTGGGCCTGTGCCGACCCGGGCATCCAGTACGACGACATGATCAACAACTGGCACACCTGCCCCGAGTCCGGCCGCATCACCGCGTCGAACCCGTGCAGCGAGTACATGCACCTGGACAACACGTCCTGCAACCTCGCCTCGCTGAACCTGATGAAGTTCCTGAAGGACGACGGCAAGGGCAACCAGTCCTTCGAGACCGAGCGCTTCCAGAAGGTCGTCGAGCTGGTCATCACCGCGATGGACATCTCGATCTGCTTCGCGGACTTCCCGACCCAGAAGATCGGCGAGAACACCCGCGCCTTCCGTCAGCTCGGCATCGGCTACGCCAACCTCGGCGCCCTGCTGATGGCGACCGGCCACGCGTACGACTCCGACGGCGGCCGCGCCCTCGCCGGTGCCATCACCTCCCTGATGACCGGCACGGCCTACCGCCGCTCGGCCGAACTGGCCGCCGTGGTCGGCCCGTACGACGGCTACGCCCGTAACGCCGACGCCCACCGGCGCGTCATGAAGCAGCACGCCGACGCCAACGCCGTGGCCGTCCACATGGACGACCTGGACAACCCGGTGTGGGCCGCCGCCACCGAGGCGTGGCAGGACGTGGTGCGCCTGGGCGAGAAGAACGGTTTCCGTAACTCGCAGGCGTCCGTGCTCGCCCCGACCGGCACCATCGGTCTGGCGATGTCCTGCGACACCACCGGTGTCGAGCCGGACCTCGCGCTGGTGAAGTTCAAGAAGCTCGTCGGCGGCGGCTCGATGCAGATCGTCAACGGCACCGTGCCGCAGGCCCTGCGCCGCCTGGGCTACCAGGAGGAGCAGATCGAGGCGGTCGTCGCCCACATCGCCGAGAACGGCAATGTGATCGACGCCCCGGGTCTCAAGCCCGAGCACTACGAGGTGTTCGACTGCGCCATGGGCGAGCGCGCCATCTCCCCGATGGGCCACGTCCGCATGATGGCCGCGATCCAGCCCTGGATCTCCGGCGCCATCTCCAAGACGGTCAACATGCCGGAGACGGCGTCCGTCGAGGAGGTCGAGGAGATCTACTTCGAGGCGTGGAAGCTGGGCGTCAAGGCGCTCGCCATCTACCGTGACAACTGCAAGGTCGGCCAGCCCCTCTCCGCCAAGACGAAGGAGAAGGAGCAGGCCGAGGTCACCGAGAAGACCGAGGCGACGATCCGCGAGGCCGTCGAGAAGGTCATCGAGTACCGCCCGGTCCGCAGGCGTCTGCCCAAGGGCCGTCCCGGCATCACCACGTCCTTCACGGTCGGCGGCGCCGAGGGCTACATGACCGCCAACTCCTACCCGGACGACGGTCTCGGCGAGGTCTTCCTGAAGATGTCCAAGCAGGGCTCCACGCTCGCGGGCATGATGGACGCCTTCTCCATCGCCGTGTCGGTGGGCCTCCAGTACGGCGTGCCGCTGGAGACCTACGTCTCGAAGTTCACCAACATGCGCTTCGAGCCGGCCGGTATGACGGACGACCCGGACGTGCGGATGGCGCAGTCGATCGTCGACTACATCTTCCGCCGCCTGGCGCTGGACTTCCTGCCCTTCGAGACCCGCTCCGCGCTCGGCATCCACTCCGCCGAGGAGCGTCAGCGTCACCTGGAGACCGGTTCGTACGAGCCGTCCATCGAGGAGGACGAGGTCGACGTCGAGGGTCTGGCCCAGTCCGCCCCGCGCCACACCGAGCTGACGACGGTCGCCACGCCGAAGGCCGAGTCGGAGGCCGCCAGGCCGGCCCCCAAGCAGGCTCACACCAGCGCCGAGCTGGTCGAAATGCAGCTCGGCATCCAGGCCGACGCCCCGCTCTGCTTCTCCTGCGGCACCAAGATGCAGCGCGCCGGCTCCTGCTACATCTGCGAGGGCTGCGGCTCGACCAGCGGTTGCAGCTGATCAACGGCTGAGCCCGTGACACGGGCCCGGTGAAGGGGCGTCGGCCGATCGGCCGGCGCCCCTTTCGTGGCCGGAACGCTCACGTACGACGTTTGGAGCCCATCACGCGGGTAAAGGTCGCAGGGTCCTCGTCGAAGCCATGGACGCCCGGGTGGAAGGCCCATTCGCCGGAGGCGTCGCGGGTGAACTCGGCGACGACGGCCGCCGTGGCGTCCTGGGCGGTGGTGAAGTCGGCCTCGAAGTGGGTCGTGTAGCCCTCCGCGACGCGGACCGCCGGGCTCAGGACCGAGGCGAACGTGGTGCGGTTCTGGTTCTGCTGGATGACGACGCCGACCACCACGCGCGCGTAGCGGGCGTCCAGGCGGCCGAGTTCGAGCTTCATGACCTCGTCCCAGCCGAACCCCTTGCCGTCGGGGCTGTCCCGGTTGAGGAAGATCGTGCCGTCCGGGGAGCGGCTGTCGAAGTGCACCAGATAGGCCGGTTCCCCGTAAGCGTCCGCCGCCGTGAACGTCGCCGCGACGACATCCAGGTCGGAGGGCGGCCGCCCCGCCGGACTGGGGTCCCACTTGAGCGCGACCTCGACCTCGCGGATTCCCTTGCTGACCCCGGTCACCAGGTCTCCCCTTCCCCGTGAAGTTCCCCGTGAAGCGCCATCATCCCCAACTCCCTTGTCGCTGGGTCTTTTTCCCATCGTGTCACGCATGAGACGCCGGTGCGCGGACGAACTCCGCCAGAGCGTGACCGGCGCCACGCCGGGTGGCCTTACGATGGCGCGGTGCTGGTCAAGTGGATTCGCTGCACCGTGGTGGACCGTCGGGGGTTCGAGCGCGGGCAGCGGAAATGGGCGGGGCTTCTGGGGGAGCCGGGGTTTCGGGGACAGGGCGGAGGCTGGAGCCGGCACCGGCCGGGAGTGGCGCACATCTTCGCCTTCTGGGAGAGCCGCGCCTTCTACGACTCCTTCATGGCCCGCTCGTACGACCGGCTGGCCGCGTCCCAGTCCGGCACGTTCAAGGACTCCCAGGCCAGGCTGTTCGAGTACCGCTTCGACGTGAAGACCGGCTTCGAGCCCCGGTTCACCGACGCCGACCTGGTCCGCGTCGCCCTGTGCCGGGTCCACGAGGAGCGCGTCGAGCACTTCACGCTGATGCAGGAGAAGGTCTGGAACCCGGCGATGGCCGGCTCGCCCGGCATGATCCGGGGCATGTTCGGCGAGGGCGCCGAACACGACTTCCTGGTGCTGTCGATGTGGCGCGCGGCGGCCGAACACGGAAAGTACCGCACCGAACGCGTGGAGCGGCTGGCCCTGCGTGCCCAGACCGAGGCCGACATCGCCTCCCTCACCGGCGACATCGTGGAACTGGAGCCCTCCTGGACGGTCTGAGCCGGGCGAGCGGTGTGACCTACGCCGTATGCGGGCCGTACGAGTCCCCGGCCCCGCCCCGCTCCCCGTAGGGTTTCCGACATGGCACGACCACGGCGCATCGTCCTTGTCCGGCACGGGGAGTCAGTGGGCAACGTCGATGACTCCGTGTACGAGCGCGAGCCCGACCACGCCCTCGCGCTCACCGACCGGGGCCGGGAGCAGGCGGAGGAGAGCGGCAAGCACCTGCGGGAGATCTTCGGCGAGGAACGCGTGAGCGTCTACGTCTCCCCGTACCGCCGCACCCACGAGACCCTGGACGCCTTCCGGCTCGACCCGGACCTCATACGCGTGCGCGAGGAGCCCCGGCTGCGCGAGCAGGACTGGGGCAACTGGCAGGAACGCGACGACGTGAAGCTCCAGAAGGCGTACCGGGACGCGTACGGGCACTTCTTTTTCCGCTTCCCCCAGGGCGAGTCCGGCGCAGACGTGTACGACCGCGTCGGCGGCTTCCTGGAGAGCCTGTTCCGCAGTTTCGAGGAGCCCGACCACCCGCCGAACGTCCTGCTGGTGACGCACGGCCTGGCGATGCGGCTGTTCTGCATGCGGTGGTTCCACTGGACGGTGGCCGAATTCGAGTCCCTGTCCAATCCGGGCAACGCCGAGGTGCGCATGCTCGTTCTCGGGGAGGACGGCAAGTACGTCCTGGACAAGCCCTTCGAGCGCTGGCGGGACCCGGTCCCGCACTGGATCGACCGATAGGCTGGCGGGAAGATGACCTCTGAATCCTTCCCTCTTCCCGCCGGGCGCCTGGAGCGCGCCCTGGCCAGCCTGCGGGGCCTCGCGGTGGGCGACGCGCTCGGCTCCCAGTTCTTCGTCCCGGTCAACCACCCGCTGCTCAAGCGCCACGAACTGCCCGCCGGGCCCTGGCAGTGGACCGACGACACGGAGATGGCCTGCTCCGTCGTGTCGGTCCTGGCCGCGCACCGGATGGTCCACCAGGACGAACTGGCGCGGTCCTTCGCCGATCACCACGACTTCGACCGGGGCTACGGGCCGGCCGTGAACCGCCTGCTCCGGCTCGTCCGCGAGGGCGCCGACTGGCGCGAACTCGCCGCCCAGCTCTTCGACGGCCGGGGCTCCTGGGGCAACGGCGCCGCGATGCGCATCGCGCCCCTGGGCGCCTGGTACGCCGACGACCCCGAGCAGGCGACCCACCAGGCCGAGATCTCGGCCTACACCACCCACCAGCACCGCGAAGCGGTGGCCGGCGCCATGGCCGTGGCCGCCGCCGCCGCGCTGGCGGCCGCTCCGGGCGGCCCCCCGGCCCCCGAGGCGCTGCTGGACGGCGTGATCTCCCTGGTGCCCCGGAGCGCCGTGGGCGCCGGTCTGCGCCGCGCGCGGGACATGCTCGACTACGGGGACGCGGCCACCGTCGCGGCCGTCCTCGGCTGCGGGCGCCGGACCAGCGCGCACGACACCGTCCCGTTCGCCCTGTGGTCGGCCGCACGGGCCCTCGGTGACTTCGAGCACGCCTTCTGGACCACCGCGCAGGTCGGCGGCGACGTGGACACGACGTGCGCGATCGTCGGCGGCGTCCTGGCCTCAGGCGAGGCGGGAGCGCCGCCCGCGGCGTGGCTGGAGCGGACCGAGTCGCTGCCGGAGTGGGTGCCGGACCGCGTGTGACGCGTGTGATGTTTCCGGCGGGGAGGGGCCGGGGTGTCGGGGCGGTACGGGGGCGGCGTAGTCTGAGTGCGCCATGCCGTACGAACCACCCACTCATACCGTCGAGCGCTCCCTTCGCGCCACGACCGGGGCGAAGGTCATCGCCGGCGTCGACGAAGTGGGGCGGGGTGCCTGGGCCGGACCCGTCACCGTCTGCGCGGCGGTCACCGGACTGCGCCGCCCGCCCGAAGGGCTCACCGACTCCAAGCTCCTGACGGTCAAGCGCCGTGGGGAGCTGGACGGGATACTGCGGTCGTGGGTGACGGCCTTCGCCCTCGGTCACGCCTCCCCGGAGGAGATCGACGACCTGGGCATGACCGCCGCCCTGCGGCTGGCCGCCGTCCGTGCCCTGGAAGCCCTGCCGGTCCGCCCCGAGGCCGTCATCCTCGACGGCAAGCACGACTACCTCGGCGCTCCCTGGCGGGTGCGCACGGTGATCAAGGGCGACCAGTCCTGTGTGGCCGTCGCGGCCGCCTCGGTGATCGCCAAGGTGTACCGCGACAAAATGATGGCCGAACTCGGTGCCGGCCATGCAGACTTCGGATTCGCGGACAACGCCGGGTATCCGTCGCCGGTGCACAAGGCGGCACTGGAGGAGCGGGGCCCCACCCCGTACCACCGTCTGTCGTGGGCGTATCTTGATGCGCTGCCCCGGTGGCGGCACCTCAAGAAGGTCCGCAGCCTCGTGGACGGCGGCGTCCCGGTGATCGAGGGCCAGCTCGGCTTCGATTTCTGACGCTTCCGCCCGCCGCCGATGTGCCACCCGGCCGTCGGCGTCGTACCAACGTTTGATAAAAATCAGCTCATGCCTCTCCTTCCCGAGGAGCCTCAGATTCACGAGAGTGCCCAGGGTCCCGTCGCGACTCCGGCCAGCAGCCGCGTCGCACCGACCCCTCGTCCCGTACCCGGCCCCCGCCCCGCGGCTCCGGTCCGTCCCGGCCGGCCCGGCCCCCCGCGGCCCGCGCCGCCGGCGCAGCGCGCGCCGCGTGACGTGGCTCCGGCCAAGCCGAGCCCGTCGGGCCCGGCCGTTCCCGCCGCTCCCGCGGCCGGTCCTCAGATCCAGTTGATCCCGGCCTCGGCCGAGGGCGCGCTCGACGCCGCCGAGGAGGCGCTGGACCTGCTGCTCGACTCCGGCCGCGCCCCCGGCGATGTGCTGGTGCTCACCACGGGTGCCCGGCACCCGTGGGCCGAGCACGAGCTGTCCTTCGGCGAGGCGTCCTACTGGGCGCAGCAGGACGCCGGTGACGACGTCTTCTACGCCGACGGCGCCATGGCCGCCCGTGCCGCCACCCGGCCCGTGGTCATCGTCGCCGTCAACGGAGACGACGCCGACGCTGCCGCCACCGCCCTGCCGGTCGCCCACACGCGGGCCGGAACCCTGCTGATCGTCTGCGGTGACCCGCAGCGGATCAACGCGGTTCTGGGCGCCGGGGTCTGACCCCTCCGCACGACCGACGGCGCCGTGCGCGCCGGACAGCCGCTCTGCCACGACAAGGCAGCGGGCGGCTGCTCGGCCCGCACGGCGCCGCAGTGGTTTCCTTGGCCACGGCGCCGAAGTGACCGGCGCCGGAGCCCGGTTCGCTCAGCGGGCCGCGGCCCGGCGCATGACCTCCGAGACCGGCCCGCCGGTACGCGGCATCAGCGGCGGCGACTCGGACAGGGCGAAGGACTCCGGCGTGGAGTGCGCGTGCGGGTGGCGTCCGCCGCGTCCCTCGCCGAGCACCTGCCAGCCGTCGTGCGTCAGCGTGATGTACGCCCCGCAGCGCAGCCCGTGCAGCGTGCAGGCGTCGCGCAGCCCCCACATCCAGGCGCCGTCCTCCTCCGTCCAGCGTGCGTCCCCCTCGCGGCAGTACAGCAGCACGGCGGTGCGCACCGGGCAGCGGCGGCGCAGGTCGTGCGGGATGACCCGGCGCAACTGGTCCAGCAGCGCGTTGCGGAACATCCAGCCGTCCGCCGGGGCGGAGCGCCGGGTGAACGAGGCGCTGGCGAGCAGCCGTTCGTCCGGATCGAGGACGGCCACGATCGCGGTGGCCGGCCCGGGGCGGTGGCGGACGTGCAGGCCGCTGACGACCTCGCGCGGGTTGCGCAGCAGGGGGATTCCGGCGGCGGCCCACTCCGCGGGTTCGAGCAGGCGGCTGACGGAAGCGGCGGACGCGGACGTCGACAACGAGGCCGCCGAGGACGAGGCGAATCCGAAGGTCACGTTCCTCCCTTCGGCTACGCGCCCACACTGCGGGCGAGGTCGGAATTCGGGGGAGCGCGCACCGCAGTGAAGCCCAGCCGGAACACGGGCGAGCCGTGCGGGGAGCGGACTCCAATTCTTCCTGCCGAACTTCGATGCGGCAACGAGCAATTGAGGCCGCCGAGGCTTATCGGTTGGTCCGGGGCTTATATCCCTACCCACAGAGACCGGTGACGACGCCTGAGGCTGCCCGGGGACCCCGACGGCCCGGCTCGCCGGAGGAGGTTTCAGGCGCTGATGCGCGCAGAGGGCTCGCCCTCCTCGTCCCCGCCTTCGTCCGTCTCCGCCGGCCGCTGTGCCAGAAGGCGTTCGGCGCGGTCGGGGGCGAGGTCCAGAGTGGGCATGAGCTGGGGGAGGGTGACGCTGGGCAGGAGGTGTCTCAGCAGGACCGTCACCCGCTCGCTGAGGTCGGCGCGCTCGCACAGGATCTGCGACATCCACTGGATGCCGGTGAAGGAGCCCGCGAGCAGGTCGGCCGTCTCCGCCGGATCGACGTGCGGCAGCAACTCGCCGCGCTCCCGCGCCTCCACGAGCAACTGGGTCAGCCGGTTCGCCCAAGACTGGAAGGGCGTGCCATGGAACGGGTTGCTCCGATCCGGTCCCTCTCCCCACTGGTCCATCGCCAGCCCCACACTGGCCCGTGTCAACGGGTCGTGCCGCAGCTGGTGCGCGAACAGCAGCCCCTGATCGATGAGTTCCTGCATCTTGGTGCGCTGCGGGGGCAGCGGGCCCACTTCGAGCTGGGCCGCGATCACCCCGAGGGCCAGTTCCTCCTTGGAGGCGAAGTGGAAGTAGAGGCCACCCTTCGTGACCCCGGCGCGCGCGAGGATCTCGGTGATCGTGGCGGCGCTGTAACCGCGTTCGTCGAAGACGGCGGCCGCTGCCAGCAGGATCGTCTTGCGCGTCTGGATCGCGCGTGCTTGGCGTGCCATGGGCTGTCGCCCCTGTTTCTATGTCAGAGCTTGGTCAGGTTCGCACACGAAGAGAACCGGACTGTCAGTATTTTGTCGAGGGGGAACGAGCCTTGATCACACCGGACTCAAAGGGCAATCCATGTCTGAAGGCATAAGTTTCATAGCCGAACGCGCCGACATCGGCACCTCATCGGCCGTACGGACGGTCATGGCGCAGGCACCGGACCCCGCCGCACCGCCCGAAGACCAGACCGACCCGCTGGTTCTTGTACCCGAATCCGGCGACACCGGTCAACCTCCCGCACTGGGCCGCCGCGCCACCGGCGAACTCGTGCACCGGCTGGATGCCGACGACGCCTTTCCCGTGGAATGGACCAAGCTGGCGGACCACCGCTATCTGATAGCCGCCGACTGGCCCGCCGGCCACCGCTTCTTCGCCCCGCTCCCCGGTGGCGTCCAGGACCCGCTGCTGGTCACGGAGACCATGCGGCAGACCGCGATGATGCTGGCCCACGCCGAGTACGGCGTCCCGGCCGACCACCACTTCGTCATGTGGGACATGTCGTACGCCCTCGCCACGGCCGGCTTCGGCCTCGCGGACGCCTCCGGCCGCATCGACGTCCTGGTGGAGTGCTCGGAGGTCCAGATGCGGGCCAGGAGCCTGGCCGGGATGAGGGTGCGGCTCACCTTCGAACGCGGCGGAAGGCTGCTGGCCACGAGTACGGGCAGCCTGAGCGCCACCTCCGCGCGGGCCTACCGCAGGCTCCGTGGCGACAAGATGCCCGACGCCGCTGCCCCCGCACCGCTGCTGGACGGCATACCGGCCCAGCGGGTCGGCCGCCGTGACCCCAGGGACGTCGTCCTCGCGCCCTCCGAGGAGGGGCCCGGCTGGCGGCTCCGGCTGGACACCGCCAACCCCACCCTGTTCGCGCGGGCCAACGACCACGTCCCCGGCATGGTGCTGCTGGAGGCCGCCCGGCAGGCCGCCGTCGCGCTGGCTCCCGACGGCCGCTTCGTGCCCGCCTCGCTGGCGATCGCCTTCCACCGGTACGCCGAACTGAACGAGCCGTGTCTTGTCCTCGCCCGGCGTGAAACCTCCCGCGAGGGTGATGTCTCCGTCCACGTCGAAGGCGTCCAGAGCGGCGAGCCCGTCTTCACGGCCACCCTCGGTGACTCCCCGCAGGCGGTCCGGTGACCCGGCGCGTGCTCATCACCGGATCGAGCGGTTTCCTCGGCGGACACGTGCTGAGAGCCGCCCGCGCCGCCGAGGACGTACGGCTCCGGCTGCTCGTCCGCACCCCGCCGGCCGCGCCCCACCCGGGCGTCGAGTACGTGCACGGCGACCTCACCGACCCCGCGTCGCTGCGCGGTGTCTGCGCGGATGTCGACGCCGTCGTGCACTGCGCCGGGCTGATCGGCGGCGACGCGGAACTGCTCCACCGCGCCAACGACCTCGGCACCCGCGCCCTGGCCGACGAGGTGCGCAGGGCCGGAGTCACGCGGTTCGTCTACCTCAGCACCGCCGCCGTCCACGGACGCGGCCCCTTCCGCGACGCGCGGCCCGGCGATCCGCCCGTCGCCCCCGCCTCCGACACCAGCCGCACCCGCGCGGCCGCCGAGGAACACGTGCTCGCGACGGGCGGAACGGTTCTGCGCCCCCACCTCGTGTACGGCCGGGGCGACCGCTGGGTGATCCCCGGCATCCTGGCCCTGCTGCGCACCCTGGACGGCCTCCCGGACGGCTGGGCCGGAATCCAGTCGATGATCGACGCGGACACCCTGGGCCGGGTCGCCTTCGCGGCGGCCACGAGGGGCCCGGCGGACGGCGTGGGGCGCGTCCATTACGTCACCCATCCCGACCCCGTGCCGGGGGAGCTGCTGCTCTCCACCGTGGCGGAGACCTTCGGACTGTTCGCCGGGGACGCCCCGCGCGTCTCGGCCGAGACCGCGCGGGAGCGGGTGCTCGGCCACCCCGCCGCCCGCCACCACCTCGGCATGCTCGCCGTCGACCACTGGTTCACCGACGAGTCGCTGTGGAGCGGGCTCGGCGTCGAGCCGGGTGCCGGATTCGCCGTGCGCTTCCCGGAGTACGCCGACTGGTATCGCGGCCGGGCCGGGTTGCCGCCGCTAGAGGCCGGGCGCCGACCGGGGTTTGAACGGACGTACTGACGTAAGGCGGCGTTTCCCGGACCCCGGCCACGCGCGCGTAGGCCGGGATCCGGGTGGCGCGCGGCTCGGCCCACATCCGGGTGGCGCGCGGCGCGGCTCGGCCCACATCCGGACGTCCCTGGTAGGACCGGATCATGACGCCAGGAACCGGCCGCCACCTGCTCGCCACCAGCCTGCGCTCCCTCACGGTGCGCAACTTCCGGCTCTTCGCGGTGGGGCAGATCGCCTCCGCGACCGGCACCTGGACGATGGCCGTCGCCCAGGACTGGCTCGTACTGGAGCTGACCGGCGACTCCGGCGGAGCCCTCGCCACCGTCACCGCCCTCCAGTTCACCCCGGTGCTCCTGCTGACCCTCTACGGTGGCCGACTCGCGGACCGGTACGACAAACGCGCCCTCCTGACCGGCGCCAACATCGCCTCCGGAGTCTTCGCCCTGGCGCTCGGCCTGCTCGTGACGGCGGACGCGGCCCGGCTGTGGCACGTCTACGTGGCGGCCGCCGCGCTCGGCGTGGCCAACGCCGTGGAGGTACCGGCCCGGCTGTCCTTCATCACCGAACTCGTCGGCCCCGAACTGCTCCCCAACGCCTCGGCGCTGAGCGGCGCCTACTTCAACATCGCGCGCGTGCTGGGCCCTTCACTGGCCGGGCTGCTCATCCAGTGGTCGGGCACGGGGACCGTCATGCTGCTCAACGCCGTCAGCTACACGGCCACGGTCGCCGGACTGCGGGCCATGCGCCCGGCGGAGCTGCACCGCGAGCCCCGTACGGGCGCGCCCGCGCGTGTCACCGAGGGCCTGGCCCATCTGCGGACCCGGCCCGACCTGCTCACGACACTCGCCCTGGTCGCGGCGGTCGCCCTCTTCGGCCTCAACCTGCCCCTGACACTGCCGCTCATGGCCCGCGTCGTCTTCCACACCGAGGCCGCCTCCTTCGGCCTCCTCACGGCCGCGCTCGCCGGCGGCTCCCTGCTGGCCGCGCTGGTCGGCACCCTGCGCCGGACGCGCCCCTCGGCCCGGCTGGTGGCCACCTGGGGATGTGCCTTCGGGGCGCTGGAACTGATCACGGGATGGGCGCCGAACCTGCCCGTCGCGCTGGCGCTGCTGGTGCCGACCGGATTCGCCTCGCTGTACTTCGTCCAGGCGGCGAACCACCGCATCCAGCTGGGCGGCGACCCGGCGCACCGGGGCCGTGTGATGGCCCTCTACACCGTGATCCTGCAAGGCAGCACCCCGCTCGGCGCCCTCTTCGTCGCCGCCGCCACCCACACCCTCGGCGCCCGTGCGGGACTGTGGGCGGGAGGTCTCATCGCGCTGATCGCCGCCCTCGTGGCCTTGGCCGGGGCACGCGCGGACGCGCCGGTACCGGCCCCCGAGGAGGAGCGGGTCCGGCCGACGGGGAGCCGCCCGTAGGGCGAGTGGCCGGATGTCGGTGGGGTGCGGTTGCATGGGGGCATGAACGACCTGGAGCAGTTGCGTACCGAAGCCGACGCCGTCCTCGCCGAGCTGGTCGGCGCGCCGGAGGGTTCCGCGCGGCTGCGGGAGGACCAGTGGGAGGCGGTCAAGGCCCTGGTGGTGGACCGGCGCCGGGCCCTGGTCGTGCAGCGCACCGGCTGGGGCAAGTCGGCCGTGTACTTCGTGGCCACCGCCCTGCTCCGCCGTCGCGGCTCCGGCCCCACGGTGATCGTCTCGCCGCTGCTGGCGCTGATGCGCAACCAGGTCGAGTCGGCCGCACGGGCCGGTATCCAGGCCCGCACCATCAACTCGGCCAACCCCGAGGAGTGGGACGCGATCCACGAGGAGGTGGAGCGCGGCGAGGTCGACGTGCTGCTGGTGAGCCCGGAACGGCTCAACTCCGTCGACTTCCGCGACCGCATGCTGCCCAAGCTGGCGGCCACCACCGGTCTGCTGGTCGTGGACGAGGCCCACTGCATCTCCGACTGGGGGCACGACTTCCGCCCCGACTACCGCAGGCTGCGCACCATGCTCCAGGAGCTGGCGCCCGGAGTGCCCGTGCTCGCCACCACCGCCACGGCCAACGAGCGCGTCACGGCTGACGTGGCCGAGCAACTGGGCACCGGCGCCGGCGAGGCGCTCGTCCTGCGGGGGCGGCTGGACCGGGAGAGCCTGCGGCTCGGCGTGGTGCGGCTGCCGGACGCCGCGCACCGGCTGGCCTGGCTGGCCGAGCACCTTAACGATTTGCCGGGCTCCGGGATCATCTACACGCTGACCGTCTCGGCCGCCGAGGAGGTCACCGCCTACCTCCGCGCACGCGGCTTCGCCGTCGCCTCCTACACCGGCCGCACCGAGAACGCCGACCGCCAGCAGGCCGAGTCCGACCTGCTGGACAACCGGGTCAAGGCCCTGGTGGCGACCTCCGCGCTGGGGATGGGATTCGACAAGCCCGACCTGGGCTTCGTGGTCCACCTCGGCTCACCGTCCTCCCCGATCTCCTACTACCAGCAGGTGGGCCGCGCGGGCCGAGGCGTCGAGCACGCCGATGTGCTGCTGCTGCCGGGCAAGGAGGACGAGGCGATCTGGCGGTACTTCGCCGAGGTCGCCTTCCCGCCCGAGTCCCAGGTCCGCCAGACCCTGGCCGCCCTCGCCGACGCCGGACGCCCGCTGTCCGTACCCGCGCTGGAGTCGCTGGTGGACCTGCGGCGCACCCGGCTGGAACTGATGCTCAAGGTGCTCGACGTCGACGGCGCCGTGCACCGCGTGAAGGGCGGCTGGACGGCCACCGGCGCCGACTGGGTGTACGACGCCGAGCGGTACGCCTGGGTCGCCCGCCAGCGCGCTGCCGAACAGCAGGCCATGCGGGACTACGTCGGCACGGACGAGTGCCGGATGGCGTTCCTGCGCCGCCAGCTCGACGACGTGGAGATCACCCCGTGCGGGCGCTGCGACACCTGCGCGGGCGCCTGGATCGACACGGGCGTCTCCGCCGAGGCGCTGACGGCCGCCGCCGGTGAACTGGACCGGCCCGGCGTGGAGATCGAGCCGCGCCGCATGTGGCCCACGGGGATGCCCGCGCTGGGCATCGACCTCAAGGGTCGTATCCCGGCGAAGGAACAGTGCGCCACCGGGCGTGCCCTGGGCCGCCTCTCGGACATCGGCTGGGGCAACCGGCTCCGGCCGCTGCTCGCCGAGCAGACGCCTGACGGCCCGGTGCCGGAGGACGTGCTGAAGGCCGTGGTGGAGGTCCTCGCGGACTGGGCGCGCTCGTCCGGCGGGTGGGCGTCGAACACGCCGGACGCCATGGCCCGTCCGGTCGGTGTCGTCGCCATGCCCTCGCTGAGCCGGCCGCGACTCGTCGCCTCGCTCGCGGAGCGGGTGGCCGAGATCGGACGGCTGCCGTATCTGGGGGCGCTCGCGTACACGGGGGAGGCCGAGGCGCACCAGGCGCATCGCAGCAACTCCGCTCAGCGGCTCCAGGCGCTGGCTTCGGCGTTCACGGTGCCGGGGGAGCTGGCGGCGGCTCTGTCGGATACTCCAGGGCCTGTGCTGCTCGTGGATGACCGGACCGAGTCCGGGTGGAGTCTGGCGGTGGCGGCGCGGTTGTTGCGGCGGGCGGGGGCGGGGGAGGTTCTGCCGTTGGTGTTGGCTGCGGCGGGGTGAGAGTGGCTGTCCGCCCGGGGGCGGGCTCGTGGGGCGGGGGCGTGGGATTGTCGTGTCCCTGCTCCGAATTGTCCACAGGCTGGTTATCCACAGGGCCAGCGGGATTTCGTCATTCGCGGGATCGTCAGCGCATGACGAATCACGGCGAAACGACCGAACCCTTCGAAAACGGCGACATCACGGCGGGAATGTCCTTCGACGGGCAGCTCACGCCCGACACCCCGCTCGCTCTGCGCACCCCGGCCGAGCTGGCCGACGCGCTGCCCTACCTGCTGGGATACCGCCCGGAGGACAGCATGGTCCTGGTGAGTCTGCTCGACCGGGGAACCTTCGGCGGGCGGGCCCGCCTGGGCATTCCGGCCGGCACAGAGGACTGGCAGGCGGCGGCCCGGCAGATCGCCAGAGGGCTGGTGATCGGCACCCGACGGCGCGGCTCCCGGCCCGAGCGCATCGTGGCCTACGTCTGCCAGGAGCCACGGCCGGGGGAGACGGGGCGGGATGTGATGCTCCGGCTCGCCCCGCTCGCGCAGTTGCTGCGCACCGAGTGCGGCAGCCTCGACGTACCGGTGATCGAGGCGCTGTGCGTCTCGGACACCCGCTTCTGGTCCTACGTCTGCCCGGTGGAGAGCTGTTGCCCGCCCGAGGGCACGCCGATGGGCATGCCGGGCACCTCGGCCATGGCGGCCGCGGCCACCTACGCCGGCATCCAGGTACGGGGCTCGCTGCGGGAGCTGCACGCGAGGATGCAGCCCTGGGAGACCTCGGCCGCACTGGAACAGGAAGTCGCGCTGGACGCCGCCGGCATGTCCCTGGTGCCCCGCATCCTGGACGACGCGAGCCGCGCCGAGGTGGCCGAGGAGACGCTGGACCTGGCCGGACGGATCATCCGCCGGTTCGCCGAGGCCGCGCCGGTGTCCGGCATCCACCCGGCGGACGTCCGCGACGACACCCTCCTCGGCCACGACGAGGCGGCCGCCCTCATCCTCGGTCTTCAGGACCGGACGACCCGCGACCGGGCGGCCGCCTGGATGGAGGGCGACGAAGGCGCACCCGCCCTGCGGCTCTGGCGGGCACTGGCCCGCCGCTGCGTCGGCCCCTACCGCGAACACGCGGCGGCACCTCTGACCCTGGCCGGCTGGGTCGCCTGGTCGACCGGCGACGACATCGAGGCCCGGGAGGCCCTGGCCATGGCCCTCGGTGCCGACCCGCACTACCTCTTCGCCCAGCTCCTGCACCGGGCGTGCAACGAAGGCCTGGACCCGGAGTCCATCCGGCGGTGCCTCCGGCAGGAGCGTGCGGGGCGGCGGCCGGGGGAGGGGGCACCGTCCACGGAGCCGAACATTCCGGAGCAGAAATCCGGCTCCCAGCTTCCTCCGGACACCACCCTCCCGGCGCAGGATGCGACGGAGTCGGACCCAGCCACGCCGCCACGCCGTAAGCGTCGCCCCCGCTCCACCGGCCCCGGCGACACCGCTCCCGGTAACACTGGCCCTGGCAAGACCGGCCCCGGCAAGACCACCCCCGCTAAACCAGGCCCCTGCGCCCAGCGGCCGCAAGCCCAGACCCGGCGCCCGACCCGCTCACGCCCCACCCCCTCCGGAGCGGGCAAGACCTGCCACGACAGGGAGGACGGCTGAGCAGGCACCCCGGACCCCCTGATCCCACCCCCAACTCCCGGCGGATTCATCGATCCCCTTACGAACGGAGTGTTTATCGTCAGGGAGACGACTATGATCGCGGCATGCCCTACGACCCGTCAGCGTTCCCGCCCTTCGCCGTCACCGTGGACCTGGTCGTACTGACCGTGCGCCGCCACGCCCTGTGCGCGCTGGCGGTACGCCGGGGCGAGTCACCCTTCCAGGGGCGGTGGGCGCTCCCAGGCGGCTTCGTACGGGACGACGAGGACCTCGCCCAGGCGGCGGCGCGCGAGCTGGCGGAGGAGACGGGGCTCCGGGCCCACGATCCGGCGACACCGGCACAGGACAACGGCGCTCATCTGGAGCAGCTCGCCACGTACGGCGATCCGAAGCGTGACCCGCGTATGCGCGTGGTCAGCGTCGCTCACCTCGCCCTCGCGCCCGACCTCCCGGCGCCGCGCGCGGGCGGCGACGCGAGCAACGCGCGCTGGGCACCGGTGGAGGAACTGCTCCAGCAGGGAGGCTACGGCCGCGACGGCGAACCGATGGCGCCCCTGGCCTTCGATCACGCCCTGATCCTCTCGGACGGGGTGGAGCGGGCCCGCTCCAAGATCGAATACTCCTCGCTGGCCACGGCGTTCTGCCCGCCGGAATTCACCGTGGGTGAGCTGCGCCGGGTCTACGAGGCGGTCTGGGGCGTGGCACTCGACCCCCGCAACTTCCACCGCAAGGTCACCGGCACGCCCGGCTTCCTCGTCCCCGCCGGCGGCACCACCACACGCCAGGGCGGCCGGCCCGCGCAGCTTTTCCGGGCGGGCGGCGCCACTCTGCTCAACCCCCCGATGCTCCGCCCCGAGGTCTGAGGCCGGGCGTCGGACCGGCACGCGCAGGGCAGTTGGGGATCCCCGGCCTGCGCCCCCTCCTGCGGGACGCTCATCGGGCAAGTGAGCCATGCAGGTTGACCCTCCGCCGAACAACTGCCGGCCAGAAGGGGTGATACCTGGAAAACAGGACATAGCGCGCTATCTTCCGTCAGGTGATCCAGGCTGTCGGACTGACCAGTGACTCCCTCAAAGACCAGCCGCCCGCCGTCGAGGACGTCTCCTTCGAAGCGCGCGCCGGCCAGGTGACCGCCCTCCTCGGAGCGACGGGCGCGGGCAAGACGACGGTGCTCAGATTGATGCTCGAACTCCAGCGAGGGCGCGGCATCGCCTACTTCAGAGGGCGCCCCCTGCACTGTGTCGCCCACCCCTCGCGCGAAGTCGGCGTACTCCTCGGCGTTGTGCCGGGACACCCCTCACGCACGGTCCGCAACCACCTGCGCATGCTCTGCGCGGCGGCAGGCGTGCCGGCCCGGCGGGCCGACGAAGTGCTGGAAGAGGTCGGCCTCGTCAGCCTCCGTGAGGAACGGCTCGGCACGCTGTCCCTCGGCATGGACCGCCGGCTCGGCCTGGCCTGCGCCCTGCTGCCCGACCCGCACACCCTCGTGCTGGACGTACCGGCCGCCGGGCTCTCCGTACAGGAAGCACGTTGGCTGCACGCCACCCTGCGCGCGTACGCCGACCAGGGCGGTGCCGTGCTCCTCACGACCGCAGACCCCAAGGAGGCCGCCCGGCACGCCGATCACGTCGTCACCCTCGAAGGGGGCCGGGTCGCCGCCGACCTGGAGGCTGCGGAGTTCGCGCGTACCCGGCTCCGGCCGCGCGTCGCCGTACGCAGCCCCCACGCCGCCCGTCTGGCGAACCTGCTCACCAAGGAGGCCCGCACCGAACAGCGTTCTCTGGAGGTCGTCCGCGAGGAGGGCAACCGTCTCTCCGTGTACGGCAGCACGACCGCGGACGTCGGGGAGATCGCCTTCCGGAACGGCATCCTCATCCATCAACTCGCGGATGAGGTCGGTGACATGCGGCCGGAGTCACCAGAGGGAGATCAGCCGGTACCGACCGAAGCCGTCGCAGTCCCGGAGGGCGTCGCGGAGCCGGAGGAAGTCGAGATCGATGAAGCCCCCGAACCCCTCCCGCTCCCCATCGCCGTCCGCTCCGTGCACAGCCCCCTCCGTCCGCTGCGTTACGAACTCCGGCGCGCCACCGGGATCAGTACCGGGTTCGTCGTCTGCGGTGTCGCCCTCGTCGTGTCCGCGATCACCGCCGTGGTGCTGGCCCGTATCGGGCACACCCCGCAGGCGCGCCTGTTCGCCGCGTGGCCGCGCGAGGTGCCGTTGCCGCCGGTCGCCCTCGCGGCGGGGCTGCTCGGTGCGCTCGCGTTCGGGGGCGAGTTCCGGTATCCCGCGCTGGCGGCGGACCGGGGCACCGTTCCCCGTCGGCTGGGGCTGCTCACCGCGAAGCTTCTCGTCTCCGGAATCACCGCCGGAATGCTGGCCTTTCTCGCGCTGGGCTGTGACGCCGAGCTTCTCTATCTCGTATACGGGCGGGAATTGGTCCAGGTCCCGGGGGACTGGCTGCCACTGTGTGCGAGTTGGCTGGCGCTCGTGGTCGGCTGCGCGTGGGCCGGTGTGCTGGCGGCCGGGGTGTTCCGCTCCACGGCGGCGGGGCTGGCCGCGGTCCTCGCGGTGCCGGTGGCCGTCGTACCGCTCGTGCACCGGTTGTTCGAAGGCTCGTATGTGCGAGTCGCGGCCGGGATTCACGTGCGGATGCGGGAGGTTCTCCTGCTCCAGTGGCCCTTCGGAGGGGAGCGCTACCTGCTGGGACTTGCGCGCGTGATCGCCCAACCCGTGGGTGGCGCAATGACGTTGTCGCTCGCGGCCCTGCTGTGCGCGTACTTGATCACGACCCTGCGCGCCAGGGCGAGATGATCCCCTGAGGTGCGGTTTCCGAGCCGCTGTGCACACAACTCCCCACAGAAAGCCCGTTTATTTCCGATAAGGCGTCAATTGCGACGGGGTGAGCGATCACCCTTTCGTGTGCTTTTCACCAAAGCCCTCAAGGCAGTTGGAGGCAACGCCGACAAAAGATGCGTGAGTACCCTTGCGCACACCATGATGACCACCGCCCGCTCCGCCGACTCCGGCCTCGCCGGACCGGGCGAACTCGACCGCTACCCCTACGCCGAGGCCCCGATGGCCGACCGCGTGGCGGCGCCCGCCTGGGAGGGCGCCGATTCCGACCTGGGCCGCGTGGGCCGGCGCGCCGGGGGCAGCCGCGGGCGCGGACTGCACGGCCAGCTCGTCCAGCAGCTCGGTCAGATGATCGTCTCCGGCGACCTGGGTGCCGACCGCCCGCTGGTGCCCGAGGAGATCGGCCAGCGTTTCGAGGTCTCCCGCACCGTGGTGCGCGAGTCCCTCCGGGTCCTGGAGGCCAAGGGCCTCGTCAGTGCCCGGCCGAACGTGGGCACCCGCGTGCGCCCGGTGAGCGACTGGAACCTGCTCGACCCGGACATCATCGAATGGCGCGCCTTCGGCCCGCAGCGCGACGACCAGCGCCGCGAGCTGAACGAACTGCGCTGGACGATCGAGCCGCTCGCCGCCCGCCTCGCCGCCGGACACGGCCGTGAGGACGTGCAGCAGCGCCTCGTGGACCTGGTCGAGATCCTGAGCCACGCCCTCGCCCAGGGTGACGCGCTGACCTTCTCCCGCGCGGACGCCGAATTCCACGGGCTGCTCATCCAGGTCGCGGGCAACCGGATGCTGGACCACCTGTCCGGGATCGTCACCGCCGCCCTTCAGGTCTCCGGCGGCCCGGCCACGGGCTGCGAGCGGCCGACCGAGGCGTCCGTCGCGCAGCACGCGCGGATCGTGGACGGGCTCGGCAGCGGCGACGGCGCCGTGGCCGAGGGCGCGATGCGCCAGCTCCTCACCGTCCACCCCGAGGTGGAGCGCGTGGTCCCCGCGCCGCGCGAGCACTGACGGACAAGCGGACGGCGCGCCCGCTTGTGGCGCGCTCCAGTGATCGAGATGGCGGTACCGCGACCGGGTCCCGCCGTCGCCGGACTCGGCCGGACTCCCTGGATTCCGGCCGAGTCCGGCGGTACGACAGGCCGCCCGGACCGGCGAAGTGATCAGGACGGAGATCGGCAGCGGACCGCTTCGTTCACATCTGATCGCATTCGGCTCTCGGCAGGGTGTGACTCGGGCCACGCGGATTGGGCGTAACGCTCCCGGAAACAGCGCGATGACCTAAGAGGTGAACAGCCGCGAAGGGAATACGGACGCCTTGCCAGGCGCTGTGTCTCTCCCCGGCTCCGCCCGCGCCGTCGGCCCATCCCCAGGCCGGTGGTCGGCTCCTGTCCATGACGGACGGTGCCGGAAGCCGCTTTCTAACGTTCCGAGAGGTTGTTCGTGTCGGCCAGCACATCCCGTACGCTCCCGCCGGAGATCGCCGAGTCCGTCTCTGTCATGGCGCTCATTGAGCGGGGAAAGGCTGAGGGGCAGATCGCCGGCGACGATGTGCGTCGGGCCTTCGAAGCTGACCAGATTCCGGCCACTCAGTGGAAGAACGTACTGCGCAGCCTCAACCAGATCCTTGAGGAAGAGGGTGTGACGCTGATGGTCAGTGCCGCAGAGCCCAAGCGCACCCGCAAGAGCGTCGCAGCGAAGACCCCGGCCAAGCGCACCGCCACCAAGACGGTCGCGGCCAAGACGGTGACCACCCGCAGGGCCACGGCCGCCCCGGCCGCGTCCGCCGTCGCGGGCGAGGACACCGACGACGCCGCCTCCGCCACGAAGGCCACTGCCAAGAAGACCACCGCCAAGAAGACGGCGGCGAAGAAGACCACGGCGAAGAAGACGGCCGCCAAGAAGACCGGCGCCAAGAAGGACGACGCCGAGCTTCTCGAGGAAGAGGTCGTCGAGGAGACCAAGTCCTCCGACGAGCCCGAGGGCACCGAGGCCGCCGGCTTCGTGCTGTCCGACGAGGACGAGGACGACGCGCCCGCGCAGCAGGTCGCCGCGGCCGGCGCCACCGCCGACCCGGTCAAGGACTACCTGAAGCAGATCGGCAAGGTCCCCCTCCTCAACGCAGAGCAGGAAGTCGAGCTGGCCAAGCGCATCGAGGCCGGTCTGTTCGCCGAGGACAAGCTCGCCAACTCCGACAAGCTCGCCCCGAAGCTGAAGCGCGAGCTGGAGATCATCGCCGAGGACGGCCGCCGCGCCAAGAACCACCTGCTGGAGGCCAACCTCCGACTCGTGGTCTCCCTGGCCAAGCGCTACACCGGCCGCGGCATGCTCTTCCTGGACCTGATCCAGGAGGGCAACCTCGGTCTGATCCGCGCGGTCGAGAAGTTCGACTACACCAAGGGCTACAAGTTCTCCACGTACGCCACCTGGTGGATTCGTCAGGCGATCACCCGCGCGATGGCCGACCAGGCCCGCACCATCCGTATCCCGGTGCACATGGTCGAGGTCATCAACAAGCTCGCCCGTGTGCAGCGCCAGATGCTCCAGGACCTGGGCCGCGAGCCCACCCCGGAGGAGCTGGCCAAGGAACTCGACATGACCCCCGAGAAGGTCATCGAGGTCCAGAAGTACGGCCGCGAGCCCATCTCCCTGCACACCCCGCTGGGCGAGGACGGCGACAGCGAGTTCGGTGACCTCATCGAGGACTCCGAGGCCGTCGTCCCCGCCGACGCCGTCAGCTTCACGCTCCTCCAGGAGCAGCTCCACTCGGTGCTCGACACCCTGTCGGAGCGCGAGGCCGGTGTCGTCTCGATGCGCTTCGGCCTCACCGACGGCCAGCCGAAGACCCTCGACGAGATCGGCAAGGTCTACGGCGTGACGCGTGAGCGCATCCGCCAGATCGAGTCGAAGACCATGTCGAAGCTGCGCCACCCGTCGCGTTCGCAGGTGCTGCGCGACTACCTCGACTAGGTCGAGTCCGCTCGCACACCGAAGGCCCGGTTCCCCTCGTGGGGCCGGGCCTTCGTGCTGCGGGCCACCGTGTGCTGGATGACTCTGGGTGTTCCGGAACCACCCTGAGTGAGGAGTCCGCATGCGCCGTACCGTTGTCCGGGCACTGATCCGGCCGCTCTCCCTGGCGGCTGCGCTGACCGCGATACCCCTGATCGGCGCGGCTCCGGCCGTGGCCGACAGCGTCGTGGTGGGCGGCTTCCCGATAGACGTCTCCCAGGCCCCGTGGACGGTGGCGCTCTCCAGTCGTGACCGGTTCGGGGGTAGCCGTGCGGGCCAGTTCTGCGGCGGCGTGGCGATCGCGCCGACCACCGTCCTCACCGCCGCCCACTGTGTCGCCGACGACGTCATGGGCACGCCCCCGAACCGGGTGCGCGACCTCAAGGTCATCGCGGGCCGCACCGATCTGCTCGCCACCGACGGCCAGGAGACGGCCGTGCGGAACATCAAGGTGAACCCGCGATACGACCCCGCCACCAACGCCGGTGACTACGCCGTCCTCACCCTCGCCGAGCCCGTGCCGCAGAGCGCCGTCGTGCCCATGGCGGCGGCCGGTGACGAGGCGTACGCGGCCGGAACGGAGGCCCTGGTGTCGGGCTGGGGCGACACCAGCGGCGGCGGCGCTTATACGAACCGGCTGCGTGCCGCGCGGGTGCACGTGCTGGCCGACGACCTGTGCACGCGTGCCTATCCGGGCGGGCGGAACGGCACCTACGACGCCGCCTCCATGCTCTGCGCGGGAGAGGCCGCCGGAGGGCCGGACGCCTGCCAGGGCGACAGCGGCGGTCCGCTGGTCGCCGGGGGACGGCTGATCGGGCTGGTGTCGTGGGGGAGCGGGTGCGGTCAGGCGGGCAGTCCGGGTGTCTACACGCGGGTGTCCGAGGTGGTGCGCACGCTGGAGCCGGCCGAGGACGGGGCCGAGAAGGCCCCCAAGCGCTCCTGAGAGCGCCCGGGGTGCCCTTCCGGGCACGAGAACGGGCGGCTGCTCCGCTGGGGAAGCAGCCGCCCGTTCACCGGCCTATGCCGGGGCTGGCTCGTCGGGTGGGTGCGAGATTCAGCGCTCTTCGGTGGCAGAGGTGCCGGGAACGGCCGTGAGCCGCTCCGTCTCGTCCTGTATCTCAGCGGCGATCTTCTTGAGTTCCGGCTCGAACTTGCGCCCGTGGTGGGCGCAGAAGAGCAGTTCTCCGCCGCTCAGCAGGACGACGCGCAGGTATGCCTGGGCGCCGCAGCGGTCGCAGCGATCGGCGGCCGTCAGCGGGCTCGCGGGGGTCAGAACAGTAGTCACGTCGCCTCTTCTCTAGCTCGACGAGCTGTCGTACCAGGGTCAACATCCAACCAGGCCGAATTCGTTCCCGCTCGTGGCTTTCCGTCGAAAATTTCTTTCGGGATGGCTGGGTGTTGCCGGTTGGCGGCGAATGTGCCGTAGTGCGTGGTCTGGTGCGTACGGTTTCGCGCGGTCTTGGGGGTCGGTCCTCCCGGCTGGGTTGCCGGTTGTTGATGAGGACGTGCCCGGAGCCTAAATGGTTCATGCCTCGAAGGGAACGTGATGTGTGCTTCACTCCATCGAGGGATCGAACGTCCGTACGACCCTCGGCTAGTCTGAGTTCCCCGCCGAGGGTGGCGTTACACCGGCTCTACCAGGCATCGGTACCCTCTGAGCGGCGACCGAAGCCGGCCCCGTACCCACCAGGGGCCCATCTGAAATTCAGCGAGGAGCGAACCGCGTGACCGCCGATACGTCCGTGCCGTCCACAGCGCTGCTGGCAGGAGCAGACCGGGACGGCTCCAACTACACCGCGCGGCACCTCCTCGTCCTCGAGGGCCTCGAAGCCGTGCGCAAGCGTCCGGGCATGTACATCGGCTCGACCGACAGCCGCGGCCTGATGCACTGCCTCTGGGAGATCATCGACAACTCCGTGGACGAGGCCCTCGGCGGTTACTGCGACCGCATCGAGGTGATCCTCCACGACGACGGCTCGGTCGAGGTCCGGGACAACGGCCGCGGCATCCCCGTGGACGTCGAGCCCAAGACCGGCCTGTCCGGCGTCGAGGTCGTCATGACCAAGCTGCACGCCGGCGGCAAGTTCGGCGGCGGCTCCTACGCGGCCTCCGGCGGCCTGCACGGCGTCGGCGCCTCCGTGGTGAACGCGCTCTCCGCCCGGCTCGACGTCGAGGTGGACCGGAGCGGCAGCACCCACGCCATCAGCTTCCGCCGTGGTGTTCCGGGTGCCTTCGCCCGGGGTGGCGCGGAGGCCAAGTTCGAGGCCGGGACCGGCCTGGTCAAGACCAAGAAGATCCCGAAGAACCGCACCGGCACGCGCGTGCGCTACTGGGCCGACCGGCAGATCTTCCTCAAGGACGCCAAGCTCTCCCTGGACAACCTGCACCAGCGCGCCCGCCAGACCGCCTTCCTGGTGCCGGGCCTCACCATCGTCGTGCGCGACGAGATGGGCCTGGGCGACGGCGGCAGCAAGGGCGAGGAGTCCTTCCGCTTCGACGGCGGCATCAGCGAGTTCTGCGAGTACCTGGCCACCGACAAGCCGGTCTGCGACACGCTCCGCTTCTCGGGCCAGGGCACCTTCAAGGAGACCGTCCCGGTCCTCGACGACCATGGCCAGATGACGCCCACCGAGGTCACCCGGGAACTGGGTGTCGACGTGGCGATGCGCTGGGGCACCGGCTACGACACCAACCTCAAGTCCTTCGTCAACATCATCGCCACCCCCAAGGGCGGCACCCACGTGGCCGGCTTCGAGCAGGCGGTCACCAAGACGATGAACGAAGTACTGCGCGCCAAGAAGATGCTGCGCGTCGCAGAGGACGACGTGGTCAAGGACGACGCCCTGGAGGGCCTGACCGCGGTCGTCACCGTCCGCCTGGCCGAGCCGCAGTTCGAGGGCCAGACCAAGGAGGTGCTCGGCACCTCGGCGGCCCGCCGCATCGTCTCCACCGTGATCGCGCGGGAACTGAAGGCGTTCCTCACCTCCACCAAGCGGGACGACGCCGCACAGGCCCGCACGGTCATGGAGAAGGTGGTCGCCGCCGCCCGCACCCGCGTGGCCGCCCGCCAGCACAAGGACGCCCAGCGCCGCAAGACCGCCCTGGAGTCCTCGTCCCTGCCCGCCAAGCTCGCCGACTGCCGCAGCGACGACGTCGACCGCAGCGAGCTGTTCATCGTCGAGGGCGACTCCGCGCTCGGTACGGCCAAGCTGGCGCGCAACTCCGAGTTCCAGGCGCTGCTGCCCATCCGGGGCAAGATCCTCAACGTGCAGCGCTCGTCCGTGACCGACATGCTCAAGAACGTCGAGTGCGGCGCGATCATCCAGGTCATAGGAGCGGGCTCGGGCCGCACCTTCGACATCGACGCCGCCCGCTACGGCAAGATCATCATGATGACGGACGCCGATGTCGACGGCTCCCACATCCGCTGCCTGCTGCTCACGCTCTTCCAGCGCTACATGCGGCCCATGGTCGAGGCGGGCCGGGTCTTCGCCGCCGTGCCACCGCTGCACCGCATCGAGCTGATCCAGCCGAAGAAGGGCCAGGACAAGTACGTCTACACGTACTCCGACCGCGAGCTGCGGGACACGCTCATGGAGTTCCAGCGCAAGGGGGTCCGGTACAAGGACTCCATTCAGCGCTACAAGGGCCTCGGTGAGATGGACGCCGATCAGCTGGCCGAGACCACGATGGACCCGCGCCACCGCACCCTGCGCCGGATCAACCTCGCGGACCTCGAAGCCGCCGAACAGGTCTTCGACCTGCTGATGGGCAACGACGTGGCGCCGCGCAAGGAGTTCATCTCCAGCTCGGCGGCGACGCTGGACCGTTCGCGGATCGACGCGTAGCCGTGGGCACTCGGCTTTGACCGGGTGCGGGTGGGATGACGGGAGTACTGGCTTCGGCCGGTGCTCCCGTTTTCGTTGTGGTGCCGGTGCCGGTGCCGGTGCCTGCGTCTCTGCCCGGTCTGGTCGGGCCGGGGTGTGTCGGGGTGGGTCGGGTCCGGATCAGGGTTTCCCCCAAGACCTCTCCACCCGTGGGTGGAGAAGCCGGCCCTGCGGAGATCCACCCGCGATCCACCCCAGCTCCGATCCCGTGGCCTGCGGATTTCCGTAGTTTCGAGAGGGTCGGGAGCGACCGCCTCCGACACCCCCTCTCATACACGGAGGCTCGGATGTCCGGGTTCGTCGACGCGTTGGTGATCGTGGCCGTCGCCGTGCTGGTGATCGCCAGGCAGTTCCGCACCCACGCCGTCGATGCCGAGCGGCGCTGGTGGCTGGCGCCCGCGATTCTCGCGGTCCTGGCGCTGCGCGGGCCCGGCATAGTGGATGCCCACCACCGCGTCGAGTCGCTCGGACTGCTCGTCGCCGAAGTGGCCGTCGGTCTGGCCACCGGAGCGGGCTGGGCCTGGACCACCCGGATCTGGCGGACGCCGGACGGAGTCGTGTGGAGCCGCAGCAGCAAGGCCAGTGCCGCCGTGTGGGCGGGAGGGATAGCCCTGCGAGCCGGCCTCTTCGGCCTCGGGTACGCCCTCGGGGTCCGGCAGGACAGTGCCGCCCTGATGCTGGGCCTCGCCGCGACCCTGCTGGTCCGTGGCGCCATCACCACCAGGCGGGCACAGCTGCTGACCTCCTCGCCCGCCCCGCCGCCGACGTACGGTGACGGAACACCGTCGGCACCGGGCGCCCCGGCGGTACGGCCGCCCTGGAAGGAGCGGGTGTGAGCGAGAACCCCTGGACCCGCTGGCCCTCACGCGAGGCGCTGAGCAAAGTCGGCATCAGCCGCCCCCGGCGTCTGCTGGGCCGGGCCATCAGGGTGGTGCTGCTCGGGCTGCTGCTGTGGGCAGCACTCAGACAGAACGACGTACCCCTGTGGGGAGAGGCCGCCGCCGTGGCGGGCGTACTGCTGGCCTCCGGCGCGGCGTGGGGCTACTTCCGCACCACCTACGCGCACCGGCTGCTGCCCTCCCTGGCGCTGGTCTCCGTGCTCCTGGCTCTGGCGGTCGCCGCCCAGCTGACCGGTTTCGGGGGCCCCGCCCTGGTGCTCTGGTGCGGCTGCGGAATTCTCGCCCTGGAGCGGCTGCCCCTCGCGGCGGCGGTGCCGGTGACCTCGGTCGCCCTGGCCTCCTTCGCGATCTTCAACAAGGACGTGTGGCTCACCACCGCCTCCACCGTGGCCGGGCTGGCGCTGGCCGGCTACGTCGCGCGGCTGGACTCGGAGGCGCGGGGCAGCGCGCAGCGGCTGCTCGCCCAGGAGCGGGCCGCGCGGGAAGCGGAGGCGGAGTCGGCCGCGCTCAGCGAGCGGGCGCGGATAGCGCGGGAGATCCATGACGTGCTGGCCCACAGCCTCTCGGCGCAGATGGTGCACCTGGAGGCGGCCCGGCTGCTGCTGGAGCGCGACGCGAGCCGGGAGCAGGTGCTGGAGCGGGTGGTGGCCGCGCGGGGCATGGCCCGTGACGGACTCGCCGAGACCCGCCAGGCACTGTCGGCGCTCCGGGGTGAACTGACCCCGCTGGAAGAGTTCCTGACCGACCTCGTCAGCGTGACGGACGGGGGCGAGGTCACCGTCACGGGTGAGCGCCGGGCGCTGCCGGCCGAGGCGTCGCAGGCGGTGCGCCGGGTGGCGCAGGAGGCGATGACGAACGTCCGCAAGCACGCCCAGGGCGCGAAGGTGCGGGTCCGGCTCGACTACAGCGAGCATCAAGTGACCCTCGATGTGCGGGACAAGGGCGGACGTCCGGGCGAACTGGCCGCCTCCGGCGGCGGGTACGGTCTGCTGGGCATGCGGGAGCGCGCCGAACTGCTGGGCGGCTCGCTGGACGCCGGGCCGGACGAGGAGGGATTCGTGGTGACGTTGAAGGTGCCGGTATGACGGCGCCGGAGGGGGAGCTCAAGCCCGCGCGGGTGGTGGTGGCCGACGACCAGACGGTGGTGCGGGAAGGCATCGTGATGCTGCTCGGCCTGCTGCCCGGCCTCGAGGTGGTCGGCGCGGCCGGGGACGGCGAGGAGGCGGTGCGCCTGGTCGGTGAACTGGCGCCTGACGTGGTGCTGATGGACCTGCGGATGCCCCGCTGCGACGGGGTCGAGGCCACTCGCCGTATCCGGAGCGAGTACCCGGGCACCCAGGTGGTGGTGCTGACCACGTTCGCGGACGACGAGTCGCTGTTCGCCGCGCTGCGGGCCGGGGCGCGGGGATATCTGACCAAGGACGCGGGCGGGGAGGAGATCGTGCGCGCGGTGCAGAGCGTGCTGTCGGGGGAGGCGGCGCTGGCGCCGGGCATCCAACTCCGGCTGCTGGAGAAGCTGTCCCAGGCCGAGGTGCGGACGACCTCGGAGTCGGCGGAGCCGCCCGACGGGCTGACCACCCGCGAGAGCGAGGTGCTGGTGCTGATCGGCGAGGGGCTCAGCAACCAGGAGATCGCCCGCGCGTTGCACGTCTCCACCGCGACCGTGAAGACCCACATCAACAACCTCTTCGCCAAGACGGGCCTCAAGGACCGTGCGCAGGCGGTGCGTTACGCGTATGCGAAGGGTGTGGTCCGGCCGAGGGCGGAGTGACTCACCTGATGGGGTGAAGTGGTACGGGAAGGTGTGTCGCGGATCTTCCCGATCTGTCCATCCTTGGGTATGCAGTCAAGCAATGGTCGACACTTCGGTGCCGGGAACGGTCTCGGAAGTTCGGCCGACAACCAGGAAGAGCAGAGCGTGACTTCCCGCGACGTGCGGCAAGAGGACCCCTGGCACGACACGCTGGCCGCCGGCTGGGGTGAGCTGGACGGGGCGGGTATGCCCGCGCCGGCGGCCGTACCGCGTCCGCGCGGTGCCGCCGAGCGGGAGAGCGCGGAGGCTCGTGCCCGCGACGTGTATCTCGCGGTGCAGCAGAGCGAGGCGTTCCAGGAGGTGCGCAGCCGGTACCGGAGGTTCGTGGTGCCGGGAGCCGCCGCCTTCCTCGTCTGGTACGTGGGGTACGTGGTCACCGCGACGGCAGCGCCCGGTCTGATGGCGCGGCCCGTCATAGGGGCGGTGAACGTGGGGATGCTCGCCGGGCTGGGGCAGTTCGCCAGCACCTTCCTGCTCACCTGGGCCTACGCACGGCACGCGCGGCTGCGGCGTGACCGGCCCGCGATGGAGCTGCGCTGGGACACCCAGGAGCTGACCCGCGGCATCCAGGGAGGCTCCTCGTGACCAGCCACCACCAGATGCTGGCGCTGCTGCTGTTCAGCGCGTTCGTGGCCGTGACGCTCGGCATCACCACCTGGGTGAGCCGGCGCAGGCAGGGTTCGGCGGAGGAGTTCTACGCCGGGGGACGCCTCTTCACCCCGCTGGAGAACGGGTTCGCCATCTCCGGCGACTACCTCTCGGCGGCCTCCTTCCTCGGCGTGAGCGGACTCATCGCGCTGTACGGCTACGACGGGCTGCTGTACGGCGTCGGGTTCCTCGTGGCCTGGCTGGTCGTGCTGTTCGTCGCGGCCGAACTGGTCCGGAACTGCGGCCGGTTCACCCTCGCCGACGTGGTCGCCGCGCGGATGGCCGAGCGGCCGGTGCGGATCGCCACCGGCACCGCCTCGGTCACCGTCTCCGTCATGTATCTGGTCGCCCAGATGGTGGGCGCCGGAAGCCTGGTGGCGCTGCTGCTCGGCGGCTCCGGCGGGGCCGCGCAGGCGTGGACGGTCATCGGGGTCGGCGCGCTCATGGTGATCTACGTATCGCTGGGCGGGATGCGGGCGACGACCTGGATCCAGATCGTGAAGGCCGTCCTGATGCTGCTCGGGACGATCGTGATGACCGTGCTGGTCCTGGTGCGGTTCCACGGGGACGTCAACCAGTTGCTGCTGACGGCGGCCGAGCGCAGTGGGCACGGGGCGTCGTTCCTGGCGCCGGGGCTCAAGTACGGCGGTGACTGGACCGCGCGGATGGACTTCATCAGCCTCGGTCTGGCACTGGTGCTCGGCACCGCGGGCCTGCCGCACATCCTGTCCCGCTTCTACACCGTGCCGACCGCTCGGGCCGCGCGGCGTTCCACGGTGTGGTCGATCGGGCTGATCGGCAGTTTCTACCTGATGACGATCGTCCTCGGCTTCGGGGCGACCGCCGTGGTGGGCGCCGACGCGCTGCGCCGGTCCAACGCGGCCGGGAACACCGCGATCCCGCTGCTGGCGCTCGACCTGGGCGGCGGTGCCTCCTCCACCGGGGGAACCGTGCTGTTCGCCGTCGTGGCCGCCGTCGCCTTCGCCACCATCCTCGCGGTGGTCGCCGGGATCACCCTCGCCTCCTCGGCGTCGGTCGCCCACGATCTGTACGCGTCGCTGCGGCGCAGGCCCACCACCCCGCGTGGCGAGGTGGCGGTGGCGCGGATCTCTGCGGCCGCCATCGGTGTCGTGGCGATCGCGCTCGGGCTGCTGGCCCGGAACCTGAACGTGGCGTTCCTGGTCGGTCTCGCCTTCGCGGTGGCTGCCTCGGCGAACCTGCCGACGCTGCTGTACTCGCTGTTCTGGCGGAACTTCACCACGCGC
The DNA here is from genome assembly GCF_004328625.1 of Streptomyces seoulensis. Lineage (NCBI taxonomy): Bacteria > Bacillati > Actinomycetota > Actinomycetes > Kitasatosporales > Streptomycetaceae > Streptomyces > Streptomyces seoulensis. The sequence goes on from NZ_CP032229.1 coordinate 4,775,041, forward strand.
GGGGCGGTCTGGGCCGTGTACGGCGGGCTGATCCCCGCGGTGATCCTGGTGCTGCTGTCGCCCGTGGTGTCGGGGAGCCCCGGCGCGCTCTTCCCCGGCGTCGACTTCCAGTACTTCCCGTTGCAGAACCCGGGCATCGTCTCCATCCCGCTCGGCTTCCTCGCGGGCTGGCTGGGCACGGTCACCTCGGACGAGGTGCCGGACGAGGCCAAGTACGCGGAGACCGAGGTGCGTTCGCTGACCGGAGCGGGAGCCGTATAAGCACGCCGGGCCTGGGCGGCGTCACAGCGTCACGGCGTCATGGCGGCACAGTGTCATGACGTCACGTCGTCACGGCGTCACCCAGGCGTACCGGTGCTCGGGCCGCCCGGTGTCCCCGTATCTGAGGGACAGCCGCAGGCGCCCCGCCTGCTCCAGGTGGCGGAGGTAGCGCTGGGCGGTGGAGCGGCTCAGCCCCGTGCGGGAGGCCACTTCGTGCGCCGACAAGGGCTGGTCCGCGCCGTGCAGGACTCCGCAGATGAGGTCCGAGGTCGGCTCCGTGTGGCCGCTCGGCAGCCCTGGGACCGACGGGGCGGGGGCCGTGCGCAGGGCGCCGAAGATGCGGTCGACCTGCTCCTGGCCGGTCACCCCGCCTCCGCCCACCCGGTCGACGGTGCGGCGCAGGGCGGCGTAGGAGTCGAGGCGGCCGCGCAGTGCGTTGAAGGTGAAGGGCTTCACCAGATAGTGCAGGGCGCCCAGGCGCATCGCCTGCTGGACGGTCGTCACATCGCTGGCCGCCGTGATCATGATGACGTCGGTGCCGTGGCCGTGCCGGCGCATCTGGTGGACGAGTTCGAGGCCGGTGCGGTCCGGCAGATAGTGGTCGAGCAGCACCAGGTCGATACCGCCGCGTTCGACGGCGGCCAGCGCCTGGGCGGCACTGTGGGCGCGGGCGGCCACCCGGAAGCCGGGAACCTTGCCCACGTACCTGGCGTTGATCTCGGCGACACGGAAATCGTCGTCCACGACCAGCACGTCAATCATCGGGCCTCTCCTTCAAGGCCGACGGGCGTTAAACCCGTGTTTCGGCTCCGCAGTTGTAGCGCGAGCAAAACGAGCACAACAGGTTCTTGCGAGCAAAAGAAGGGGTTGCGCGCACAAGACTGCTGCCGGAGCGGCGTCGCCCCTACCGTCCCGGTGCATGAGCGCAGACACCAGCCCCGCCATCGAGCTGAGGGGCGCGAGCAAGATCTTCAGAACCCCTTCCGGTGATCCGCACACCGCGGTGCGCGGTTTGGACCTCACCGTGGAGCGGGGCGAGTTCGTCGCCGTCGTCGGTCCGACCGGTTGCGGCAAGTCCACCACGCTGACCCTGGTCAGCGGGCTGGAGGAGCCCTCCGAGGGCGAGGTGCTGGTGGCCGGGCAGCCGGTCGACGGCGTCGGCGACCGGGTCGGCTTCGTCTTCCAGCAGGACGCCACCTTCCCCTGGCGCACGGTGCTGTCCAATGTGATGGCCGGCCCCCGCTTCCGGGGCGTGCCCAAGGCGGAGGCCAGGCAGAAGGCCCGTGAGTGGCTGGCCCGGGTCGGGCTCGCCGCGTTCGAGGACCGGTATCCGCACCAGCTCTCCGGCGGCCAGCGCAAGCGCGTCGCCCTCGCCGCGACCTTCGTCAACGACCCCGAGATCCTGCTGATGGACGAGCCGTTCTCCGCGCTCGACGTGCAGACGCGCGCCCTGATGTCGGACGAGCTGCTGGAGCTGTGGGAGGGCACCGGCTCGTCGGTCGTCTTCGTCACCCACGACCTGGAGGAGTCCATCGCGCTGGCCGACAAGGTCGTGGTGATGACCGCCGGGCCTGCGACCGTGAAGCAGGTGTTCACGATCGATCTGCCCCGGCCGCGCAAGGTGGAGTCCATCCGGCTGGAGCCCAAGTTCATCGAGATCTACCGCGAGATCTGGGAGTCCCTCGGTGAAGAGGTCCGCATCACCCGTGAGCGAGGTGCCGCCGATGTCGCCTGAGACCGTGACCCCGCCGCTCGCCGACCCCGCCAAGCCGCAGGCCCCGGCACCGTCCCGGTCGCGGGCCCAGGCCGCACGCAGGCGCCGGGTGATCGTGGTGGTGGCCCGCGTCCTGCTGCTGGTCGGCGTGCTCGGCCTGTGGGAGGGGCTGTCCCGCGCCGAGGTCATCGACCCGTTCAACTTCTCGATGCCGTCGGAGATCTGGGACCAGATCACGTCCTGGGTGCTGCACGGCACCGCGCTCGGATCCCTGGGCGAACAGATCTGGTACACGCTGTACGAGGCGCTGCTGGGCTGGGTCATCGGCGTGGTGGCCGGTGTCGTCCTGGGCATCTCGCTCGGCCGGGTCGCCTTCCTCGCCGACCTGTTCGGCCCCTACATCAAGGTGCTGAACTCCATCCCGAGGATCGTGCTCGCCCCGATCTTCCTGATCTGGTTCGGCCTCGGCCCCGCCTCCAAGGTCGCCTCGGCCGTGGTCCTCGTGTTCTTCCCGGTGTTCTTCAACGCCTTCCAGGGCGCCCGCGAGGTCAACCGCGATCTGGTCGCCAATGCCCGCATCCTGGGCGCCACCGACCGGCAGGTCACCCTCCAGGTGGTCATCCCCTCGGCCACCTCCTGGATCTTCACCAGCCTGCACGTCAGCTTCGGCTTCGCGCTCATCGGCGCCATCGTGGGCGAGTACATCGGTGCCACCCGGGGCATCGGCCTGCTCGTCGCCCAGTCGCAGGGCACTCTCAACTCCGCCGGTGTGTACGCCGCGATGGTGATCCTCGCGGTCGTGGCGCTCCTCGCCGAGGGGCTTCTCACCTTCGCCGAGCGCCGGGTCTTCCGCTGGAAGTCGTCCGACTCCGGTCACTGAACCACCGCCCCGCGCGCCGAACTCCCCGCACCCGCACAGTCCCAAGGACGTGACTCCTCATGCGCAAGCGCACCAGAATCGCCTCGCTCACCACCGCTTGTCTGCTCTCCCTCACCTCGCTCACCGCCTGCGCCAACGAAGTGGCCAGCCACGGTGGTTCGGGGGGAGGCGGCAAGGGCACCAAGGTCAAGATCATGGTCGGCGGTCTCGACAAGGTCATCTACATGCCCGCCATGCTCACCCAGCGGCTCGGCTACTTCGACGCCGAGGGCCTCAACGTGGAGCTGCTGACCGAGCCCGCCGGCGCCCAGGCGGAGACCGCGCTCGTCTCCGGCCAGGTCCAGGGCGCCGTCGGCTTCTACGACCACACCCTCGACCTCCAGGTGAAGGGCAAGTCGGTCGAGTCGGTCGTGCAGTTCTCGCACGCGCCCGGCGAGGTGGAGGTGGTGTCCGCGAAGAAGACGGGCGACATCCACTCGCCCGGCGACTTCAAGGGCCGCAAGCTCGGTGTCACCGGGCTCGGTTCGTCGACGGACTTCCTCACCAAGTACCTCGCGGTCAAGCACGGCGTCCAGGTGAACCAGTTCAGCCCGGTCGCGGTGGGCGCCGGGCCGACCTTCATCGCGGCGCTGCAGAAGGGCTCTATCGACGCGGGCATGACCACCGACCCGACCGTCGCCACGATCCTGGCCAAGAAGGCCGGGCGTGTGTTGATCGACATGCGTACGCCCGAGGGCTCGCAGGAGGCGCTCGGCGGGCCGTACCCCTCGTCAAGCCTGTACATGAACACGGACTGGGTCAACGGTCACCGGGACACCGTCCAGAAGCTCGTCAACGCGTTCGTCAAGACGCTCAACTGGATGTCCACCCACAGCGCCGAGCAGATCGCGGCCAAGATGCCGTCCGACTACTCCCAGGGCGACGAGAAGCTCTACGCGGCCGCCATCAAGAGCACCCTGCCGATGTTCACCAAGGACGGCATCATGCCGGCGCGGGGACCGGAGACCGTTGAGAAGGTGCTCAAGGCATTCAGTCCCAACATCAAGAACGCCGACGTCGACCTCGACAAGACGTACACCACCGAGTTCGCCGAGAAGGCCGCCCAGCAGGAGAAGGCCGCCAAGTAGGCGCCCGGGGGCGCGGGGTGCCTAGCTGTATTGATCACGAGCGTTGTTAACGCAGGCAGGGCTTGATCATGGCGAAGGCCCCCGTGTGTGGTGGAGGTGTCGAATCTTCACCGCACGGAGGCCTTCGTGTCCCACCGTAATGCCCGGCTGACCGTTCACGGCAGGCGACTGCTCGTCGAACGTGTCCGCTCCGGCCGTCCCGTCGCCCATGTCGCCGCCGAGATGGGCATCTCCCGTCCCACAGCCCACAAGTGGATCCGGCGCTGGCACTCAGAGGGCGAGAGCGGACTCCTCGACCGCTCCAGCCGTCCCCGCACGACACCGCACCGGACCGCAGCCGCCACCGAGGCGCAGGTCTGCAGGCTGCGACAAGAGCGCAAGCTGGGCCCGGCACGCATCGGGCCGGTCCTGGGCCTGCCCGCCTCCACCGTGCACCGCATCCTGCTCCGGCACGGCCTGAACCGCCTGGCGTTCATCGACCGCCCCACCGGGCAGGTCATCCGCCGCTACGAACGCGCCCGTCCCGGCGAGCTGGTCCACGTCGACGTCAAGAAGCTCGGCCGCATCCCCGACGGCGGCGGCCACAAGGTGCTGGGCCGGCAGGCCGGCCGGGCCCGGCGCAACAGCGTGGGCTTCGACTACATCCATTCCGCCGTCGACGATCACTCCCGCCTGGCCTACAGCGAGGTCCACGCGGACGAGAAGGCCCTCACCTGCGCCGACTTCCTACGGCGGGCCGCAGCCTTCTTCGCCGAGCACGGCATCACCCGCATCGAGCGGGTCCTGACCGACAACGCCTGGCCCTACCGCAAGAGCTTCGCCTGGCAACAGGCACTGGCCGACCTCGGCGCGGCCGGCAAACTCACCCGCATCTACCGGCCGCAGACCAACGGCAAGGTCGAACGCTTCAACCGCACCCTGCTCGACGAATGGGCCTACCAGCGGCCCTACACCACCAACACCGAACGCACCGAAGCTCTGACAGACTTCCTCCACACCTACAACCACCACCGCTGCCACACCGCACTCGGCGGCCACCCACCCATCAACCGTGTGAACAACCCTGCGGGTCAATACACCTAGAGCCCCCGCGCCTCCTCCGCCGCCGGGGCCACCGGATCGCCCAGCGCGTCCGGCAGCACCACCGTGAACTCCGCGCCACCGCCCGCCGCCGCGCCCACCGAGGCCGAGCCGCCCTGGCGTTCGGCCAGGCGCCGCACCAGCGACAGGCCGATGCCGCGCTTGCCGTGCGCGGGCGGCTCCTTGGTGGACCAGCCCTCCGTGAACACCGACTCCCGCTGCTCCTCGGGCACGCCCGGACCGGTGTCCCGTACCCGGAGGACCACGGTGCGGCCCTCGGGGCGCAACTCGGCCTCCACGCGCGCGTGCGGGGTGCCCGCGACGGCGTCGAGCGCGTTGTCCACCAGATTGCCCACCACGGTGACCAGGCCGCGCGGGTCGATCAGCCGGTCCGGCAGCCAGGTCTCCTCCGACAGCCTGAGCGCCACCCCGCGCTCGGCGGCGACGGTCGCCTTGCCCACCAGCAGCGCGGCCAGCAACGGGTCCTCGATCCGCTCCGTGACCTGCTCGGCCGTCGCCCGGTGCTCGCCGACCAGCTCTCCGATGAACTCCGCCGCGTCGTCGTACATCTCCAGCTCCAGCAGCCCGAGCAGGGTGTGCATGCGGTTGGCGTGCTCGTGGTCCTGGGCGCGCAGGGCGTCGATCAGGCCGTGTGTGGAGTCGAGTTCGCGGCCGAGGCGCTCCAGCTCGGTGCGGTCGCGCAGGGTGGCCACCGCGCCGCCGTCCTCGGTGGGCATCCGGTTGGCGACCAGGACGCGCCGGCCGCGCACGGTCAGCAGATCGGTGCCGGTCACCCGGCCGGCCAGGACGTCCGTCGTACGGCCCGCGCCGAGCGCCTCGTCCGGGGAGCGCCCCACGGCCTCGTCCCCGATGCCGAGCAACCGGCCCGCCTCGTCGTTGAGTAGCCGTATCCGGCCGCCGCGGTCGAGTGCGACCACGCCCTCCCGGATGCCGTGCAGCATCGCCTCGCGCTCCGCGAGCAGCGCCGAGATGTCGGAGAAGGCCAGGTCACGGGTCTGCCGGTGCACCCGGCGCGAGATCAGCCAGGCGGCCAGCGCACCCACCGCCAACGCGCCCCCGGCGTACGCCAGCAGGCCGGGGATCGCGCCGAGCAGCCCGGCGCGCACGCTGTCGTACGCGATGCCCACCGAGACCGCGCCGACGATCCGGTGCCCGGCGTCGTACAGCGGCACCTTGCCACGCGCGGAGCGGCCCAGGGTGCCCCGGTCGATCTCCATCACCTGGCGGCCGGACAGGGCGCGGCTGGGGTCGGTGGAGACGCGGCGGCCGACCTCCCGGGTGGTCGGGTGGGACCAGCGGGTGCCCCGCGCGTCCATCACCACGATGTACTCGGCGTGCGTGGCCCGCCTGATCCGCTCGGCCTCCCGCTGCACCGGCCCGTCGGCGGTGGGCCGGGTACGCAGGACGCCCTCGGCGATCGCCGGGTCCTGCGCGGTGGTCTGCGCGATGACCAGCGCCCGGCGCATCGCCTCCTGGTCCAGCTGTCCGCTGAGCGGCGCCAGGAAGAGCCCGGTCGCCAGGACCGCGACCCCGGCCGCGATCGTCACCTGGGTGAGCAGGACCTGCGCGAACGCCCGCCGGGGCAGACCGAGTCGCGGACGGCGGGCCGGGGGAGTGGGAGGCATGCCGAGACGGTACGCGGAACCGCGCGCGCCTCCCAGGGCGGGCGCCGTGTCAGCCCGTCAGGGCCGCCGTGTGCAGCGCCCTGATGCCGACGACGTCCATCCGCGCGGGGGTGCCCAGCACGTCCACCCCGCAGCTCTCCGGGCGCGGCGGCAGCGCGGCGGTCTGGGCCACGGTCACCTGCCAGCCCCGGCCGTCGGTGTGGCCGACGGTGACCTCCCAGCGCGGTGCGGCGCCCTCGGTCAGCACGACATGGAGCGCGTCCGCCGTGTACTCGGCCGTCGCCGCCCGTACGGCCAGTTCGGCGGCCTGGCCGGGGCGGTCCCAGGCGGAGCGGCCGCGGCAGTCCTCCAGCAGCACCTGCCCGTCCTGGGCGCGGTGCAGGGCCTCCTTGACCGTGTGCGCCTCCGCGCGGGCGTAGGCGTATCCGTACGGCAGCACGAGCACGGTCGGGGCGAAGCGATGACCACCCAGATGAGTGACCTCCCAGACGCCGGGCACGTCGGACGCGGTCAGCTCTGCGGCCAGCGGGCGGCCCAGCAGGGCGCAGCAGCGGTCGCGCTTGCCGTTGGTGCACACCAGCGCGAGCGGGTCACCGGTCTGCGGGCGTCCGCCGAGCACCGACGCGAAGGAGCGTGGGTCGCCCGCGCCCAGGGCGGCGAAGTCCAGGCCGAGGAGCCGGCGCGGGTCGCTGGTGGTGGTGCCGTACAGCCACACGTTTCCCGGAACGGTGTGGGCCACATACACCTGCCGTACGGGCGGTGTGCCGGGGTCGGCGTGGCGGCCGGGGCGTCTGATCAGCGCCACCCGTACGCCGGTGTCCTTGGCGGCGGCCTCCAGGGCGCGGCCCAGCGCGGGGTCCAGATGGCTGGCGGTCAGCGCTTTCGCGCCCCAGGGGCCCGGCTGTTCCAGCAGCAGCCACGTCGTCGCCGTGGCCGCCGTGCCGGAAACGGGCTCGTCGAGGTTCCGGGAGACGGTCGCACACCTACTCACACAGGTGAGCCTAACCTGACTTGTGGGTGGGTACGACTCAGGGTTCGGGCAACGGTCGCGGGGGTCGCGGGCCGACGTACTGGCCGCTCGGGCGCATGCGCAGCGGGCGTTCGCCGTACTCCTCCAGGGCGTGCGCGATCCAGCCCGCGGTCCTGGCCACGGCGAAGAGGGTCTCGCCCGCCGTGTCGGGCATGCCGTGGGAAGCGGTGAAGACGGCCAGGGCGAGGTCCACGTTGGCGTGCAGCGGGGTGTGCCGGGCGGTGGTGGCGACGATGTCCCGCGCCGCGAGCAGGGCGGGCTCCGCCGCCGGGAGTTGCTCCAGCAGCCCGAACAGCGCCTGCGCGCGCGGGTCCTCGCCGGGGTAGAGGCGGTGGCCCAGGCCGGGGACGCGGCGGCCGGCCCGGAGTTCGGCGGCGATCACGGGGCCCGCGGTGCCCTGGTCGAGGACTTCGAGCAGCAGCCGGTGGGCCAGGCCGCTGGCCGCGCCGTGCAGCGGGCCCTCCAGAGCGCCGAGCCCGGCCGACACCGCCGCGTAGGCGTGCGCGCGGGCCGAGGCGGCGACCCGGACCGCGAGGGTGGAGGCGGCCAGGTCGTGGTCGGCGAGGAGTCCGAGGGCGGTGTCCAGCACCCGAAGCGAGGCGTCGTCGGAGGGACGGCCGGTCAGCCTGCGCCACAGGCGGTGGGCCAGCGGGCCGTCGTCGGGATGGTCGCGGCGGGCCTTCGGGAGAGCACCGACGAGTGTCGGGATGAGTACGCGTCCCGCGCCGAGCACGGACTCCTCGGAGAGGTCGAAGCGCAGCGGGTCCTCGGCCGACGCGGCGATGGCCGCGGCGCGCAGACGGTCGGTGGGGGAGGTGTGCGCGGGCAGGGCGTTCACGGCGCGACGGGCGGCGTCCATGGTCGAGTCCGGCGCGGTGAAGGTGGCGTCGGGGACGAGCCGGCCGGTCCACAGCCACTCCGTGACCTCCTCGAACGAGTGATGCGCGGTCAGCTCCGTGGCGTCGACCCCACGGAAGTAGTACCGGCCCTCCTCGATCAAGGTGATGCCGGTCCGCACCGACAGGTCGACGCCGGAGGCCGAACTTGCCGCCGCCTCGCGCCTGTTGCGCCGGGCCAGGTCCGTCACCTCCTGTGCGTCGAAGGTGCTGGCGCGGCTGCCGGGTTCGCGTCTGCTGCTGAGCAGGCCCCGGCTCACGTAGGCGTAGACCGTCTCCGGCTTCACGCCGAGGAATTCGGCGGTCTCCTTGGTGGTCAGCCGCCCTTCGGGCCGGCTCGGGGCGAGTTCGTGAGCGCGCATGAGGGTCACGGTAGCCCTCTCTGGACAGATGGATGGTTGACATTGATTAAATCAACGTTGACAGGAAACTGGTCAAGCATGGACAGTCGGATCAAGTTCAGGGAGGAACATGATGTCCAGCAACAGGACCGCACCCCTCGTCCAGGTACCGCGCGGACTCGCCGGTGTCGTCGTCACCGACACCGAGATCGGCGACGTCCGGGGGACCGAGGGCTTCTACCACTACCGCCAGTACTCCGCCGTCGAACTCGCCCGCACCCGCGGCTTCGAGGACGTCTGGCACCTCCTGGTCCACGGCGACCTCCCCGACCCCGGCCGGCGGGCCGCCTTCACCGCCGAGGTCGCCGGATTGCGGCACCTCCCCGAGGAGGTCCGCGAGGCGCTGCCCGCCGTCGCCGCCGCGAGCCGCGCCGCCGGCCCGCTCGCCGGACTCCGTACGGCCCTGTCCCTGCTCGGCGCGGCCCGGGGCTTCCGGCCCGTGTACGACATCGACGCGGACCGGCGCCGTACGGACACCCTCGCCGCCTGTGCCGCCGTGCCCACGCTTCTCACTGCGCTTTACCGGCTCGGACAGGGACTTGAGCCGGTCGAGCCCCGCATTGATCTGTCGTACGCCGCCAACTACCTGTACATGTTGACCGGCGAGGAACCCGGAGCCCGACAGGCCCGTGCGGTCGAGCAATATCTCATCTCCACCATTGACCACGGTTTCAACGCGTCAACCTTCACCGCCCGCGTCATCGCCTCCACCGGCGCCGACGTGGCCGCCTGCCTGGTCGGCGCCCTCGGCGCGCTCTCCGGCCCCCTCCACGGCGGAGCGCCCAGCCGCGCCCTCGACACCCTCGACGCGATCGGCACCCCCGACCGGATCGACCCCTGGGTCCGCGAACGCGTCCTCGCCGGTGACCGGATCATGGGCTTCGGCCACGCCGTCTACCGGACCGAAGACCCCCGTTCCCGCATGCTCCGCGAGATCGCCCTCGGCTTCGGCGGCCCGCGTGTCGAGTTCGCGGTGGAGGTCGAGCGGCAGGTCGAGGCGATCCTCGCCGATCTCAAGCCGGGCCGTGAACTGCACACCAACGTGGAGTTCTACGCCGGAGTGGTCATGGAACTGTGCGGTCTGCCCAGGGAGATGTTCACCCCGACCTTCGCCGCCGGACGCGTCGTCGGCTGGAGCGCCAACATCCTGGAGCAGGCGGCCGACCCGAAGATCATCCGGCCTGTGGCCCGCTACGTCGGCCCCCGGGCACCCGTGCCCGTCCCGGCGGCGCCGACCCCGGTGCCCGCCCGTACCTGAGCCCCCTCGCCGCCCCCCCGCTGAGGCGCCCCCTCGTACCGCCACAGCTCCCCGCCCCCTTCGTATCCTGGTCGGACAGTCCGTCCACCGGACGCCACACGGCCGCACGCCGGGGGCGGCGCCCGGCGAGAACCGTGGGAAGGGTGCCACCCGTTGGCGAACAGCCGTAACGCGCAGATCCCGGTCGTCGTGCTGGCCGGGTTCCTGGGGTCCGGGAAGACGACGTTGCTCAACCATCTGCTGCACCGCAGCGGGGGCAGCCGGATCGGGGCCGTCGTCAATGACTTCGGGTCGATCGAGATCGACGCGATGGCCGTCGCCGGGGCGCTCGGCGACTCCACCGTGTCGCTCGGCAACGGCTGCCTGTGCTGCGCGGTCGACGCGAGCGAGCTGGACACCTACCTGGCCAGGCTCGCCGCCCCCGCCGCCGGGATCGACGTGATCGTCATCGAGGCCAGCGGGCTCGCCGAGCCACAGGAACTGGTGCGGATGGTGCTGGCCAGCGAGCAGCCGGAGATCAGGTACGGCGGGCTCGTGGAGGTGGTGGACGCCGCCGAGTTCGACGACACCCGCGCCCGGCACCCCGAGATCGACCGGCATCTCGCACTGGCCGACCTCGTCGTCGTCAACAAGCTCGACCGCGCACCCGACGCCGACCGCGTCCTCGCCCTGGTCCGCGAACTCACCGAGGGCGCCGTACTCCCCGCCACCTACGGCCGCGTCGACCCGGAGTTCCTCTTCGACTGCCGCCCCAGCGAGGAGCGCGTGGGCCAGCTGTCCTTCGACGACCTGCACAGCCACGGCGGCGAGCACGAGGGCGGCGGACATCTGCACTCCGCCTACGACACCCTGTCCCTCACCTCGGACGCCCCCATGGACCCCCGCGCCCTGATGCGCTTCCTGGACGCCCGCCCGGAGGGCCTGTACCGGATCAAGGGATACGTCGACTTCGGCGCCCACGACCCCGCGAACCGGTACGCCGTACACGCCGTCGGCCGCTTCCTGCGCTTTCTGCCCGAGCCCTGGCCGTCCGGCGCGGACCGGCTCACCCAGCTCGTCCTGATCGGCACCGGCATCGACGCCGACGCCCTGGCCAAGGAGCTGGACGCCTGCCGGGGCGGCGCCGAAGAGACCGCCGGGGACGACGATCAGGCCATGTGGGGCGTACTCCGCTACGTGCCGGGCTCCGAGGACGAACCCGGCACACCGTAGCGGCGGCTCATCCCAGCGCCCGGCACAACGCGGAGCCCTCCGCTAGACCACCGGCCCCGCCACCACCGACACCGTCTTCGCCAGCGACGTCCCCGACCCGTCGCGCCGCGGGTCCGGCTCCGGCAGTTCCACGGGCAGCCCGGTCTTCTGGGCCGCCCGTGCCGGGGCGGGACCCGCCCAGGCGAGCGCGAGGCAGTCCTCGCCCTTCAGGAACCGCTGGCAGCGCACCCCGCCGGTCGCCCGGCCCTTGCGCGGGAACTGGTCGAACGGGGTCAGCTTGGCCGTCGTCTGCACCGAGTCGTCCAGCGTGCCCCGCGAGCCCGCCACCGTGAACACCACCGCGTCCACGGCCGGGTCGACCGCCGTGAACGAGATCACCTTGGCGCCCTCGGTGAGCTTGATGCCCGCCACACCGCCCGCCGGACGGCCCTGCTGGCGGACCTGGGACGCCTGATAGCGCAGGAGCTGGGCGTCGTCGGAGATGAAGACCAGGTCCTCCTCGCCGGTGCGCAGCTCCACCGCGCCGACGATCCGGTCACCTTCCCGCAGGCTGATGACCTCCAACTCGTCCTTGTTGGACGGGTAGTCGGGCAACACCCGCTTGACGACGCCCTGCTCGGTGCCGATCGCGAGGCCGGGCGAGGTCTCGTCCAGCGTGGTCAGGCAGACCACGGTCTCGTCGCCCTCCAGGGACACGAACTCGGCCAGCGGCGCCCCGCCGGAGAGGTTCGGCGCGTTCGCGGTGTCCGGCAGCTGGGGCAGGTCGACCACGTTGATCCGCAGCAGGCGCCCGCTCGACGTCACCGCCCCGATCTCACCCCGCGCGGTCGCCGGCACCGAGGAGACGATCACGTCGTGCTTCACCCGGCCGCCCTCCCGCGAGAGCGGCTCGGCACCGGTCGTACGGGCCAGCAGCGCGGTCGAGGACAGCAGCACCCGGCACGGGTCGTCGGCCACCTGGAGCGGCACCGTGGCCACCTGGGAGGCCGCCGACTCCAGCAGGACCGTGCGCCGGTCGGAGCCGAACTTCTTGGCCACTTCGGCCAGTTCGCCCGACACCAGCTTGCGCAGCTCCGCGTCCGAGTCGAGGATGCGGGTCAGCTCCTCGATCTCCTGGTTGAGCCGGTCCTTCTCCGCCTCCAGCTCGATCCGGTCGTACTTGGTGAGGCGGCGCAGCGGCGTGTCGAGGATGTACTGGGTCTGGATGTCACTCAGGCCGTAGCGCTCCATCAGGCGCTCCTTGGCCTGCGCGGAGTTCTCGCTGGACCGGATGACCCGGATGACCTCGTCGATGTCGACGAGTGCGGTCAGCAGGCCCTCGACCAGGTGGAGGCGGTCGCGGCGCTTGGTGCGGCGGAACTCGCTGCGCCGGCGCACCACGTCGAAGCGGTGGTCGAGGTAGACCTCCAGCAGCTCCTTCAGGCCCAGCGTGAGCGGCTGGCCGTCCACCAGCGCCACGTTGTTGATGCCGAAGGACTCCTCCATGGGGGTCAGCTTGTAGAGCTGCTCCAGGATCGCCTCCGGCACGAAGCCGTTCTTGATCTCGATGACCAGGCGCAGGCCGTGCTCGCGGTCGGTGAGGTCCTTGACGTCAGCGATGCCCTGGATCTTCTTCGCGTTGACCAGGTCCTTGATCTTCGCGATGACCTTCTCCGGGCCGACCGCGAAGGGCAGTTCGGTGACGACCAGGCCCTTGCGGCGGGCGGTCACCGCCTCGATGGCCACGGTCGCGCGCATCTTGAAGGAGCCGCGGCCGGTCGCGTACGCGTCCCGGATGCCGTCCAGGCCGACGATCCGGCCGCCGGTGGGCAGGTCGGGGCCCGGGACGTGGCGCATCAGGGCGTCCAGGTCCGCGTTCGGGTGCCGGATCAGGTGGCGGGCGGCCGCGATGACCTCGCGCAGGTTGTGCGGCGCCATGTTCGTCGCCATGCCGACCGCGATACCGGAGGAGCCGTTGACCAGCAGGTTCGGGAAGGCGGCGGGGAGCGCGACCGGTTCCTGCTCCTGGCCGTCGTAGTTCGGCGCGAAGTCGACGGTGTCCTCGTCGATGGACTCCGTCATCAGGCTCGCGGCGGCGGCCATCCGGCACTCGGTGTACCGCATGGCGGCCGGCGGGTCGTCGTTGCCCAGGGAGCCGAAGTTGCCGTGTCCGTCGACCAGCGGGACGCGCATCGAGAAGGGCTGCGCCATGCGCACCAGCGCGTCGTAGATCGACGCGTCGCCGTGCGGGTGCAGCTTGCCCATGACCTCGCCGACCACGCGCGCGCACTTCACGTAGGCGCGCTCGGGGCGCAGGCCCATCTCGTTCATCTGGTAGACGATGCGGCGGTGCACCGGCTTCAGACCGTCCCGGGCGTCCGGCAGAGCACGCGAGTAGATGACCGAGTACGCGTATTCGAGGTAGGAGCCGCGCATCTCGTCCACGACGTCGATGTCGAGGATCTTCTCCTCGTACGAGTCGTCGGGCGGCGGGGTCTTGGTGCTGCGGCGGGCCATCGCTGCCGGCTCCTTGCTGAAGGCGTGGGACGGATCGGACGCGGACCATTGTGGACCGGGGCACTGACAACGCGGGCCGCGACCCGGTCCGTGCGGGTCCGTCCGCGGTGCTCGGCGGCCCGGCGCTCCACCGCCGTACGCCGGCCGGGAGCGCGCTCGCCATGAGCACGCCTGACGCAGGCTAGTCGATCCGCTGTGGGCGTACGTCGGGCGGGAACTCCGCCGGGCCCTCGCGCGGTTTGCATACAGTGGCAGGAACGGCAGGAAAACCGCGGTTTTACTCGACCGCCACCGCTTGCGAAGGGACGTACATGCCCATGGGTCACACGACCACCGCCCAGGCAGGCTCCGGGGGCCTGACAGCGACCGAACACCGCCTGGCCAACGGTCTGCGCGTGGTGCTCTCCGAGGACCACCTGACCCCGGTCGCGGCGGTCTGCCTCTGGTACGACGTCGGCTCCCGCCACGAGGTCGCGGGCCGCACCGGCCTCGCGCACCTCTTCGAGCACTTGATGTTCCAGGGGTCCGGCCAGGTCAAGGGCAACGGCCACTTCGAGCTGGTGCAGGGCGCCGGCGGCTCGCTCAACGGCACGACGAGCTTCGAACGCACCAACTACTTCGAGACGATGCCCGCCCACCAACTCGAACTCGCCCTGTGGCTCGAGGCCGACCGGATGGGCTCCCTGCTGGCCGCGCTGGACGACGAGTCGATGGAGAACCAGCGCGACGTCGTCAAGAACGAGCGCCGCCAGCGTTACGACAACGTCCCCTACGGCACCGCCTTCGAGAAGCTGACCGCGATGGCCTACCCCGAGGGCCACCCCTACCACCACACCCCGATCGGCTCCATGGCCGACCTGGACGCGGCCACGCTGGAGGACGCCCGCGCGTTCTTCCGCACCTACTACGCGCCCAACAACGCGGTGCTCTCCGTGGTCGGCGACATCGACCCCGAGCAGACGCTGGCCTGGATCGAGAAGTACTTCGGCTCCATCCCCGGCCACGACGGCAAGGCCGCCCCGCGCGACGGCTCGCTGCCCGAGGTCATGGGCGAGGAGCTGCGCGAGGTCGTCGTCGAGGAGGTCCCGGCGCGCGCCCTGATGGCCGCCTACCGGCTCCCGGAGGACGGCACGCGCGCGTCCGACGCGGCCGACCTCGCCCTCACCGTCCTCGGCGGCGGCGAGTCCTCCCGCATCTACAACCGCCTGGTGCGCCGCGACCGTACGGCCGTGGCCGCCGGGTTCGGGCTGCTCCGGCTGGCCGGCGCGCCCTCGCTGGGCTGGCTGGACGTGAAGACCTCCGGTGACGTCGAGGTGCCGGTCATCGAGGCCGCGATCGACGAGGAGCTGGCCCGCTTCGCCGAGGAGGGCCCGACCCCGGAGGAGATGGAGCGAGCCCAGGCCCAGCTGGAGCGCGAGTGGCTGGACCGCCTCGGCACGGTCGCGGGCCGCGCAGACGAACTGTGCCGGTACGCCGTCCTGTTCGGCGACCCGCAGCTCGCCCTGACCGCCGTCCAGCGCGTCCTGGAGGTGACCCCGGAGGAGGTGCGCGAGGTCGCGGCGGCCCGACTGCGCCCGGACAACCGCGCCGTGCTCGTCTACGAGCCGAAGACCCCGGAGGCGGTCGAGGACACCGGCCTGCCCGACGACCCGGAGCACGAGGCCACCGTAGAGGCCGGCAACGACGACGAGGAGACGGCCAAGTGACCGAGCTCGCCCCCATGGAGTTCCACCCCCAGCCGCAGGCCGGCGAGGCCAAGCCGTGGGCCTTCCCGGCCCCCGAGCGCTCCACGCTGGACAACGGCCTGACCGTGCTGCGCTGCCACCGCCCCGGCCAGCAGGTCGTCGCCGTCGAGGTACTGCTCGACGCCCCCCTGGACGCCGAGCCGGCCGGTCTCGACGGTGTCGCCACGATCATGGCGCGCGCCTTCTCCGAGGGCACCGACAAGGACTCCGCCGAGGAGTTCGCCGCCGAGCTGGAGCGGGCCGGCGCCACCCTGGACGCGCACGCCGACCACCCCGGTGTCCGGCTCAGCCTGGAGGTGCCCGCCTCCCGCCTGGAGAAGGGCCTCACCCTGCTCGCGGACGCCCTGCGCGCCCCCGCCTTCGCCGAGAGCGAGGTCGAGCGCCTGGTCCGCAACCGCCTGGACGAGATCCCGCACGAGCTGGCCAGCCCGGCCCGGCGCGCCGCGAAGGAGCTGTCCAAGGAGCTGTTCCCGGCCTCCGCGCGCATGTCCCGTCCGCGCCAGGGCACCGAGGAGACCGTCGAGAAGATCGACGCGGGCGCCGTCCGCGCCTTCTACGACCGCCATGTCCGTCCCGCCACCGCCACCGCGGTGGTCGTCGGCGACCTGGACGGCATCGACCTCGACGCGCTGCTCGCCGAGACCCTGGGCGCCTGGACCGGCACCCCCGGCCAGGCCCGCCCGGTACCGCCGGTGACCGCCGACGACACCGGCCGCGTGGTCATCGTCGACCGGCCCGGCGCCGTGCAGACCCAGCTCCTCATCGGCCGGATCGGTTCCGACCGGCACGACCGCGTGTGGCCGGCCCAGGTGCTCGGCACCTACTGCCTCGGCGGCACCCTCACCTCCCGCCTGGACCGCGTCCTGCGCGAGGAGAAGGGCTACACCTACGGCGTGCGCTCCTTCGGCCAGGTGCTGCGCTCCGCCCCGGACGGCACCGGCGCCTCGATGCTCGCCATCAGCGGCTCCGTGGACACCCCGAACACCGGCCCCGCCCTCGCGGACCTGTGGACGGTGCTGCACACGCTGGCCGCCGAGGGCTTGACCGACGCCGAGCGGGACGTGGCCGTGCAGAACCTCGTCGGTGTGGCCCCGCTGAAGTACGAGACGGCCGCCGCCGTCGCCGGCACCCTCGCGGACCAGGTCGAGCAGCACCTGCCGGACGACTTCCAGGCGGAGCTGTACCGCACGCTGGCGGCCACCGGCACCGTGGAGGCCACCGCCGCCGTGGTGAACGCCTTCCCGGCCGACCGGCTGGTCACGGTCCTGGTGGGCGACGCGGCCCAGATCAAGGAGCCCGTCGAGGCGCTCGGCATCGGCGAGGTGAAGGTGGTCTCGGCCGAGTAGTCGCATGTGAGTGGGCCCTGATGACACACAAGTCGTCGGGGCCCACACCTGTGTTCGGAAGTTGTATCGAACGCCGGTCACCAAATGTCCGGATTGGGGCGGAGGTTACCCCTCTGGTGTGTGGGATGCGCTACAAAAGTCCGGACCCGTTTGAAGATCTGCTCCCGTCCCCTTTAGCTTCATCCGGGCTGTTCGTCAGTCAGTGCGCCGCGCCCGCGGCACCGGACAGCCATCGCCGAGTCCCCCGTTGGGGGAGCCGGGGACCCACGCAGTCCCTGGGGTGAATCGGGCGCCCACGCCGAGGCGAGGGTGGCCGTAGGAGACCTTCCTGCTCCGAACCCGTCAGCTAACCCGGTAGGCGAGAGGGAAGGAAAGGAACAGCCTGCTCATGGCGTTCATGTGCGCCACCGGGAAGCACCGCAAGCCCGGCCGGGTCAAGCGCACCACCGCGACCGCGGCCGGTGTGGCGGCTCTCACCACCGGTGTCGTCGGCACCCTCGCGGCCGCTCCGGCGATCGCCGCGGACAACTCCGTCCAGGACACCGGTCTCACCCCCGTCATCGCCGTCAGCGACACCCTCGCTGACGAGATCGCCGCTCAGGCCACCGCCCAGAAGGTGACAGCCGAGCGCAAGGCCGCCGAGGAGGCCGCCGAGCGCGCCGCCGCCGAGCGGGCCCGCGAGGCCAAGGAGCGCGCCGCCCGCAAGGCCGAGCGCGAACGCCTCAACTCGTTCGTCATGCCGGTCACCGGCTCCTACGTCTCCACCGCCTACCAGTCCTCCAGCTCCCTGTGGTCGTCCGGTTCGCACACCGGAATCGACTTCCACGCCGCCAGCGGCACCGCGGTCCACGCGGCCGGCGCCGGCACCGTGGTCTCCACCGGCTGGGGCGGCGCGTACGGCAACGAGATCGTGATCAGGATGGCCGACGGGATGTACACCCAGTACGGCCACCTGTCGTCCATCGGCGTCACCGTGGGCCAGCGCGTCGTTCCGGGCCAGCAGATCGCCCTGTCCGGCGCCACCGGCAATGTCACCGGCCCGCATCTACACTTCGAGGCCCGCACCGGCCCCGACTACGGCTCCGACGTCGACCCCGTCGCCTACCTCCGCAAGCACGGCGTGAACGTCTGACCCTCCCGTCCCGCGAAAGCCCCGGCCCATGCGGCCGGGGCTTTTCGCTGCCCGCTTTCCTCCGGGCGCTGTCCAAAAAATAGCCATGGATTCCGGTACGCCATCGGAAAAGCTCGCGCATTGCCATAGAGTTCACGGAACAAGCGCGGTCGTCGGCGTTTCGCGGGCATTAAGGCGGAGGTGGGTCATGCGTATTCCGGCGCACTCGGTGTGCACGGCGATCCGGGACGACATCGTCGCCGGGGTCCACGAGCGCGGCGGCCGGCTCACCGAGGAGGTCCTCGCCCGCCGCTACGGCGTCTCCCGCGTCCCCGTCCGCGAGGCCCTGCGCACGCTGGAGGCCGAGGGGTTCGTGGTGACCCGGCGCCACGCGGGCGCCTGCGTGGCCGAGCCCACCGAGCAGGAGGCCGCCGACCTGCTGGAGATGCGCCTGCTGCTGGAGCCGCTCGGCGCCGCGCGGGCCGCCCAGCGCCGTACCGAGGCCCATCTGAAGGTGCTGCGCGGCCTGGTCAGGCTGGGTCAGGAGCGGGCCAGGCTCGGCAACAGCGACGACCTGCGCGCGCTGGACGGCTGGTTCCACGAGACGCTCGCCCAGGCGTGCGGCAGCCATGCGCTGACCTCGGCGCTCACCCAGCTCCGCCACAAGATCGCCTGGATGTACAGCGTGGACGGGCCGGCCAGCCCGCCGGAGACCTGGGCGGAGCACGGCGCGATCGTGGACGCGGTGGCGCGCGGCGACGGCGAGCGCGCGCGGGCGGTCACGGCGCTGCACGCCGAGCGCGCGACCCTCGCCCACCGGCTGCGCACCCCCGCCGCCGACCGCGCGCGGCACGCGCAACATGCTGTAAACACAGCGGGACTCCGGAATTAACACGGGCGCTGTATACAAAGAGGGATTTTCGCGTGCCGGGCAATTGTGCTGCCCTTTTCCGGCGTGCCGTCAATTACCGGCGGTGCGCTTTTCCTGGTGCCTGAACCATCCGTACGGAAACGCAAAAGCCGCGCCACCCCCGAAGGGGCGACGCGGCTCTCGCCGGGAATGCGGTCAGACCGTCTCGGGCAGCTCGTCCAGGCCCTCGGCGACCAGCTTGGCCAGGCGGTCCAGCGCGGCCTCCGCGCCGTCGGCGTCGGAGGAGAGGACGATCTCCTCGCCACCCTGGGCGCCCAGGCCCAGCACGGCCAGCATCGAGCCCGCGTTGACCGGGGTGCCGCCGGACTTGGCGATCGTGACCGGGACGCCTGTGGCCGTGGCGGCTCGGACGAAGATGGAAGCGGGGCGGGCGTGGAGGCCCTCGGCCCAGCCGACGTTGACGCGGCGCTCAGCCATGTGATGCTGCCCTTCAGTCTCTCAGGTTGTCTAGACCAGTTTCCCACACGGGGAAACGCGCGCTGCCTCGCGCCCCGCGCCCGCGCGAGCCGTACGCTGGGCCCCATGCAGACCCCGGCGGACCGGCAGGACCGGCACGAGTACCCCGCCCACTGGGAGGCGGACGTGGTGCTGCGCGA
The DNA here is from genome assembly GCF_004328625.1 of Streptomyces seoulensis. Classification (NCBI taxonomy): domain Bacteria; kingdom Bacillati; phylum Actinomycetota; class Actinomycetes; order Kitasatosporales; family Streptomycetaceae; genus Streptomyces; species Streptomyces seoulensis. The sequence continues at coordinate 4,794,771 of NZ_CP032229.1, forward strand.
CGGCGGTACCGCGCGCATCCGGCCCATCACCGCCGACGACGCCGACCGTCTCGTCAGCTTCTACGAGCAGGTGTCCGACGAGTCGAAGTACTACCGCTTCTTCGCGCCGTACCCGCGGCTCTCCGCCAAGGACGTGCACCGCTTCACGCACCACGACTTCGTGGACCGGGTGGGGCTCGCCGCCACTGTCGGCGGCGAGTTCATCGCCACCGTACGCTACGACCGCATCGGCGCCGACGGCATGGCCGCCTCCGCCCCGGCCGACGAGGCAGAGGTCGCCTTCCTGGTGCAGGACGCCCATCAGGGCCGGGGGGTCGCCTCCGCGCTGCTGGAGCACATCGCGGCCGTCGCCCGGGAGCGCGGCATCCGGCGCTTCGCCGCCGAGGTGCTGCCCGCCAACACCAAGATGATCAAGGTGTTCACCGACGCCGGGTACACCCAGAAGCGCAGCTTCGAGGACGGCGTGGTCCGGCTGGAGTTCGGGCTCGAACCCACCGACCGCTCGATGGCCGTGCAGCTCGCGCGGGAGCAGCGCGCGGAGGCGCATTCGGTGCGGCGGCTGCTCGCCCCCGGTTCCGTGGCCGTCATCGGCGTCGGCCGCGCGTCCGGCGGGGTCGGCCGCAGCGTCCTCGGCAACATCCGGGACGCGGGGTTCGCGGGCCCGCTGTACGCCGTCAACAACGCCTTCCCGGACGGCTGTCACGAGGTCGACGGGGTGCCCGCGTACCGCTCGGTCCGCGAGATCGAGGGTCCGGTGGACGTCGCCGTGGTCGCCGTGCCGGCCGACGCGGTGCCCTCGGTGGTCGCCGAGTGCGGGGAACACGGTGTGCAGGGGCTCGTCGTGCTGTCCGCCGGGTACGCCGAGAGCGGGCCCGAGGGGCGGGAGCGGCAGCGGGCGCTGGTCCGGCAGGCGCGGGCCTACGGCATGCGGATCATCGGCCCCAACGCCTTCGGCGTCATCAACACCGCCGAGGACGTACGGCTCAACGCCTCCCTCGCCCCCGAGATGCCCCGGCCGGGCCGGATCGGGATGTTCGCCCAGTCCGGGGCCATCGGCATAGCCCTCCTCTCCCGGCTGCACCGGCGCGGGGGAGGGGTCACCGGGGTCACGGGCGTCTCCACCTTCGTCTCCTCCGGCAACCGCGCCGACGTCTCCGGCAACGACCTCCTCCAGTACTGGTTCGACGACCCCGACACCGATGTCGTCCTCATGTACCTGGAGTCCATCGGCAACCCGCGCAAGTTCACCCGGCTCGCCCGGCGCACCGCCGCCGCCAAGCCGCTCGTCGTGGTGCAGGGCGCGGGGTCCGCCCCGCAGGGGCACGCCGTACGGGCCACCCGGCTCCCGCACGCCACGGTGTCCGCGCTGCTGCGGCAGGCCGGGGTGATCCGGGTCGACACCATCACCGAACTGGTCGACGCCGGGCTGCTGCTGGCCCGTCAGCCGCTGCCCGCCGGGCCGCGCGTCACCATCCTCGGCAACTCCGAGTCCCTCGGCATCCTCACCTACGACCGCTGCCTCGCGGAGGGGCTGCGGCCGTCCCGCCCGCTGGACCTGACCACCGGCGCCACCGCCGCCGACTTCCACCGGGCGCTCGCCCACGCCCTCGCGGACGACACCTGCGACGCCGTCGTGGTCACCGCCATCCCCGCCATCGGGGAGGGCTCGCCGGGCGACGCCGAGCTGGCGGAGGCGCTGCGCTCGGCCGCCGCCGCGGTCCCGGGGAAGCCGGTGCTGGTCGTGCACGTGGAGCTGGGCGGGCTGGCGGAGGCGCTGTCCGCCGCCACCAGCACCGCCCCGCGCGCGGGCGCGCCCGTGCTGCCTCCCGTACCGGTGCCGGACGGCGCCCCCGAGGAGGACGGCCCCCGGCTGATCCCGGCCTACCCCGCCGCCGAACGCGCGGTGCGCGCGCTGGCCGAGGCGGTCCGGTACGGGCAGTGGCGCCGGGAGGCCGCCGACCCGGGCAAGGTGCCGGAGTACGACGACATCGACGAGCGCAAGGCCGCCGAGATCATCGCCGGGCTGCTGGAACGGGGCGAGGGGTTCGCCGTCGGCCCCGAGGACACCCGCGAGCTGCTCGCCACCTACGGCATCCACGTCCGGCCCGCGCTGTTCGCGCCCACCCCGGACGCCGCCGCGTCCGCCGCCCACTGCCTCGGCTACCCGGTCGCCCTCAAGGCCACCGCACCCCACCTGCGGCACCGCGCCGACCTCGGCGGGGTCCGGCTCGACCTCACGGACGAGGAGCAACTGCGGCGCGCATACGGCGAGTTGACCGAGCTGTTCGGCCCGCCGGAGCAACTGCGGCCGGTGGTGCAGGCCATGGCACCCCGGGGCGTCGACACCGTCGTACGGGCGGTCATCGACCCGGCGGCCGGTGCCGTGCTGTCCTTCGGGCTGGCCGGGGCCGCCTCCCAGCTCCTGGACGACATGGCGCACCGGCTGGTCCCCGTCACCGACCGGGACGCCACCTCCCTGATCCGCTCCATCCGCACCGCCCCCCTCCTCTTCGGCTGGCGCGGCTCCACCCCCGTCGACACCCCCGCCCTGGAAGAACTCCTCCTCCGCGTCTCCCGCCTCGTCGACGACCACCCCGAGGTAACCGCCATCACCCTCGAACCCGTCGTCGTGGCCCCCCACGGCACCACCGTCCTCGACGCCACCATCCGCCTCGCCCCACCCCCGGCCCGCAACGACCAGGGCCCACGCACGCTGCCGACGTACTGAGCCGCTTCCGCCGGGCGGACAAAGGAGGTCCGGATGCGGGCCGGCCCGGTGTGCGGGTCGTCCCGACTGGCCCGGAGTGCACCTGGTCACGGATTAGGATGGACGCCATGGCCAAGACCAGTACGACGACCCAGGGGCTTCGCGCGGCGATCGAGCGCAGCGGCTACTACCCGGCCCTCGTGGCCGAGGCGGTGGAGGCCGCTGTCGGCGGCGAGGCCGTCAAGTCGTACCTGGTCCACCAGGAGACCACGTTCGACCAGAACGAGGTCCGCCGCCATGTCACCGTCCTCGTCCTGACCGCCAACCGCTTCCTCGTCAGCCACACCGACGAGCAGGCCGCCGACGGCACCTCCCCGACGCCGTACGCCACCACGTCCACCGAGTCCGTGAAGATCGGCCGGATCTCCTCCGTCGTGGTCAGCCGGGTGGTGGCCAACCCCGAGCAGTACACGCCGGGCACCCTGCCCCGCGAGGTCGTCCTCACCATCGGCTGGGGCGCGGTCAGCCGCCTCGACCTGGAGCCCGCCGCCTGCGGCGACCCGAACTGCGAGGCCGACCACGGCTACACCGGCAGCTCCACCGCCGACGACCTCAGCCTGCGGGTGAGCGAGGCCGGGGACGGCCCGGAGACCGTGCGCCAGGCGCTCGCCTTCGCGCAGTCCATCTCCGAGGCGACCGCGGACGTCACCCGCTGATGCAGCCCTCGCCCTGGGACGCCCTGGAACCCCTCGCCCTGTCCTCCGCCCCGCTGCCCGAGTACGGCCACGGCTCCCTCGCCGACCTGCTGCCCACCCTCGCGGCCGGCCTGGGCGTCCCCGGCATGACCCCGACGATCACCGAGCTGACCCCCGCCGACCGGGTCTGCGTCTTCCTCGTCGACGGCCTCGGCTGGGAGCTGCTGCGCGCCCACCCCGACGAGGCGCCGTTCCTGAACTCCCTGCTCGGTACCTCGCGCGGCGGCACCGGCCGCCCCCTCACCGCCGGTTACCCGGCGACCACCGCGACCTCGCTGGGCTCCGTCGGCACCGGACTGCCGCCCGGCGCGCACGGCCTGCCCGGCTACACCGTGCGCGACCCGGAGACCGGCGGGCTGATGAACCAGCTCCGCTGGCAGCCCTGGACCCCGCCGCACGCCTGGCAGCCGTACCCCACCGTGTTCGAGCTGGCCGACCGCGCCGGGGTGCACGCCGCCCAGGTGTCCTCGCCGCACTTCCAGCACACCCCGCTGACCAAGGTCGCCCTCAGCGGCGGCACCTTCGTCGGCAGTCTCGCGGGCGAGGAGCGCATGGACCTCGCCGCCGAGCAGCTCGCCGCCGGGGACCGCTCGCTGGTCTACACGTACTACGCCGAACTCGACGGCGCCGGACACCGCTACGGCGTCGGCTCCGACACCTGGCGCGGCCAGCTCATGTACGTCGACCGGCTCGCCCAGCGCCTGGCTGAACGGCTTCCCCCGCGCAGCGCGCTCTACGTCACCGCCGACCACGGCATGATCGACATCCCCTTCGACGAGGAGCACCGCATCGACTTCGACGAGGACTGGGAGCTGCGCGCCGGCGTCTCCCTCCTCGGCGGCGAGGGCCGCGCCCGGCACGTGTACGCGGTGCCCGGCGCGGCGAACGACGTGCTGACCTGCTGGCGCGAGGTCCTCGGCGACCGCTTCTGGATCGCCTCCCGCGACGAGGCGATCCAGGCCGGCTGGTTCGGCCCGCACGTCGACGAGCGGGTGTACCCGAGGATCGGTGACGTGGTCGCCGCCGCCTACGACGACGTGCTGATCACCGCCTCCGAGCGCGAGCCCAAGGAGTCGCTGATGGTCGGCAACCACGGCTCGATGACCCCCGCCGAGCAGCTCGTCCCCCTCCTCGAAGTCCGTTCCTGACCCCCCACCGACCCCCCACCGTCCACTCGCCGAAAGGTGCTCAACCCCTCATGTCCGAGCTGGTGTTCTTCTCCGGAACGATGGACTGCGGGAAGTCGACCCTGGCTCTGCAGATCGAGCACAACCGCTCGGCGCGAGGACTCCAGGGCCTGATCTTCACCCGGGACGACCGGGCCGGCGAGGGCAAGCTGTCCTCCCGCCTCGGCCTGGTCACCGACGCGGTCGAGGCGATGCCGGGCATGGACCTGTACGGCCATGTCGTCGCCCTGATGTCACGCGGCGGCAGGGTCGACTACGTGATCGTGGACGAGGCCCAGTTCCTCGGCCCCGAGCAGATCGACCAGCTCGCCCGGGTGGTGGACGACCTGGACCTCGACGTCTTCGCGTTCGGCATCACCACCGACTTCCGCACCAAGCTGTTCCCCGGCTCCCAGCGCCTGATCGAACTCGCGGACCGGATAGAGACGCTCCAGGTCGAGGCGATGTGCTGGTGCGGCGCCCGCGCCACGCACAACGCCCGTACGGTCGGCGGCGAGATGGTCGTGGAGGGCGAGCAGGTGGTGGTCGGCGACGTCAACCGCCCCGCCACCGCCGTCGGCTACGAGGTCCTGTGCCGCCGCCACCACCGCCGCCGGATGACCGCCGCCGGAGCCCAGGCCGGCGCCCTCTCCCCGGACGTCCTGCCGGTGACCTCCGCCTGAGCTATCCGCGCGGCCGGGGCACCGTCCCCACCCTGCGCGCCACGCCGAACCGGGCCCCCTGCGGGTCCGCCACCGTGGCGACTCTCCCGTACGGGCCGTCGTGGGCCGGTTCCAGCACCCGGCCGCCCAGCTCCAGCACCTGGCGGACCGTGGCGTCGGTGTCCGCCACCTCGAAGTGCGGCAGCCAGTGCGCGCCCAGGGCGCGGGGGAGGGCGTGGCCCATCCCGCGCAGGGCCACCACCGGACGGCCGCCGCTGCGCAGGGTGATGTGGTCCGGGGCCGACGGCGGCTCCGCCTCGTAGCCGAAGACCCGCGCGTAGAACGTCGTCACGCGCACCGCCGACACCGTCCGCAGCTCGGTCCACGCGGGCATGCCCGGCCCCCGGGCGCCCGCCGGGGCGGGGTGCGCCCAGGCGGTGCAGAAGCCGAAGACCGCGCCGGACGGGTCGGCGGCGACGGCCACCCGGCCGTTCTCACCCGCGTCCAGCGGGCCCACCGCCACCGTGCCGCCGGACAGCCGCACCCGCTCGGCGGTGAGGTCCACGTCGTCCGAGGCGAGATAGGGCGTCCAGGCGGCCGACAGCCCGGCGTCCGCCGGGAGTTGGTTGATGACGGCCACCTCCCGGCCGCCCAGCGACGCCCGTACCGGGCGGCCGAGCGGACCGGCCCGGAACTCCCAGCCGAGCACGGCCCCGTAGAACTCCTCGGCGGCGTCCGCCGCCCGCGTCATCAGGCTCACCCAGCACGGCGTGCCGGGCGCGTGGGGCGCTCGTGGGCCTGCCGACTCCGGTGCCTCGGTCATCGCTCACTCTCTCTCCGGTCCCTCATGGGGGCCGCGTCGCATCCGCTCCCCGCGGGCCCGTGCCGCCACCGGTACGTGGCGACGCGCGGTCCAGGCGGAAGGTCCGGTCGGCCGCCGTCCGCCGTGCCCTCCGGGCGATGACCGGCGCGTGCCGCCGAACGCACACTGTGTGCCCGATACCGTACGCCGTGTGATCGGGGCTGTCCGGCCGAGCAGAGTAGTGGCAGCTGGGCGTGGCGGCCACCCCGTGCGCGAGGATGGCGCCATGACAGTCATCATCACCGCCGCCGAACTGGCCCGGGACCTGGCCGGACCCACCCCGCCGACGCTGCTGGACCTGCGCTGGCAGCTGAGCGCGCCGGACGCGCCCGCCTTCGACGCCCGCGCCGCCTACGAGGCCGGGCACCTCCCCGGCGCGGTCTTCGTCGACTTGGACCGGGAACTGGCCGCGCCCCCCGGCCCGCGCGGCCGCCATCCCCTGCCGGACCTCGCGGAGTTCGGCGCCGCGATGCGCCGCGCGGGCGTCTCCGCGAGCACCCCGGTCGTCGTGTACGACGGCGGCCAGGGCTGGGCGGCCGCCCGCGCCTGGTGGCTGCTGCGGGCGACGGGTCACCCGGACGTGAGGGTGCTCGACGGCGGGTTGACGGCATGGGAGGGCCCGCTGTCCACGGAGGTACCGGCCCCGGCCCAGGGCGACTTCGCGCCCCTGCCGGAGGCGACCGGAGTGCTCGACGCGGACAGCGCGGCCGCGCTCGCGGAGTCCGGGGTGCTGCTCGACGCCCGCGCTGGGGAGCGGTACCGGGGCGAGGTGGAGCCCATCGACCGGGTCGGCGGGCACATCCCGGGCGCGTTGTCGGCCCCGACCATGGAGAACGTGGGCCCCGACGGCCGCTTCCTCCCCGCCGCCGACCTCCGCGACCGCTTCAAGGCCCTCGGTGTCTCGGGCGACGCCCCGGTCGGCGTCTACTGCGGCTCCGGTGTCTCCGCCGCCCACGAGGCGCTGGCCCTGGCCGTCGCGGGCATCCCGGCGGCGCTGTACGTGGGTTCGTGGTCGGAGTGGTCCAGCGACCCGTCCCGCCCGGTCGCGGTGGGCCCGGACCCGCGCTAGGAGGACGTGAGGGGGAGCGTGCGTACGCTCCCCCTCACGGTCCCGCTATTCCTGCTTCTTGCGCCGGGTGCCGAACACGATCTCGTCCCAGCTCGGTACGGCGGCCCGGCGGCCGGGGCGCACCCCGTCGGCCTCGGCCTGACGGTCCGTCGCGCCGGTCAGCCGGTCGCGGTGACTGGAGACGGCACGGGGCATCAGTACGTCCGCGTAGGCGGAACCGGCCGACGCGGCGGGCGCCGGAGGCTCCTCCTCCATGACCTCCTCGGCCGGCTCCTCCGGGGGCTCCGGCGGCCGCTCCGGCACCACCAGATCGCCCCGGAAGCTCGGCACGGCCTCCAACAGGCTGGTCAGGGAGTCGCGTTCACCCGTCGTCTCCTCGACGGGCTCGGACGGCTGCGCGGGCAGGCTGGGCCGCTCGCGGTCGCCCCGGTCCAGGGCGCGGTCCATGCCACGGTCACGCGGGAGCCGTGCGATGCGGGGGACGAACGGGAAGCTGGGCTCCGGCACCGCGAGGTCGTCGGACTCGCCGATCAGCGAGCGCGCCTCGTCGTCGACGGCCTGGACGAGCCGCCGGGGCGGGTCGTACGTCCAGCTCGCCGAGTGCGGTTCGCCCGCGACCAGATAGACGAGCAGGACCTCCCAGGTGCCGTCGTCGCGGCGCCAGGAGTCCCACTGCACGGTGTCCTTCTCCGCGCCCCGCAGCAACAGCCGCTCCTGCACGGCCTCGCCGAGCAACGGGCCGGAGTTCTCGCCGGGGCGGCGGACGGGGGTCTTGCGGGCGCGCTCGGCCATGAAGGCACGCTCGGCGAGCACCGGGCCCTCGAAGCGGCGGACCCGGTCGACGGGGATGCCGGCGAGCTGGGCGACCTCTTCCGCGGTGGCACCGGCTCGTATCCGCGCCTGGATGTCACGGGGGCGGAGGTGGCTCTCCACCTCGATCTCGATCTGGCCGAGGCGGGGGCGGTCGCCGCGCACGGCGGCGCGCAGCCGCTCGTCGATCGGAAGGGTGTACTCCGTCGCGTCGGCAGCCTTGAGCACCAGCCGTGTGCCGTCATTCGAGACGGCCACGACACGCAGTTCGGGCATGGGGACCTCCCGGATGGTGCCTGCCGACGTCACGTGCGTCGCTGCTTCCGCTAGTCGAGTGTGGCCTGCCCGAGCGCAACGTGCCACAACCTTGCCGAGTTGCCCGGCGTGTCGGGCGCGAGCCGAGCACCGCCGTTATGGCACGGTTACCTGTTCGCAACGCTGAGTGACGAACTCCATCACCCTGTGCAACTCTCCCCCTCCTGGCGGCCCTGCGGGGCTCCGGACATCCCGATGGGACACCGGTGCCCAGGGCTCGCAACAGTACTCCATTCGGGCCATGCGTGTTGTTCGGCGCGCCTGTCAACTTCTGTCGCGGGGTGCGACTTGGCCGCCCCTGGGCGGGTTCCGGACGTCACCAACGTGGCGAAGTTCACGCAATCCGGCGAAACGGAACTAATGGTTTCACCGGCACGTCCCTCACTCGTCACCTGTCGGCAGGAGCCGACGCCGAGCAAAGGGAAAGGCAGCGGGTTCCGGGTATGCGTAAAACGCCCGATGCGGGTCGGAAGCGGTTCGACCTGAACGTCCCCCAGGTCGCGGGCAGCGCGCTCGCGGCGGTCGTGGCGGCCAAGATGGCCTCCTACTTCGGGGTGTACGGCACGATCCTGGGCGCCGGGGTGGTCAGCATCGTCGCCACCTGCGGCGGCTCGGTCTTCCAGCAGTTCTTCCGGACCACGGGCGAACAGCTCCGCGAGGCCCGGGACACCACCCGGTCCCGTACCCCGGCCCTCGCCGGCCGGGCGGGGCAGGCGTCGGTGTCGCCGTCGGCGCCGGTGCCGGCGTCGGGGGAGTTCACCGACGGCACCGTCTACCGCGCGAAGGTCAAGAGCTGGAAGCGCCCGCTGCTCGCGGCCGCGCTGGTCTTCGGCGTCACCATGGGTGGCATCACCGTCTACGAGGCGGCGTCCGGCAGCAGCTTCAGCGGCGGCTCGGGCACCACGGTCAGCGACGCGGTCGGCGGGCGCGGCTCCTCCCACCACCAGCGCAGGGACGAGGCCCCCACGCCGGTGGACACGCCGTCCGGTACGACGGGCTCCACCGGGGAGACACCGTCCGAGGACGGCTCCGCCACCACCCGGCCGACGACGCCCGAGACCACCCGGACCCCGGGCGACGGATCGAGCGGCGTGCCCGGCGGCGAAACGGCCAGCCCGGCCCCCACCCCGAGCGGGAGCGCGACCGACCAGGCGCCCGCTACCCCAGAACCCTCCGCAAGTAGTCGTTCTGGAACAGCCGTTCCGGATCCAGCCGGTTCCGCAACGCCGTGAACTCGGTGAAGCGCGGATACACCCCTTCGAGGTACCCGGCGTCCCGCGTGTGCACCTTCCCCCAGTGCGGCCGCCCCTCGTGCGCGGTGAACACGCGCTCCGCCGCGCTGAAGTACGCCTGGTACGGGGTGCCCCGGAACATGTGGACCGCGATGTAGGCGCTGTCCCGGCCCGACGCGGTGGACAGGGCGATGTCGTCGGCCGGGGCGGTGCGCACCTCCACGGGGAAGCTGATCCGCAGCCCCGACCGCTCGATCACGGCCTTCAGCTCGCGCAGCGTCTCCGTCAGGGCCGCGCGCGGCACCGCGTACTCCATCTCCACGAACCGCACCCGGCGCGGCGAGGTGAACACCCGGTACGGGATGTCGGTGTACGACCGCGCCGACAGCGCCCGGCTGGAGACGCGGGCGATCGCCGGGACGGAGACGGGGGCGGCGCGCCCCGCCCACTGGACCGCCTGGAAGAGGCCGTTGGACAGGAACTCGTCCTCGAACCAGCCGGCCGCCCGCCCCACCGGCCGCGCGGGGCCCTCGCTGCGGTTGTTGCGCTTGGTGTTGGTACTGCCGGTGTGCGGGAACCAGTAGAACTCGAAGTGCTCGTTCTCCGCCCAGAGTTGGTCGAACTCCGCCAGCACCCGGTCGAGCGGCATCGGCTCCTCGCGCGCCGTCAGCAGGAACAGCGGCTCGACGGCGAGGGTCAGCGCGGTGACGACCCCCAGCGCCCCGAGGCCGATCCGGGCGGCGGCGAAGATCTCGGGGTTCTGCTCGGCGGAGCAGGTGAGCACCGAGCCGTCGGCGGTGACGAGTTCGAGCCCGGTGATCTGGGCCGCTATGGAGCCGGACTCCCGGCCGGTGCCGTGGGTGCCGGTGCTGGTGGCCCCGGCGACGGTCTGCTCCATGATGTCGCCCATGTTGGTGAGCGACAGGCCCTCGCGCGCCAGCGCCGCGTTGAGCCGCTTCAGCGGGGTGCCCGCCTCCACCGTGACGGTCATGGCGGCGCGGTCGATCGCGCGGATGCCGGTCAGCAGATCGGGGCGGATCAGCACCCCGTCCGTGGCGGCGACCGAGGTGAAGGAGTGCCCGGTGCCCACCGCCTTCACCCGCTGCCCGCGCTCGGCGGCCGCACGTATCTCGGCGGCCAGTTCCGCCACCGAGGCCGGCGTCACCTGCCGGGCGGGCCGGGCGGTGACATTGCCGCCCCAGTTACGCCAGGTTCCGTGCTTCCCGTTCGCCGTGCTGCTCAACGGTGCCTCCCCGCCCCGTGACCGGCCTGCGCAGCCGGCGGTACCCGAGGAAACCGACCACCACCGCGGCGGCCCCGGCGGCCACCGGGACCCCGTACCCGGCGCGCGCGCCGGCCGCGTCGATCACCCAGCCCGCCATGGCGGAGCCGAGCGCGACCCCGACCGCCAGACCGGTACCCACCCAGGTCATGCCCTCGGTGAGGTTCGCGCGAGGTACGTGCTTCTCGATGAGGGACATCGTCGTGATCATCGTCGGTGCGATGGACAGTCCCGCAACGAACAGTGCCGCGGCCAGAAGTGCCAGGTTTCCGACCAGTAGGAGTGGGATCATACTCATGGCCATCGCGCTCACGCCCAGCAGCCACCGGCGCTGCGCCGGACCCGAGAAGCGCAGCAGGCCGAAGACCAGGCCGGCGACGCACGAACCGGCCGCGTACAGCGCCAGGACCACGCTGGCCGCGCCCTTGTGGCCGCGCTCGTCGGCGAAGGCCACGGTGACCACGTCGATCGCGCCGAAGATCGTGCCCGTCGCCACGAAGGTCGCCACCAGCACCTGGAGCCCGGGGGAGCGCAGCGCGCTGCCGGTGGCGTGGTCCTCGCGCGGGTGCGGCACCGGCTCGGTGGCGCGCTGGGAGGTCAGCCAGAAGACGCCGACGGCCAGGAAGCAGGCCGCGAGCAGCGGGCCCGCCTCCGGGAACCAGGCGGTGGACAGGCCGATGGAGATGATCGGCCCGAAGATGAAGCAGACCTCGTCGACGACCGACTCGAACGAGTAGGCGGTGTGCAGCTTCGGGGTGCCGGCGTAGAGCGCGGCCCAGCGGGAGCGGATCATCGCGCCGAGGCTCGGCACCGCGCCGACCCCGGCCGCGGAGGCGAACAGCGTCCAGTCCGGCCGGCCGAAGTGCGCGGCGACCAGCAGCCCGGCACCGGCCGCGAGCGCCACCAGGGTCGCGGGGCGCAGTACCCGGCGCTGTCCGTGCCGGTCGACCAGGCGGGAGATCTGCGGGCCCAGCACGGCGGCGGAGAGCGCCATGGTGGCCGAGAGGGCGCCCGCGAGGCCGTAGCGGCCGGTGAGCTGGGAGATCATCGTGACCACGCCGATGCCCATCATCGACAGCGGCATCCGGCCGACGAGACCCGCGGCGGAGAAGCTCTTGGTGCCCGGTTCGGTGAACAGGGCGCGGTAGGGGCTGGGCACGCGGGGCTCCGTCTGGACAGCTCAGTAAGGCGCGAAGTGGGTGGATACAGCTTACAAGTTAGGTGACCCTAACGCAGCAGGTTTCCATCCCGATCGAAGCCCAGGACGAATCAGTGTGAAGACCTGCTTTTCCGGCGCACCCCCGTGCCGTTTCCCGCCTGTCAGTGGCGGGTGGCAGGATCGAGTCATGCCAGACGCGCTCGATGCCACCCCCTACGACGCCCTTCTCCTGCTCTCCTTCGGCGGCCCCGAGGGCCCGGACGACGTGGTCCCGTTCCTGGAGAACGTCACGCGCGGCCGAGGCATCCCCAAGGAACGCCTCAAGGAGGTCGGGCAGCACTACTTCCTGTTCGGCGGCGTCAGCCCGATCAACGAGCAGAACCGCGAGCTGCTGGACGCCCTCCGCAAGGACTTCGCCGGCCACGGTCTCGACCTGCCGGTCTACTGGGGCAACCGCAACTGGCAGCCGTACCTCACCGACACCCTGCGCGAGATGACCGCCGACGGCCGCCGCCGCGTGCTCGTCCTCGCCACCAGCGCCTACGCCTCCTACTCGGGCTGCCGCCAGTACCGGGAGAACCTGGCCGACGCGCTCGCCACGCTGGAGTCGGAGGGGCTGACGCCGCCGAAGGTCGACAAGCTCCGGCACTACTTCAACCACCCCGGCTTCGTGGAGCCCATGGTCGACGGCGTGCTGCGCTCGCTGGCCGACCTGCCCGACGAGGTGCGCGACGGCGCCCACATCGCCTTCACCACCCATTCCATCCCGCTCGCCGGCGCCGACACCTCCGGCCCCGTCGAGGCCCACGGGGACGGCGGCGCCTATGTCGCCCAGCACCTGGACGTGGCCCAGCTGGTCGCGGACGCCGTCCGTGAGCGCACCGGTGTCGACCACCCCTGGCAGCTCGTCTACCAGTCCCGCTCCGGCGCCCCGCACATCCCGTGGCTGGAGCCGGACATCTGCGACCACCTGGAGGAGCGGCACGCCGCCGGGGTCCCGGCCGTCGTCATGGCGCCCATCGGCTTCGTCTCCGACCACATGGAGGTCCTCTACGACCTCGACACCGAGGCCACCGCCAAGGCGGCGGAACTGGGCCTGCCGGTGCGCCGCTCGGCCACCGTGGGCGCCGACCCGCGCTTCGCCGCCGCCGTCCGTGACCTCGTCGTGGAGCGGTCCGGCGCCGAGCGCGGCCAGGAGGTCACGCCGTGCGTCCTGGGCCCGCTCGGGGCCAGCCACAACGTGTGCCCGGTCGGCTGCTGCCCGGCCCGCGCCCCCCGCCCGGCCGCCGCCGGCGCCGACAGCCCCTTCGCCTGAGGAGTCCCGTGACCGCCCCCCTCGATCCCCTCCACTCCGAACTGCTCCATCTCGCCCAGGAGGCCGCCCGGCAGGCGGGTGCGCTGCTGCGGGACGGGCGGCCGGCCGATCTCGCGGTGGCGGCGACCAAGTCCAGCCCGGTCGATGTCGTCACCGAGATGGACCTCGCCGCCGAGAAGCTGATCGTGGACCTGATCTCCGGGCGCCGTCCCGACGACGGGTTCCTCGGCGAGGAGGGCGCGAGCACCGAGGGCACCAGCGGGGTCCGCTGGGTGATCGACCCGCTCGACGGCACGGTCAACTACCTCTATGGGCTGCCGACCTGGGCCGTGTCCATCGCGGCCGAGGTGGACGGGGAGACCGTGGCCGGGGTGGTCGCGGCCCCGATGCGCGGTGAGACCTACCAGGCCGTGCTCGGCGGGGGCGCCTGGGCCACCGGCGCGTGGGAGGGCGAGCGCCCGCTGGTCTGCCGCCCGCCGGCCCCGCTGGACCAGGCGCTGGTCTCCACCGGCTTCAACTACGTCACCGAGGTCCGTGCCCGGCAGGCGGAGATCGCGGCCCGGCTGATCCCGCTGGTCCGCGACATCCGGCGCGGTGGCTCGGCGGCGATCGACCTGTGCGACCTGGCCTGCGGCCGGCTCGACGGGTACTACGAGCGCGGGCTCCACCCGTGGGACGTGGCCGCGGGGGACCTCATCGCGCGGGAGGCGGGCGCCGTGACCGGTGGGCGGCCAGGAGAGCACCCCTCGGCCGAGCTGACGCTCGCCGGTACCCCGGCCGTCTTCGAGCCCCTCCAGCGGCTGCTGGGGGACTTCGGCGCCTGGCAGGACTGACCCGGCCCTGGGCCCCGGCGCCGGTCAGGCGGGGGTGACCCCGACCTCGACGCCGTGTTCGGCGGCGAGGCGGCGCAGGTCGTCCAGCTCGCCCTGCTCCACCTCGACGAGGAAGTCGTCCCCCTCGTCACGCGCCCGCGTCAGATCGGACTCGGTCGCCTTTATGCGCTGCAGAAGTCCCGTGGTGAAAGCGTCCATGCTGCGCCCCCTCGTCCTGGGTCGTGGGTCGGGTGGCACGGGGTGTGCCAGGTTCAAGAAGGGGCGATCATCGCCGCGAGTGCCCAGCACTGCCCTGCTGGGCGGCGACGGTGCCGGACACCCGCGCCCGCTCCGCTGAGTGATCGCGGGGTGCCGCATGGTGCTGCGGCACATGCAGAGCGTGATCGCGGGGTGTAAAGCCGTCCTCCCCGCCCGCTTCCGCGCGGAAACCTCGCCGACGGGAGAAATTCCGGCATTCTCGTCCCGCCCCCTCCGTCACGTTCCTTTCCCGATCCCTTCTCGGTCCTTTCTCGCGGTCCCGCTCCCGGCTTACAGCCGACTTATGGCCGAAAAGGGCAGGATGGGGGCCCGATCCCACGGCAGTCTCCGCCCGCCCGCGCCCCGGCGCGGCCCACCCGGGCGGACTTCAGGAAGGACTAGCGACGTGCGTGTACTCGTCGTCGAGGACGAGCAGTTGCTCGCCGATGCGGTGGCCACCGGACTGCGCCGGGAGGCCATGGCCGTCGACGTCGTGTACGACGGGGCGGCCGCCCTGGAGCGCATCGGCGTCAACGACTACGACGTGGTCGTCCTCGACCGCGACCTCCCGCTCGTGCACGGCGACGACGTCTGCCGCCGCATCGTGGAGCTGGGGATGCCCACGCGCGTGCTGATGCTGACCGCCTCGGGCGACGTCAGCGACCGCGTCGAGGGCCTGGAGATCGGCGCCGACGACTACCTGCCGAAGCCGTTCGCCTTCAGCGAGCTGATCGCGCGCGTGCGCGCGCTGGGCCGGCGTACCAGCGTGCCCCTGCCGCCCGTCCTGGAGCGGGCCGGCATCAAGCTCGACCCCAACCGCCGCGAGGTCTTCCGCGACGGCAAGGAGGTCCAGCTCGCGCCGAAGGAGTTCGCGGTGCTGGAGGTCCTGATGCGCAGCGAGGGCGCGGTCGTCTCGGCCGAGCAGCTGCTGGAGAAGGCGTGGGACGAGAACACCGACCCCTTCACCAACGTGGTGCGGGTGACGGTGATGACGCTGCGCCGCAAACTCGGCGAGCCCCCGGTGATCGTGACGGTCCCCGGCTCCGGCTACCGGATCTGATCCGCCGTGGCCGCCACCCCCGCACCGCCCCAGACGCCCCCGAAGCCCACCTGGGACCCCCGCCCCCAGCCGCCCTTCCCCTGGCTGCGCCCGACCATCCGGATACGGCTCACCCTGCTCTACGGCGGCATGTTCCTGATCGCCGGCATCCTGCTGCTGTCGATCATCTATCTGCTGGCCGCGCAGGCGATCAGCACCGGCAACCAGCCGCTGTTCAAGATCGTCGGCTATCAGGACCTCCGGGTCTCCAGCAGCAACTGCCCGGCGATCAACAACACCACCAGCCTGTCGCTCCAGGACTTCAACACCGCGATCAGCCAGTGCGTGGACCATCAGCGCCAGGTGGCCCTGGACAACCTGCTGAGCCGCTCGCTGCTGGCCCTGCTGGGCCTCGCGGTGATCGCCTTCGCGTTCGGCTACGCGATGGCCGGCCGGGTGCTCTCCCCGCTGGGCCGGATCACCCGCACCGCCCGCCAGGTGGCCGGGTCGGACCTGTCCCGCCGGATCGAGCTGGACGGCCCGGACGACGAGCTGAAGGAGCTGGCCGACACCTTCGACGACATGCTGGAGCGCCTCCAGCGGGCCTTCACCGCCCAGCAGCGCTTCGTCGGCAACGCCTCGCACGAGCTGCGCACCCCGCTGGCGATCAACCGCACCCTGCTGGAGGTCCACCTCTCGGACCCGGACGCCCCGGTGGAGCTCCAGCAGCTCGGCAAGACCCTGCTGGCCACCAACGAGCGCAGCGAGCAGCTGGTGGAGGGCCTGCTGCTGCTCGCCCGCAGCGACAACCAGATCGTCGAGCGGGGACCGGTGGACCTCGCGGAGGTGGCCGGGCAGGCCATCGACCAGGTGCGCGGCGAGGCCGAGGCCCGGAGCGTGGAGATCCGCAGCGAGCTGGAGCCCGCCGTGGTGCGCGGCAACGGCGTGCTGCTGGAGCGCATCGCGCTCAACCTCGTGCAGAACGCGGTGCGCTACAACGTGGCCCCGGACGAGACGCAGCGCGAGGGCGAGGCGGCGGAGAGCGGCTGGGTGGAGGTCGCCACGGCGGTCGAGCACGGCCGCGCGGTGCTGACGGTAGTCAACACCGGTCCCGTGGTGCCCGCGTACGAGATCGACAATCTCTTCGAGCCCTTCCGGCGGCTGCGCACGGAGCGTACGGGCAGCGACAAGGGGGTCGGGCTCGGGCTGTCCATCGTGCGGTCCGTGGCGCGGGCGCACGGCGGGCACATCGCCGCTGTTCCGCGCGAGGGCGGGGGTCTGGTGATGCGGGTGACGCTGCCGTTGTGACCGCGCTTGTCACAGATCCGGACACTCGCGGAGGATGTTCGCTTCGCGCGGAATTTTCCGAGCACCGAAAGAGGTTTTCCCTGTGTGATCAATCACATGGGCGGATTTCCGGCCATGCACCCTCCGTGATCATGAAGGGGGCCGAAAAGCCGGGAAAATCCGGGTTTTCAAGGCTCCTGATCACGGGAAGTACACGGTGAGGCGCCTTTGAGGTGCGGCATTCGAACCGTGTACGGTCCTCACCGCCATCCAAGCCGATCACTCACGAGGGGCCGGGTTGGGTGTCGATTGAGTAACAGACCTTGATGTGAGGCAAAATCTCCGCCTCAGGTCGGGCACAAGTCCGGCCTCTCACGCGTTACGTGCGCTGAAGACACCGCAGACACCCAGAGGGGGAGAGCGACACATGGCAACCGATTACGACACTCCACGCAAGACCGACGACGACGTCGACTCGGACAGTCTCGAAGAGCTGAAGGCCCGCCGGAACGACAAGTCCACCTCCGCGGTGGACGTCGACGAGTTCGAGGCCGCTGAGGGCCTGGAACTCCCGGGCGCCGACCTCTCCAACGAGGAACTGGCCGTCCGCGTGCTGCCCAAGCAGCAGGACGAGTTCACCTGCATGAGCTGCTTCCTGGTCCACCACCGCAGCCAGTTGGCCCGTGAGAAGAACGGCCAGCCGATCTGCCGCGACTGCGACTAGGGGCGGGTCGGCCGTGACTGGCTCGACCCCTCCGCGGAAGCGCCGCTTCCACCTTCCGGGAGCGGACAAAGGGCTCTTCAAGAGCTCGCACGGCACACGTGACGAAGACGAGCGGGGCCCCGCCGGACCGGGGGCCTCGCTCGAACCGGCGTCAGAGAGCGACGCGGCACGGACGGGGGAGTCCCCCGGCCGCGCGGCGGCGATGCGCGCCCGCGCCGGCCTGCTGGCCCGCGAAGGCGCCCGCAGGGGAGGTACGCACGCCCGCGCGGGACTCGCCTACGTGGCCGACCGGGTCATCGACCTCGCCCCGCGCGTGCCCGTACGCGACCTGGCGACCCTGCGGCGGCAGTTCCCGGGCCTCGGGCCCGAGCAGCTCGCCGACAAACTGGTGGCCGGAGCGGCCGCCGGTACCTCCACGGTCGGCGCCGGCATCGGCGCCGCCGCCATGCTCCCCGTGCCACCCGCCATGCCCACGGAGCTGGCCGCCGAGATCACCGGGGTCGCCGCGATCGAGCTGAAGCTCATCGCCGAACTCCACGAGGTCTACGGCCTGCGCCCGCCCGGCGGCCTCCGCGTCCGCAGCACCGCGTACCTGGCCTCCTGGTCGGGGGAGCGCGGCATCGACGTGATGAAACCGGCGTCCGTCGACGTCGCCCTCAGCGGCCGGATGAAGCGCGAACTGCGCCAGCAGATCATGAAGCGCATGGTCCGCAACCTGCCCAACCTGATGCCGTTCATGGTCGGCGCCGCCGTCGGCGCGGTCATGAACCGCAAGGACACCAGGAAGCTCGCCGCACGCGTGCGTGCCGACCTGCGCAAGAGCCAGGTCCCCTGGGACGAGCTGGCCGACCTGCCGCCGCTGGAGGAGCCCGAGGACCCGCTGAGGATCACCGGATACCCGGAGGGCACCGGCAGCTGACGTACCGCCGGTACGGCGCGGCTCAGGCGGCCGGGGTCTTCGCGCCCGCGATGGCCGCCGCCAGCCTCTCCGGCTCCCGCGTCGACAGGTACAGGTACGGCGTCGGGTCCTCGGGGTCGGTCACCTCGACCCGCAGCGCCGTCGGGATGTAGGCGCGCAGCAGCAGGAACGCGCGCACGTCGGCCTTGTACGTGCGCCAGGCGCGGGCCTCCTCCGGGTCCAGCACCTCGGCCGCGCCGAGCGCCGACACCGGGATGCGGGCCTCGCCCGCGATCAGCGCGTCGCCCACCACACGGATTCGCGGGGAGCCGTACGCGCTGGCCATCACCGCCGCGACGGCCGTGCCGCCGACCAGGCCGCCGAGCAGCGGCAGGGTGCCGAAGGGCAGCAGGATCAGGGCGAAGGAGACGCCCACGAGCACGCTGATCAGCCACCACGAGCGCGGGGCGGTCAGGCGTTCTTCGTAGGGGGCGGCGGAGGGCTGCATGAGCCAAGCTTGGCACGGTGGACGGACATCCCGGACGCCGGGGCGGCGGCGTGGTGGCGGCCACAGGGCGGAACGGTAAGGTCTGCGCCTGTGAGTTCAGCCAGCCTCCAGCCCCCCGCCGACGCACAACCCCCCGTCCGGCATCCCGACGCCCCCGCGCCCGGTGAGCCGCTCGGTGCCCACTACGAACACTGTTTCGGCTGCGGCCCCGGCCAGCCGCACGGGCTGCACCTGGAGGCACGCGCGGGCGACGGCGTCTCGCTGACCGCCGAGTTCACCGTCCAGCCCGCCCACCAGGGCGCCCCCGGCCTCGCGCACGGCGGCGTGCTGGCCACCGCCCTGGACGAGACCCTCGGCTCGCTGAACTGGCTGCTGCGCACCATCGCCGTCACCGGCCGGCTGGAGACCGACTTCGTCGCCCCGGTGCCCGTCGGCACCGTGCTGCACCTTCAGGCCGAGGTCACCGCGGTCGCCGGACGCAAGATCTACTCCCGCGCGACCGGCCGCATCGGCGGTCCCGAGGGCCCCGTCGCCGTCCGCGCGGAGGCGCTGTTCGTCGAGGTGAAGGTCGACCACTTCACCGAGCACGGCCGCGAGCAGGAGATCCGGGCCGCCATGAGCGACCCGGACCAGATCCGGCGCTCCCGCGCCTTCGAGGTGAACCCGTGAGCGCCCCGCTGGACGTCTCCCTGCGCCGCATCGACCCCGACGTACCGCTTCCGGCGTACGAGCACCCCGGGGACGCCGGGGCCGATCTGCGCACCACCGAGCGTTGCGAACTGAAGCCCGGTGAGCGGGCCGTGCTGCCCACGGGCGTGGCCATCGCGCTGCCCGAGGGGTACGCGGCCTTCGTGCACCCCCGCTCCGGCCTCGCGGCCCGCTGCGGAGTGGCGCTTGTGAACGCCCCGGGGACGGTTGATGCCGGGTACCGTGGAGAGATCAAGGTGATCGTGGTGAATCTCGATCCGCGCGACACGGTGCGGTTCGAGCGCTTCGACCGGATTGCCCAACTGGTCGTCCAGCAGGTCGAGAGGGTCCGCTTCCGGGAGGTCGCGGAACTTCCCGGTTCGGTGAGGGCCGAGGGGGGCTTCGGGTCCACCGGAGGTCACGCCTCGGTGGACGGCTAGCGCGGCACGACGGTCCGGCCGCCGCGGGTGGCCGGGCGGGTGGGAATCGATACGCTTCGGTCGTATCCGACCGGGAAGGACAGTGACGTGTTCGGACGTCGCAACAAGAAGGGTGCCGCCGAGGACGCGGCCGGCGAGACCGAGCAGGTCGTCGACAGCGTCGGCACCGAGGCGGAACAGCAGACGCGGGCACGGCTCGAGCCCGAGCCGCGCCCCGACGGACCCTGGGACTCCACCGAGGTGCGCGACCCGGCCGAGGGCCGCGTCGACCTGGGCGGTCTGTTCGTACCCGGGGTAGACGGCATGGAACTGCGGGTCGAGGTCGCCGGTGACGCGATCGTCGCCGCCACCGTCGTCCTGCGCGACAGCGCGGTCCAGCTCCAGGCCTTCGCCGCTCCCAAGCGCGAGGGCATCTGGGGCGAGGTCCGCGACGAGATCGCGGGCGGCATCACCCAGCAGGGCGGCATCGTCGACGAGGTCGAGGGCCCCCTCGGCTGGGAGCTGCGGGCCCAGGTGCCGGTGCAGCTGCCCGACGGCACGGGCGGCTTCCAGGTCGTGCGGTTCATCGGCGTGGACGGCCCGCGCTGGTTCCTGCGCGGTGTGATCTCCGGCCAGGGCGCGGTGCAGCCGCAGGCGGCCGGGCTGCTGGAGCAGATCTTCCGGGACACCGTCGTGGTGCGGGGCGAGGGCCCGATGGCGCCCCGCGACCCGATCGTCCTCAAGCTGCCCAACGACGCCCAGATGGTCCCCGAGGGCGTCCAGCAGCAGGAGGAGGAGGGCTCCCGCTTCTCCGGCGGCATGGGCCAGCTCCAGCGCGGCCCGGAGATCACCGAGGTCCGCTGAGCACCTGGGTTCGCTGAGCACCTGGGTTCGCTGGGCACTGTGGTCCGCTGAGCCGAGAGACATCCGCGCAGGGCCGTACCCCCGGGGGTACGGCCCTGCGCGCGTACGTGCGCCCGAGGCGTCAGGGTTGCGTCAAAGCGTCCCGTCGCGCGGCCCCCCGTCCGCTTTGTCCGCACCGCCCGCCGTAAGGTCGACCCGGCGCAGACGGCAGTCACCGGAAAGACAATGGGGCCATGGCACGCGGCAAGCTTCGGATCTACCTCGGCGCGGCACCGGGCGTGGGCAAGACCTACGCCATGCTCGCCGAGGCGCACCGCCGGCTGGAGCGGGGTACCGACTGCGTGGTGGCGTACGTCGAGCACCACGGCCGCCCGCGCACCGAGACGCTGCTGCACGGCCTGGAGCAGGTGCCGCGCCGCCGGCTGGAGCACCGGGGCGGCTCCTTCGAGGAGATGGACGTCGACGCCGTACTGCGCCGGGCGCCCGCCGTCGCCCTGGTGGACGAACTCGCGCACACCAACGTCCCCGGCTCCCGCAACGCCAAGCGCTGGCAGGACGTGGAGGAACTCCTCGCCGCCGGGACCGACGTCGTCTCCACCGTCAACATCCAGCACCTGGAGTCCCTCGGCGACGTGGTCGAGTCGATCACCGGGGTCCGCCAGCGCGAGACGGTGCCGGACGAGGTGGTGCGCCGGGCCGACCAGATCGAGCTGGTCGACATGTCCCCGCAGGCCCTGCGCCGCCGCATGGCGCACGGCAACGTCTACCAGCCCGACAAGGTCGACGCGGCCCTGTCCAACTACTTCCGCCCCGGCAACCTCACCGCCCTGCGCGAGCTGGCGCTGCTGTGGGTGGCCGACCGGGTCGACGAGCATCTGAACGCCTACCGCAGCGAGCACCGGGTCTCCCGGATCTGGGGCTCCCGCGAGCGCATCGTCGTCGGCCTGACCGGCGGACCCGAGGGGCGCACCCTGATCCGCCGCGCCGCCCGGCTCGCCGAGAAGGGCGCCGGCGGCGAGGTGCTGGCGGTCTACATAGCCCGCAGCGACGGCCTCACCGCCGCCTCCCCGAAGGAACTCGCCCTTCAGCGCACCCTGGTGGAGGACCTCGGCGGCACCTTCCACCACGTGGTCGGCGACGACATACCCGCCGCCCTGCTGGCCTTCGCGCGCGGCGTCAACGCCACCCAGATCGTGCTCGGCTCCTCGCGCCGCAAGGCGTGGCAGTACGTCTTCGGACCCGGCGTCGGCGCCACCGTCGCACGTGAGTCCGGACCCGACCTCGACGTGCACATCGTCACCCACGGGGAGGTCGCCAAGGGGCGCGGACTGCCCGTGGCGCGCGGCTCGCGGCTCGGCCGGGGCCGGGTGGTCGCGGGCTGGGTGACCGCGCTCGCGGGCCCGGCCCTGCTGGCGCTGCTGCTCAACACGGTGGACCTCGGCCTCGCCAACGACATGCTGCTGTTCCTGGCGATCACGGTGGCCGCCGCCCTGCTCGGCGGACTGCTGCCCGCGCTCGCCTCGGCCGCGTTCGGCTCCCTGCTGCTGAACTTCTTCTACACCCCGCCCCTGCACCGCCTGACCGTCTCCGACCCGCGCAACATCGTCGCCATCGCGATCTTCTTCGGTGTCGGCATGGCGGTCGCCTCCGTGGTCGACCTCGCCGCCCGCCGCACCCACCAGGCGTCCCGGCTGCGGGCGGAGTCGGAGATCCTCTCCTTCCTCGCGGGCAACGTCCTGCGCGGCGAGACCAGCCTGGAGGCGCTGCTGGAACGCGTCCGGGAGACCTTCGCCATGGAGTCCGCCGCCCTGCTGGAGCGCGCGGGCGACGTGGAGCCCTGGACCTGCGCCGGCCGCGCCGGGGTCGGACCCCCGCTGGAGCGGCCCGAGGACGCCGACGTGGACATGCCGGTCGGCGACCACATGGCGCTCGCGCTCACCGGCCGGGTGCTGCCCGCCGAGGACCGCCGGGTGCTGGCCGCGTTCGCCGCGCAGGCCGCCGTCGTGCTCGACCGGCGCCGTCTGAAGGCCGAGGCCGACCGGGCGGGCGCGCTCGCCGAGGGCAACCGCATCCGCACCGCCCTGCTCGCCGCCGTCAGCCACGACCTGCGCACCCCGCTCGCCGGGATCAAGGCCGCCGTCTCCTCCCTGCGCTCGGACGACGTGGCCTGGTCCGAGGAGGACCGGGCCGAGCTGCTGGAGGGCATCGAGGAGGGCGCCGACCGGCTCGACCACCTGGTGGGCAACCTGCTCGACATGTCCCGCCTCCAGACCGGCACCGTCACCCCGCTGATCCGCGAGATCGACGTGGACGAGGTGGTGCCGATGGCGCTGGTCGGCGTCCCCGAGGACAGCGTCGCCCTGGACGTGCCCGAGACGCTGCCCATGGTCGCCGTCGACCCCGGCCTGCTGGAGCGCTCGGTCGCCAACCTGGTGGAGAACGCCGTCAAGTACAGCCCGCCCGGCCGGCGCGTCACCGTCTCCGCCAGCGCCCTGGTCGACCGGGTCGAGGTGCGGGTGGTGGACCGGGGGCCCGGCGTGCCGGACGAGGCGAAGGACCGTATCTTCGAGCCGTTCCAGCGGTACGGCGACGCCCCGCGCGGCGCCGGGGTCGGACTCGGCCTCGCGGTGGCCCGGGGCTTCGCCGAGGCCATGGACGGCACCCTGACCGCCGAGGACACCCCGGGCGGCGGACTCACCATGGTGCTCAGCCTCCGCGCCGCCCGGCCCGGCCCGCTCCACGCGGGGGAGGACACCGCAGAACAGGAAAGGCAGCCGCAATGACCAGGGTGCTGGTGGTCGACGACGAACCGCAGATCGTGCGGGCCCTCGTGATCAACCTCAGGGCGCGCTCGTACGACGTCGACTCGGCCCCCGACGGCCGCACCGCGCTCCAGCTCGCCGCCTCCCGCCACCCCGACGTGATCGTGCTGGACCTCGGCCTGCCCGACATGGACGGCGTGGAGGTGATCCGCGGGCTGCGCGGCTGGACCCGGGTGCCGATCCTGGTGCTGTCCGCCCGCCACTCCTCCGACGAGAAGGTCGAGGCGCTGGACGCGGGCGCCGACGACTACGTCACCAAGCCCTTCGGCATGGACGAACTGCTGGCCCGGCTGCGGGCCGCCGTGCGCCGGGCCGAGCCGGTCGGGCCGGGCGAGGACGAGCTGACCACCGTGGAGACGGAGGGCTTCACCGTCGACCTGGCCGCCAAGAAGGTCGACCGGGGCGGTAAGGACGTACGGCTCACCCCGACCGAGTGGCATCTGCTGGAGGTGCTGGTCCGCAACACCGGCCGGCTGGTCGGCCAGAAACAGCTGCTGCGCGAGGTCTGGGGGCCCTCCTACGGCACCGAGACCAACTATCTGCGGGTCTACATGGCCCAGCTCCGCCGCAAGCTGGAGGCGGACCCGGCCCACCCCCGGCACTTCATCACCGAGCCCGGCATGGGCTACCGCTTCGAGAAGTGAACCGGTGTTCGACCGGGGCCCTCTGGAGTACGGCCTCGGGGTCACACCCCGGTACGCTTCAGATATGAGTGGCGTTCCTCGATCCGAAAAGCCGGCAGGCCGGTTCCGCCGCATGCTGGACCGGCTCTCCACCTCGCAGGAGGACCTGGAGTCGGAGGAGCTGCGGGAGGACACCGAGACCGCGGGCTGCACCCGGATCGGCGACTGTCACGACCGGCAGATCGTCACGGTAACTGGTACCTTGCGCACGGTCACCCTGCGGCCGCGGGCGGGAGTCCCGGCGCTGGAGGCGGAGTTGTTCGACGGCACCGCCGCGCTGGACGTGGTGTGGCTCGGCCGGCGCTCCATCACGGGCATAGAACCGGGCCGCAAGCTGATCGCATCGGGCCGGATCTCGATGAGCCGGGGCCGCCGCGTGCTGTTCAACCCGAAATACGAACTGCGACCCCTCGGACGGGAGTAGCCGGTGACGTCCCTCGACAAGCCGACCCAAGACGCCGGACAGAGCCCGCCGGACGGCGGCCGCGAGGACGGCGGCCAGGTCCACGACTCCCGGGCGGTCACCGAGGCCGCGCTGTTCGAGGCGTTCGGCGGCGTCCGCGGCATGGTCGAGACGGTGCTGCCCGGCCTGATCTTCGTCACGATCTTCACGATCAACAAGGACCTGCACGTCTCCGCGATCGCCGCGCTGGCGGTCTCGGTGGTCATGCTGGTGGTCCGGCTGCTGCGCAAGGACACCGTCAAGCACGCCTTCAGCGGTGTCTTCGGGGTGGCCTTCGGCGTCGTGTTCGCCATGTTCACCGGCAACGCCAAGGACTTCTACCTGCCCGGCATGCTCTACACCCTGGGCCTGGCGCTGGCGTACATCATCACGACGCTCGCCGGGGTGCCGCTGATCGGTCTGATGCTGGGGCCGGTGTTCAAGGAGAACCTCTCCTGGCGCACCCGCAACCCCGGCCGCAAGAAGGCGTACACCAAGGCCAGTTGGGCCTGGGGCCTGATCCTGCTCGCCAAGTGCGCGATCCTCTTCCCGCTCTACTGGTGGGCCGACACCACCCAGCTCGGCTGGATTCTCGTCATCCTGAAGATCCCGCCCTTCCTGCTGGCGGTCTGGCTCACCTGGGTCTTCCTCGCCAAGGCGCCGCCGCCGATCGACGTGTTCGCCGAGATGGAGGCCGCCGAGAAGGCGGAGGAGGCGGAGAAGGCCGCGCGTGCGGGGAACGTGGCCGAGGCCGACGAGCCCGCAGCGGGACGGCGCCGCAGGGGCTGAGTGCTCACGACGAAGAGGGCGCCCCCGGAGAGATCCGGGGGCGCCCTCTTCACGTACCGCCTCAGGCGCTGTCGCGGCGGACCGACAGCAGGTCCTCCAGCTGCTCCTCGCGGGCCTGTGCGGCCACGAAGAGGAGCTCGTCGCCCGCCTCCAGGGAATCCTCCTTGGACGGCGTCAGCACGCGGGTGCCGCGGATGATGGTGACCAGGCTGGTGTCCTCGGGCCACTCCACGTCCCCGACCTGGGTGCCGGCCAGCGCCGACTCCTCCGGCAGGGTCAGCTCGACCAGGTTGGCGTCGCCGTGGCTGAAGCGCAGCAGCCGGACCAGATCGCCGACGCTCACCGCCTCCTCGACCAGGGCGGACATCAGACGCGGGGTGGAGACGGCCACGTCCACGCCCCAGGACTCGTTGAACAGCCACTCGTTCTTGGGGTTGTTCACCCGGGCGACGACGCGCGGGACGCCGTACTCCGTCTTGGCGAGCAGCGAGACGACCAGGTTGACCTTGTCGTCGCCGGTCGCGGCGATCACGACGTTGCAGCGCTGGAGCGCGGCCTCGTCCAGGGCGGTGATCTCACAGGCGTCGGCCAGCAGCCACTCCGCCTGCGGCACCCGCTCCACCGAGATGGCGGTGGGCGCCTTGTCGATCAGCAGGACCTCGTGGCCGTTCTCCAGCAGTTCCGCCGCGATCGAGCGGCCGACCGCGCCGGCTCCGGCAATGGCGACCCTCATCAGTGACCGGCCTCCTCTTCGGGGCCGTCGGCGAACGCGGCCTCGACCTTCTGGACCTCGTCCGTGCGCATCATCACGTGCACCAGGTCGCCCTCCTGGAGGACCGTCTGCGAGGTGGGCAGCACGGCCTCGCCCAGCCGGGTCAGGAACGCCACGCGGACGCCCGTCTCCTCCTGGAGCTTGCTGATCTTGTGGCCGACCCACTTCGCGGAGGCGTGCACCTCGGCGAGCTGGACCCCGCCGGTGGGATCACGCCACAGCGGCTCCGCGCCCGAGGGCAGCAGCCGGCGCAGCATCTGGTCGGCGGTCCAGCGGACCGTGGCGACGGTCGGGATGCCCAGGCGCTGGTACACCTCGGCACGGCGGGGGTCGTAGATCCGGGCGGCCACGTTCTCCACGCCGAACATCTCGCGGGCCACCCGGGCGGAGATGATGTTGGAGTTGTCACCGCTGGAGACCGCGGCGAAGGCGCCCGCCTCCTCGATGCCCGCCTCGCGCAGGGTGTCCTGGTCGAAGCCCACACCGGTGACCCGGCGGCCGCCGAACCCCGGTCCGAGCCTGCGGAAGGCGGTGGGGTCCCGGTCGATCACGGCGACCGTGTGTCCCTGTTGCTCCAGGGTCTGGGCGAGAGCGGAACCCACTCTGCCGCAGCCCATGATGACGATGTGCACGACCGTCCTTCCGGTGTCCAAAAGTTGCTGCTCGGCATCAGGGTCTCAGACCCGGGCCCAAAGCTGCACACGCGTGCGTCGTCCCGCCCCCGGTCAACCCGGCGTGAGGGCGTTCATCTGCGCTGCTCCGTGACCGCGGTCACCCCCGGCGTCCGGCGCCGAGTGATGCTGCGCACGCTGCATCCGGTGAGGACGGCGAGGCCGGCCAGGGCGAGCACGGCCCCGAGCAGCTCGGCGGCGGCGGGCATGGGACCTCCGAAGTGCGACGACGGGCCGGAGCTGTCATCTAGGCACGGGGGCGCGCGCACCCGGCACACCCCACTTCCGGGCGCCCCCGATTTCACTCGTGAGGCAGAACGTGGCCGCCGGTTGCGCGCCCGCCTGTTCGAAGCCTTACGATCCTCTCTCGTGTCCAAACTGACCGACGTGCCCAAACGGATTCTGATCGGGCGCGCTCTGCGCAGTGACCGGCTGGGCGAGACGTTCCTGCCGAAGCGCATCGCCCTCCCCGTCTTCGCCTCCGACCCGCTGTCCTCCGTCGCCTACGCGCCGGGGGAGGTTCTGCTGGTCCTCTCCATCGCGGGTGTGTCGGCGTATCACTTCAGCCCCTGGATCGCCGTCGCGGTCGTCGTGCTCATGTTCACGGTGGTCGCCTCCTACCGGCAGAACGTGCACGCCTACCCCAGCGGTGGCGGTGACTACGAGGTGGCGACCACCAACCTCGGCCCCCGCGCCGGGCTGACCGTCGCCAGCGCCCTGCTGGTCGACTACGTCCTCACCGTGGCCGTCTCGATCGCCTCCGGCATCGAGAACCTCGGCTCGGCCGTCCCGTTCGTGGTCGAGCACAAGGTGCTGTGCGCCTGCGCCGTGATCGTCCTGCTGACGCTGATGAACCTGCGCGGGGTGAAGGAGTCGGGCAAGCTCTTCGCCATCCCGACCTATGTGTTCGTCGGCGGCGTCTTCATCATGATCGCGTGGGGCGCCTTCCGCGGTCTGGTCCTCGGGGACACGATGCGCGCGCCGACGGCCGACTTCCACATCCGGGCCGAGCACCAGGGCCTCGCGGGCTTCGCGCTGGTCTTCCTGCTGCTACGGGCCTTCTCCTCCGGCTGTGCCGCGCTCACCGGCGTGGAGGCCATCTCCAACGGCGTCCCCGCCTTCCGCAAGCCCAAGTCGAAGAACGCGGCGACCACGCTCGCCATGATGGGCCTGCTCGCCGTCACCATGTTCTGCGGCATCATCGCGCTCGCCATGACCACCAAGGTCCGCATGGCCGAGCACCCGGCCAGCGACCTGCTGAGCCACGGCGTGCCCATCGGCTCCGGCTATGTGCAGAACCCGGTGATCTCCCAGGTCGCCGAGGCGGTGTTCGGCAAGGGCAGCTTCCTGTTCATCGTCCTCGCCGCCGCGACCGCGCTGGTCCTCTTCCTCGCGGCGAACACGGCGTACAACGGCTTCCCGCTGCTCGGCTCGATCCTGGCGCAGGACCGCTACCTGCCCCGCCAGCTGCACACCCGAGGCGACCGGCTGGCGTTCTCCAACGGCATCGTGCTGCTCTCCGGTACGGCGATGCTGCTGGTGGTGATCTACGGCGCCGACTCGACGCGGCTGATCCAGCTCTACATCGTCGGTGTGTTCGTGTCCTTCACGCTCAGCCAGACCGGCATGGTCCGGCACTGGAACCGGCACCTGGCCGCCGAGAAGGACCCGGCCGAGCGCAGCCGCATGATCCGTGCCCGCGCGATCAACACCTTCGGCGCCTTCTTCACCGGCCTGGTGCTGGTCGTCGTGCTGGTCACCAAGTTCACCCACGGCGCCTGGGTCGCGCTGCTGGGCATGTGCATCTTCTACGCGACGATGACCGCGATCCGTAAGCACTACGACCGGGTCGCGGACGAGATCTCCGCCGTGGACGGCCCCACCGACGACAGCCTGCGTCCCTCGCGGGTGCACTCCCTGGTGCTGGTCTCCAAGATCCACCGCCCCACGCTGCGCGCCCTGGCCTACGCGAAGCTGATGCGCTCCGACACCCTGGAGGCGCTCACCGTCAACGTCGACCCGGCGGAGACCAAGGCGCTGCGCGCGGAGTGGGAGCGGCGCGGGATCGACGTACCGCTGAAGGTGCTGGACTCGCCGTACCGCGAGATCACGCGGCCGATCATCGAGTACGTCAAGAACCTCCGCAAGGAGTCCCCGCGCGACGCGGTGTCGGTGATCATCCCGGAGTACGTGGTGGGTCACTGGTACGAGCATCTGCTGCACAACCAGAGCGCGCTGCGGCTCAAGGGCCGGCTGCTGTTCACGCCCGGTGTGATGGTCACCTCGGTGCCCTACCAGCTGGAGTCCTCCCAGGTGGCCCGGGACCGGGCCCGCAGGCGCCAGGACTGGAGCGCGCCGGGCGCGGTACGGCGGGGACCGGCCGAGCGGCACAAGGACGGGGCCGGGGCGAAGGAGTGACCGTGGGGGCTCCTGGGACCCCGTAGACTGGTCGGCTGTTGTCCGCGCGGGCCCAGGTTCGTCCGCCGCGCCCCTCCCCCCCCCCGATCTTGGAGTCACCCCACCATGCAGGCAGAACAGAAGAAGTCTCTGGTGGGCGAGGAGTACGAGGTCGAGGTCGGCCCCGTCGCCCACGGCGGCCACTGCATCGCCCGTACCGCCGAGGGCCAGGTGCTCTTCGTCCGGCACACGCTGCCGGGGGAGCGGATCGTGGCGCGGGTGACCGAGGGCGAGGAGGGCGCGCGCTTCCTGCGGGCCGACGCGGTGGAGATCCTGGACGCGTCCAAGGACCGTGTCGAGGCGCCGTGCCCGTTCGCGGGCCCCGGCAAGTGCGGCGGCTGCGACTGGCAGCACGCCAAGCCGGGCGCGCAGCGCCGCCTGAAGGGCGAGGTCATCGCCGAGCAGCTCCAGCGGCTCGCGGGCCTCACCCCGGAGGAGGCCGGCTGGGACGGCACGGTCATGCCGGCCGAGGGCGACAAGCTGCCCGCGGGCCAGGTCCCGCAGTGGCGCACGCGCATGCAGTACGCGGTCGACGCGGACGGCAACGCCGGTCTGCGCCGCCACCGCTCGCACGAGGTCGAGCCGGTCGACCACTGCATGATCGCCGCCGAGGGCGTCAGCGAGCTGGGCATCGAGGACCGGGACTGGTCGGGCATGGCCTCCGTCGACGCGATCGCCGCGACGGGCTCGCAGGACCGCATGGTCATCCTGGAGCCCCGCCCCGGCGCCCGGCTGCCGCTCGTCGAGCTGGACCGGCCCGCGTCCGTCATGCGCGTCGACGAGAAGGACGGCGGCGTCCACCGCGTCCACGGCCGCGCGTTCGTCCGCGAGCGCGCCGACGGCCGTACGTACCGCGTCGGCAGCGGCGGCTTCTGGCAGGTCCACCCGAAGGCGGCGGACACCCTGGTGACGGCCGTCATGCAGGGCCTCCTGCCCCGCAAGGGCGAGATGGCCCTCGACCTCTACTGCGGCGCCGGCCTCTTCGCCGGCGCCCTCGCCGACCGCCTCGGCGAGACCGGCGCGGTCCTCGGCATCGAGTCCGGCAAGCGGGCGGTGGAGGACGCGCGGCACAACCTGGCGGGCTTCCCCCGGGTGCGTGTCGAACAGGGCAAGGTCGAGTCCGTCCTCCCCCGCACCGGCATCACCGAGGTCGACCTCATCGTCCTGGACCCGCCCCGCGCCGGCGCCGGCAAGAAGACGGTGGAGCACCTCGCGTCACTGGGCGCGCGCCGCATCGCCTACGTGGCCTGCGATCCGGCTGCGCTGGCTCGGGATCTGGGGTACTTCCGGGAGGGGGGGTATCGGGTGCGGACTCTGCGGGCGTTTGATCTGTTTCCGATGACGCATCATGTGGAGTGCGTGGCGATTCTGGAGCCCGTTGCAAAGGGGCTTTGACCTGCAGTTTTCCTAGGTTGCTCAGGTGCGCCCGGGTACGCTCGACGTGTTCCCCGACATACACGACGTGGAACGTGTCCTGGTGTCGGGGGAGTGGGTTTGACCTGCGGCTTCGTGGGACGTCTCGCGAGGTGATGGACGCGTTCTCCTCGCCCATGGGGGCGTCTGGGAAACCGTCCTGACGCTCATTTGACGCTGTTTCCGACGGAGCGTCGCGGGCTTCCCACGACCAGCCCCACAGCAGCCACCGGTTGCCCGGCGCCCATAGCAGGGCGGGGGCCTAGCAGTCGGGGCCGTGGTCGACGAGCACCGGAGGGCCGGCCTCGAAGACGTCGCGTGTTCCTCACCTATGAGGGCCTCTCGTTCTCAGGCATGAGCCCGAACCAATGGACGCGAGTATCCGCGACAGGGCGAAGGAGTTGTCCGCTCCCGGGCCCGCCTTACGGGCGCCGGTCGGTTGGCTGGTGATCGACGAGGAGTGAGAGACAACGGCCACCCCCGGGGGGAACGTCAGCTGGGAGGTGACAGCAGACGGGCCGTCGTGACGTGGCGCAGGTGGAAGAGGACATCGTGGGAGTCCGCGAGGGCGATCCAGTGAGGCCGTTCTGGGTAGGACGTGCCGATGCTGCGGGTGGGCCGGGGTGTGCTCAGCCAGGTGCGCGCCGGGGCCGGGGAGGTGCGCAGGTCCAGGAAGAAGTCACCGGGGCGTACCCGGTTGAGGAAGCGTTCGGTGCTGTTCGCCGGCGGGGCCCCCACGGTGTGGAGGCGAGCCGTGCCGTCGGGGTCCGTCGCGTTGAAGGATCCCTCGCCGAAGGTCGTGGCGACGCTGAGGTAGTCCTTGCCCAGCCGGTCCCGCAGGAACGCGCCCTGCATGCGGGGGTACCGCGGGTCGGAGGTGCGGTAGGCGATGTGGCTGTTGTGCGCGGACAGCAGCACCTTGTGGCCCGTCCGGGCCGCCCACCAGGCGACGTTGTCCGCCATCAAGCCGTCCCGGTAGCCCATGGACCTCCTCAGCTGCCCGGGATCGTCGAAGTCGAACGCGTAGCCGCGCGCGGTCTGTGCCAGCGCCCGCGCGTGCTGGACCGCCCAGGCGTGGGCGTCTTCCGTCGTTGAGGAGGGAACCGGCCGGCGGGCGAGCAGGGACAGGGCCGTCTCCGCGCGGACGGCCATCGCCCTGCGCTCGGCCAGGGGCCGGGTCAGGTAGGTCTTCATGTAGGTGCCCGCCGACGTGGTGGGCCGCAGTCCCCGGTACAGCGCGGTGAGACGCGGCAGCAGGTCGGGCAGGTGCCGGGCCGTGTACCGGAGCACCTCGTCGTGGAGCTCCGGGCCCGCGTACGCGAAGTCGTCGCCCATGAACCGCAGTTGATCCCGCGGATGCCGGACGTTGTACGCGCGCATCCACTCGATGAGAGCCAGGTACTCGTCGGTGTTCCACCACGCGTACGTGTCCTGGAACTCCTCCCGCATGATGCGTCGCGGGTCGCCCTCGCCGGTCCGGACGTACGCGTCCAGCCGGAGGCCGCTGCTCCAGCTCGTCTCCAGCGCGAAGGTGCGGAAGCCCTTGTGCTCCACCAGATAGCGCAGCACACGGTGCTTGAGCGTGAAGAACTCGTGCGAGCTGTGCGTCGCTTCGCCGAGCCCCACCACCCGCGCGTCGCCCACCATGCGCCCCAGGGGCCGCAGATCGCCCAGGTCGCCGTGCGGGCCGGTGGTGCGCAGCGGGTGGGTGCCGCGCTCCGCGGCCCGCACCGCGCGCGTCTCTGGGGGTGGCGGGGTGCCGGAGCCCACGATGCCCGTGCAGAACAGCAGCCCTACCAGCAGGATGAGTACGGACCGGTTTCGCGTCATACGACCAGGTTCCGCTTCCGGCCGGCCTCAGGACATCCGACGCACCCCCGACTTCCATGCGCGCTGTCCCGACCTCGGGCATTCCGCTAAACCGGAAGAGACCGTGCCGGTTCCATGGCGATACGGGCCACCTCCTCGGCCGCCGGCACGAGGTAGAAGTGGTCGCCCCGCAGGACGGTGAGGCTGAAGGAACCCGAGGTGACCGCACGCCATCCTGCCGCCTCGTCGGGGGTGACCTGCGGATCCCGGTCACCGGTCAGGGCATGGACGGCGGCCCGCAGCACCGGCGCGTCGGTCCGGCGGCGGTAGTCGTCGATCAGGCGGTAGTCGTTGCTGATGGCGGGCAGGAGCAGCTCCCGCAGGTCGGGGTCGTTGAACACGGCCGCGTTCGTGCCGCCCAGGGACCTGACCGCCGCGACCACCTCGTCGTCCGTCCGCACCGCGGGCCCTCCGGAACCGTCGGGGGACCGGCCCGAGACGCACAGTCGGGTGACGTGCTCGGCCCCCGCCTGTTCGAGGCGCAGAAGCGTCTCGTACGCGACGGCCGCGCCCATGCTGTGTCCGAAGAACACGGTCGGCAGCGCCGGAAGAGTCAGCAGCTCCCCGGCGACGGCCGACACCAGCGGATCCATCGCCGGGACCAGCGGTTCGCGGAACCGGTTCTCGCGGCCCGGGTACTGGACGGCCAGGAGCTCCACCGAAGGGTCCACGTACTGCCCCCAGTCGCGGTAGAAGCTCGCCGCGCCGCCCGCGTGGGGAAAGCAGACCAGACGGCGTGCGGGGCGTTCGGGCCGGGTGTGACGGGTCAGGTACGGCGAGGGCGGGGGCAGGGGCATGTGAGAGTCCGATCTTCAGCAGGGGGGTGTCCGGGGTCAACGCCAGTCCATGGTCACCTCGAGGCCGCTGTAGCCCTGTACCAGGTTGGAACGCATCCAGCGCACGTCTCCCGCCAGTTCCACCCCTCGCGCTTCGGTGGCCAACTCACGGAGCAGGGCGTGCAGTTCGAGGCGGGCGAGTGCGGCGCCGAGGCAGTGGTGGGGGCCGTTGCCGAACCCCAGGTGCCGGTTGGGAGCACGGTTCGGGAGGAAGCGGTGCGGGTCGGGGAAGAGCCGCTCGTCGCGGTTGGCGGCGGACAGCCACGCCACGACGGGCTGCCCCTTGAGGATCTCCTGGCCGCCGATCTCGCAGTCCGCGGTGGCCACCCGCAGGACGTGCGCCGCCGGGGACGTCCAGCGGACGACCTCCTCCACGGCGGGCTTGGCGAGGTCCGGGTCGTCGTGCAGCGCGTCCAGAGTGCCGGGGAAGGCCTGGAAGGCGTGGAAGGCGCCGGTGATCGAGTGACGCGTGGTCTCGTTGCCGCCGATCAGCACGTTGTCGCAGTTGACGAGCACGTCGTCGACACTGAGCCGGCCGTCCTCCAATAGGGCGCTGACCAGGTCGGAACCGGGCTGCCGGCGACGCCGCTCGATCAGTTCGTGGAAGTAGAAGAGGATCTCCGTGTGCGCCTCGGCCGGTGTCATCCTGTCGAAGCTGCTCTCCTCGCCACCGAAGGCGTGGTTGGTCAGGTCGATCAGGTGTTCCCGCTCGCTCAGCGGCACACCGATGACCTCGCAGACGATGGCGGCGGGGAGCCGCGGGCCGACGCTCACGGCGATGTCGGTGGAGTCCTCGGAGCGCAGCCGGTCGATGACGTCCCGCACCTCCCGGTGCAGCACCGACTGGAGTTCGGGGGCGCGCAGCCGCGAGAGGAACGGCCCGATGAGCCGCTTCAGCGTGGCGTGCCAGTCGCCCTCGCTCACCACCAGCATTCTGCCGCCGGAGTTGTCGGGGTGTTCGGCGTCGAAGCCGATCATCATGCCGTGCTCGGACGTGAAGGGGGCCTTGGGGGAGAGGACGGAGGAGACGTCGCGGTGTGAGAAGACCGACCAGAAGCCGGACGGGGAGAGGCCCGGATCGCTCCAGACCTTCGCGTCCGCCTGGAGGTACTCCTGCCACATGGTGAAGCGGGCCTCGGAGGTGTAGAGATCGGGGTTGGCCAGATCACGGGGCATGGGAATGTCTCTGCCTGCCTGTCATGGAACGGGGGAGGAGGGGCCGCGGGCCGCGACCGCGGCGGACGATGCCGGGTCGGCGGGGTCGGCGGGGTCGGCGGTGTCGGCCGGGTCGGTGTCGGGCGGTTCGGACTCGTCCACCCGGAGTTCGGGTACGTGGCGCAGGGCCGGGCTCAGGGAGGTCAGCAGGGCGACGACCGCCATCACCGCGGCGCAGCCGAGCAGGCCGGCGAACCGCCCCGCCACGTCCAGCACGACGCCGCCCGCCAGGGGGGCGATCGCGCCGCCGCCACCGCTCGCGATGGCCGCGACGCTCACCACCCGCCCCCGGTGGCTGTCCGGTGTGAGCTTCAGCTGCCACGTGGTGAAGTACGCGTTCGCCGTCGGCGCCGCGAAGGCGATCGCCCCCAGCAGCACCCCCGGGGTCCAACTGCCCGGCAGCGTCGCGATCCCCGCCGTC